>NZ_JAIWIH010000023.1:0-144809 GCF_052851135.1 Streptomyces sp. BRA346 | reverse complement strand
CGGTGACATCAGCCGCTGCCGCGGCGGGCGGCACCTCGCGGCCCCGCGCTCGTCGCTCCCCCAGCTACCGCTGGGAGGTGCCCCCTGACGCCGCTCGCTGATCCGGCCTGATCGACAAGACACCCCCAGGGCTGACCCCGGTCGCAACGGCTTTGTCACGAGCCGTCTCCGCAGCCCATCGGCGGGTGGCGGTGTTCACTGCCGACCGGGTAATGATTTGCGCATGACGAACGACGGGGGACGGGCGAACGAGCCCAGCAGCTACGATCTGCGGCCGCCGCAGCAGCAGGCACCGCCTGCGCCCGCGCCGCCCGCGCCCGCGCCGCCGCGACAGGCGGCGGGGCCCGGTGCGTACGAGCCCACGCAGGCTTCCGGGCAGCGCCCCGCTGCCGCACCGTACGACCCGCGCGACCCGCGCTCGGCTCACGGCGCGCACCACGGCCCCGACTCGGGGCGGCTCATCGGCGGCCGCTACCGGCTCCTCGGGCGCCTCGGCCACGGCGGCATGGGCACCGTCTGGAGGGCGCACGACCAGATCGTGGACCGCGAGGTCGCGGTCAAGGAGCCGCGCGTGCCCGACCATCTGCCGGACCGCGAGCGGCAGACCGTCTATCAGCGGATGGAGCGCGAGGCGCGCGCCGCGGCCCGGATCGACCACCCCTCCGTCGTCACCGTCCACGACGTGGTGGTCGAGGACGGCCGCCCCTGGATCGTCATGGAGCTGGTGCACGGCGATTCGCTGGCCGACCGGCTGACGGAGGGCACGCTCGACCCGCGCGAGGCGGCCCGGATCGGGCTCGCCGTGCTGGGCGCGCTGTCGGCCGCGCACGCGGCGGGCGTGCTGCACCGTGACGTCAAGCCGGACAACGTGTTGCTCGGCCGGGGCGACCGGGTGGTCCTCACCGACTTCGGCATCGCCCAGGTCGAGGGCGAGCAGGGGCTGACGGAGACCGGCGGCTTCGTCGGCTCGCCCGAATTCATCTCGCCCGAGCGGGTGCTGGGGCAGCGGCCGGGTCCGGCGTCGGACCTGTGGTCGCTGGGCGTCGTGCTCTACGCGGCGGTCGAGGGCATGTCCCCGTTCCGCCGTTCGCACACCCCCGCGACCCTCCAGGCCGTGCTGTCGGCCGAACCGCAGCGGCCCGCGCGGGGCCCGGACGCGCTCGGCTCCATCACCATGCGGCTGCTGCTCAAGGACCCGGCCATGCGCCCGTCGGCGGCCGAGACGCGGGAGGCGCTGGAGTCGGTCGTCCGGCCGGTGCCGCAGCCGCTTCCGACGGTCCCCCTCACGACGGGGGCGGGCGGATACGGCGGCGGCCCGGCGGCGCAGGGCGGCGCGGTGCAGGGCGGCAGCCGTTTCGTACCGCCGATCCTGCACAAGAACCGCACGGCGCAGTTCGGTCTGGGCGCCGCCCTCGTGGTGATCGCGTCCGTGTGCGTGCTGGTCTTCGCGCAGCCGTTCGCGAGCGAGAGCCCCCTGCCGTCCGGCTGGACGGTCCGCGAGGAGCGCGATGTGGTGGCCGCCTCGCTGGCGGTGCCGAGCGCGTACAAGCGGGTGCAGGACGACAGCGACGAGAACGCGCCGAGCGTCACCTTCGGCGACCCCAGCGGCGTCTACACCATCACCCTCACCAAGCTGGTCTCCGACCCGGAGCGGAAGATCACGGACGCCGCGGGCGTGGCCGGGGAGACCGTCGCGTACTACAAGAGCGGCGCCCTCTCGACCATGGACGAGGCGAGCAGCGGCACGGCGAAGGCGACGCGGCAGCAGGGCCGACCGGCGAAGGACCTGAACACCACCTTCTACGAGCCCGGCACCAGCAGCGACGAGAACCGCATCCTCTATCTGAACCGCGATCACATCTACGTCAGCGACGATCACGTCGCCTGGCAGCTGACCGTGACGATGCCCGCCAGGGGCGACGCCCGGGCGACCGGGGACGAGCTGTACGAGGACGTCGTGAAGAACCTGAAGATCGAGGGCATCTGAACGTCGCCCACAAATAGTTACCGCCGGGTACCCAAATCCCCCGGCCGGGGCCTACGCTCGCCCCCATGACCGACTCGCAGGACAGCGCACAGGACCAGGCCACAGCGTCACCCGCGGACGGAAACCCGGTCGCCGCCCAGGGCACCCGGACCGCCGCCGACGTCGTCACCCCCGAGCTGGTCGCCCGGCTCGCCCGGGGCATCGTGGGCAGCGGCAGCACCGTCAACCACACCCCGTTCACCGGGGAGGTCCTGGCCTCCGGGCTGCCCGAGTCCACCCCCGAGGACGTCGCCACCGCCTTCGAGCAGGCCCGCGAGGCCCAGCGCGCCTGGGCCGCCACCCCGGTGCGCACCCGCGCCGCCATCTTCCTGCGCTTCCACGACCTGCTGCTGCGCCGCCAGTCGGAGGTCCTGGACCTCATCCAGCTGGAGACCGGCAAGACCCGGCTGCACGCCCACGAGGAGATCCAGGGCGTCGTCCTGGCCGCCCGCCACTACGGCCGCAAGGCGCACAGCTATCTGCGCCCCAAGTCCCACGTGGGCGTCGTCCCCACGCTCACCAAGGTCACCGAGCTGCGCCAGCCGCGCGGCGTCGTCGGCCAGATCGTGCCGTGGAACTACCCGCTGGAGCTGTCGGTCGGGGACGCGATACCCGCCTTCGTCGCGGGCAACGCGGTCGTCATGAAGCCGGACACGGAGACCGTGCTGACCGCCCTGTGGGCGCGCGAACTGATGCTGGAGGCCGGAATGCCTCCCGGGGTGTGGCAGATCGTGGTCGGGGACGGCCCGGTGGTCGGCCCGGCCGTGGTCGAGCACGCCGACTACGTCTCGTTCACCGGCTCCACCCGCACCGGCCGCGGCGTGGCCCAGGCCGCCGCCGCCCGCCTGGTGGGCTGCTCGCTCGAACTCGGCGGCAAGAACGCCATGCTGGTGCTGCGCGACGCCGACCTCGACCGGGCGGCCGAGGGCGCGGTCCGCGCGTGCTTCGCCTCCGCGGGGCAGCTGTGCATCTCCATCGAGCGGCTGTACGTCCACGAGTCGGTCGCGGAGGACTTCATCGAGCGGTTCGCGGCCCGTACGAAGGCCATGCGGCTCGGCTCGGCCCTCGCCTACGGCGCCGAGATGGGCTCCCTCGTCTCCGACCGCCAGCTGGAAACCGTCACCCGCCATGTGGAAGAGGCCGTCGCCAAGGGCGCCACGGTCGTCGCGGGCGGCCGCCCCCGCCCGGACATCGGCCCGTACTTCTACGAACCGACGATCCTGGACGGCGTGGAGGCGCCGATGGCGGTGTGCACCGAGGAGACCTTCGGCCCGGTGGTGTCCATCTACCGCTTCTCCGACGAGGACGAGGCGGTCGGCCTCGCCAACGCCACCCCGTACGGCCTGAACGCCAGCGTCTGGTCCCAGGACGGCCGGCGCGCCCGCGCGGTCGCCGCCCGGCTGCGCGCGGGCACCGTCAACGTCAACGAGGCGTACGCCGCCGCGTACGGCAGCGTCGCGTCCCCGATGGGCGGCATGGGCGACTCCGGTCTCGGCCGCCGCCACGGCTCGGAGGGCATCCTCAAGTACACCGAGGCGCAGACGGTCGCCCAGCAGCGGCTGATGCCGCTCGGCCCGTCCTTCGGCCTGACGGACGAGAAGTACGCGGACTTCATGAGCCGCAGCCTGCGCGCGATGAAGGCACTGCGGCTGCGCTGACCGGTACGCATCGAACGGGAGGTACCCGGTGTCAGGGGACGAGCACGCCGATGACACTCAGGACGACGTGTACGACTACGACGTCATCGTCGTCGGGTCGGGGTTCGGGGGAGCCGTCTCGGCCCTCCGGCTGACCGAGAAGGGCTACCGGGTCGGCGTCCTGGAGGCGGGCCGCCGCTTCACGCCCGAGACCCTGCCCAAGAACTCCTGGGACCTCCGCAACTACCTCTGGGCACCGGCCCTCGGCCTCTTCGGCATCCAGCGCATCCATCTCCTCGGCAAGGTGATGGTGCTGGCGGGCGCCGGGGTCGGGGGCGGTTCGCTCAACTACGCCAACACGCTGTACGTCCCGCCCGAGCCGTTCTTCCGGGACCCGCAGTGGGGCGGCATCACCGACTGGCAGGAGGAGCTGGAGCCGTACTACGACCAGGCGCGGCGGATGCTCGGCGCCCGCCTCAACCGGACCATGACCCCCTCCGACGTCCATCTCAAGGCGGCCGCCGAGAAGATGGGCGTGGGCGACACGTTCCACATGGCGCCCGTCGGCGTCTTCTTCGGCGACGGCGAGGACTCCGACGGGTCGGCGAAGGCCGCGCCGGGGGAGACGGTCCCGGATCCGTACTTCGGCGGCGCGGGCCCGGCCCGCCGGGCGTGCACCCAGTGCGGGGAGTGCATGACCGGCTGCCGCCGCGGCGCCAAGAACACCCTCAACGAGAACTACCTCCACCTCGCCGAGCGGGCCGGTGCCGTCATCCACCCCATGACGACCGTGGTCGCCCTGTGCGACGCCCCGGACGGCGGCTACCACGTCACCGCCGTCCCGACCGCGAACCGCCGCAAGGGCAAGCCGAAGACGCTGCGCGCGCGGTACGTCGTCCTCGCCGCCGGTACGTACGGCACCCAGACCCTGCTGCACACCATGCGCGACCGGGGCCTCCTGCCGCGGCTGTCGGACCGGCTCGGGATGCTCACCCGCACCAACTCCGAGGCCCTGGTCGGCGCCCAGACCACCGACCGCCGCTACCGCGCCCGGCGCGGGGAGCGGCCCGACTTCAGCCGTGGCGTCGCGATCACCTCGTCCGTCCACCCGGACGAGAACACCCACATCGAGCCCGTCCGCTACGGCAAGGGCTCCAACGCGATGGGCATGATGTCCGTCCTCCAGATCCCGGAGGGCCGCGGCCCGAGCTGGCTGCGCTTCCTCGCGGCCAACCTCCGCCATCCGACGCTCGCCGCGCGGTCCCTGTCCAACCGGCGCTGGTCCGAGCGCACCATCATCGGCCTGGTCATGCAGACCCACGACAACTCGCTGACCACGTACCGCAAGACGAAGGGCCTGGGCAAGGGGCTGCTCACCGCCCGCCAAGGCCACGGCACGCCCAACCCGGACCACATCCCCGAGGGCGCGGCGGCGGCCCGTCACCTCGCCGAGTCGATCAACGGCTTCCCGGGCAGCAACGTCGGCGAGCTGATGGGCACCCCGCTGACCGCCCACTTCCTGGGCGGCTGCCCGATCGGGGCGTCGGCGGAGGAGGGCGTGATCGACCCGTACCACCGGCTGTACGGACACCCGGGGATCTGCGTGGTGGACGGCGCCGCCGTCTCGGCCAACCTGGGCGTGAACCCGTCCCTGACCATCACGGCACAGGCGGAACGGGCGATGTCGCTGTGGCCCAACAAAGGCGAGCAGGACCCCCGCCCGGCCCCAGGAGAGCCGTACGCAAGGGTGCCCCCGGTAGCCCCGAAGTCCCCAACCGTCCCCAAAACGGCCTTCGCGGCCCTACAAGTTGTGGGCAATCGTTCCCCCGGGGGCACCTCCCAGCGGTAGCTGGGGGAGAGACGGGTGGGCACAACCCACCCACCGGCCCGCACCCGACGACGAAACCCCGTAGGGCCACCCCGCTCCGGGGGTGACCCTACGGCCTACGCTCACGCCGAGTGACGCCGCCGCACGACGAACACGGCCCCGCCACCGACAGCCATGGCCACCCCACCGATGAGCCCGATCATCGGCAGCGCGGACGACGACCCGGTCTCGGCGAGCTTCCCGGACACCGGCAGCTCGCTCAGGTCCTTGCCGCCACCCTGCGGCGCAGGCCGGTTGCCCTTGTCCCCCGGCTTGCCCTTGGCGTCGTCGATCGGCCCCGGCTTGCTGCCCGCGACCAGAACGTCGAAGTCGTACTCCGTGATCTCGGAGAAGCCGCAGACGTCGTCCTCGTTGTGGTACGCGCCGATCGCGAAGCCGAAGCCGTAGCTGCCGGGGGTCTTGGCGTCGACCTTCAGCCGCAGCTTGGCGTCGGCGTACTCACCGGGCTTCAGCTCGCCGATCGAGCCGAAGTAGCCCGCCTCCTCGCTGACGGGCTTCCAGCTGTGGCTGTCCTCGTCGTACGACTGCACGGTGAGGAGCTTGGAGACGTCATCGAACTTGTCCTTGCTGATGGCGTTCACCGTCACGAACGCGTCCACCGACTTCATCGCCTTGTCGGAGATGTTGGTGGTGCGGAAGGTGAACGGCACCCAGCCGGAACCGGCCACGACCTTGCTGGGCAGCCCGCGCAGCTCGGTGGTGACGGCGGCTTCCTCGGACTCCTCCTCGCATTCCGCCGGGTCGGACGGCCCACCCGTGGGCTCGTCCGTGGGCCCGGTGGTCGGCTCGTCGGTGGGCTCGTCCGTGGGCTCATCGGTCGGCTCGTCGGTGGGCTCGTCCGTCGGCTCATCGGTCGGCCCGCCAGTGGGCTCCGCCGTCGGCTCGTCCGACGGCGGGACCGACGGCTCGTCACTCGGCTCGTCGCCCGGCGCGGTGGCCGACGGGGCGGGCGACGGCTCGGAGTCGGCGAAGGCGGCGGGCGCGGCGAGCAGCGCGGCAGGGGCTATGGCGGCCGTAGCTACGGCGGCCACCAGTGTGCGGCGAATCTTCATGAAGACCTCTTCTGGAAGGCCGTCGCGGTGGGGGCGCGGAGTGGCCGTACGTTCGGTTTGCACGTACATGACCACCCATATGGCCGAAAGGTTGCCTTCACGGTTGCTCACAGAATGGTCACAGAATCCGCAGAAGCCTCAGGAGACATGATCCGGAGCAGGCGTAGGGCCCCGGGACGCCGACCGTGGCGGGCGTCCCGGGGCCCTAGGCGGTCAGCACCGGCGTCAGGGCAGCGCCGGTGCTGAAGGAGCGGCGCCGGGGGGTTGCGCCGCGGGCTCGGGGTGTGGATCGGTGGGTATGACAGGAGGGGATCAATGGGGGAGGAAGGCGCGTCGGGGAGGAGGCGCGTCAGGGGCGTACGCCCGCGCGGCCGGACTCGTGATCAGCCGTGGTCGGGCCAATGACGGGTGCTGACCCGGGGTGTTTTCCCTCACTGCATCGTGGTGGATGCATCGCTCCGGGCGCAACCGTTTCGACTGGATACGGTCGGTCCCAGGCGTCCCCGGGACCGACCGCCCTGTGGATGGTGACCGGGCTGCTGTCCCCTGCCGACCGGTCACCTCGCCGACGCGGCACCGGGCTCAACGAGTCCGTTCGCGAGCCGGTCACGCGCCGTACGGGTGACGGGAGGGGCCGGATACGGGGACCGGGGCGTCAGGCCCGGCCGCGGCACAGCTCCAGCAGCGTCATGGCGAGGGTGGTGCCGGGCTTGCCGAGCGTCCGGCGGTAGCGGTCGAGGATCTCCATCTCGCGGGAGAGGTGCACGCGCCGCCCGCCCGCCGCGATGCGCGCCTCCTGGATGGAGGCCGAGACCGCCATCCGTTCCCGGACGAGTTCGAGGATGCGTCCGTCGAGGTCGTCGATCCGCTCGCGCGCCGAACCGATCACATCCGACGTCGTGCTCGTGCTCATATCCGTATCTCCTGGTCTCTGCTGTCGATGAGGCCGATGAGGCCGATGAGGTCGATCAGAGGGACCCGGAACCGGGGGAGACCCGAAGCCATACGCACCAGCGCCCCGGGCCTTGACCGGCCCGGGGCGCCTGGGAAGTCGCTTGTCAGTAGTTCAAGCAGCACGACCATGGCAGCCGGACGGGCCGGTGCCATAGGTAAAGACGAAGGTCATGCGCGTGGACATGAGGCTGATTATGGGCTGGTTAGAATCGAAAGTCCAACCCTCCAGTTCCACCGCCGGAAGGCCGCCGAAGTGCCATCAGCGTCCCCTGCTGCCGCCCCCGACACCGTTCTGGTCGTCGACTTCGGCGCGCAGTACGCCCAGCTCATCGCCCGACGAGTCCGCGAGGCCCGGGTCTACAGCGAGATCGTCCCGTCCACCATGCCGGTGGCGGAGATGCTCGCCAAGAACCCGAAGGCGATCATCCTCTCCGGCGGGCCCTCCTCGGTCTACGCCGAGGGAGCGCCCCGGCTGGACCGTGCGATCTTCGAGGCCGGGATCCCCGTCTTCGGCATGTGCTACGGCTTCCAGCTGATGGCCGTCACGCTCGGCGGCACCGTCGACAACAACGGTGCGCGCGAGTACGGCCGTACCGACCTGAACGTGACCAAGCAGGGCTCGACGCTCTTCGCGGGCACCCCCGAGCAGCAGCAGGTGTGGATGTCGCACGGCGACGCCTGCTCGGCCGCGCCCGAGGGCTTCACGGTCACCGCGTCCACCGACCAGGTGCCGGTCGCGGCGTTCGAATGCGACGAGCGCAAGCTGTACGGCGTACAGCACCACCCCGAGGTGATGCACTCCACCCACGGCCAGCAGGTCCTGGAGCACTTCCTGTACCGGGGCGCGGGCCTGTCGCCCACCTGGACCACCTCCAACGTGGTCGAGGAGTCGGTGGCGGCCATCCGCGAGCAGGTCGGCACCAAGCGCGCGATCTGCGGGCTGTCCGGCGGTGTGGACTCCGCCGTCGCCGCCGCCCTCGTCCAGAAGGCCATCGGCGACCAGCTCACCTGCGTGTACGTCGACCACGGGCTGATGCGCAAGGGCGAGTCCGAGCAGGTCGAGAAGGATTTCGTGGCGGCCACCGGCGTCCAGCTCAAGGTCGTCGAGGCCGAGCAGCGCTTCTTGGACGCGCTCGCCGGGGTCTCCGACCCCGAGGAGAAGCGGAAGATCATCGGCCGGGAGTTCATCCGGGTCTTCGAGCAGGCCCAGGCCGAGCTGGTGGCCGAGGCGGGCGCGGCCGGTGAGGCCGTGGAGTTCCTGGTCCAGGGCACCCTCTACCCGGACGTGGTGGAGTCCGGCGGCGGCACCGGCACCGCCAACATCAAGTCCCACCACAACGTGGGCGGACTGCCCGACGACATCGAGTTCCAGCTGGTCGAGCCGCTGCGCCGGCTCTTCAAGGACGAGGTGCGCAACGTCGGCCAGGAGCTGGGCCTCCCGGACGACATCGTCCACCGCCAGCCCTTCCCGGGCCCGGGCCTCGGCATCCGCATCATCGGCGAGGTCACCAAGGACCGCCTGGACCTGCTCCGCGAGGCCGACGCGATCGCCCGCGAGGAGCTGACCGCCGCCGGTCTGGACCGCGACATCTGGCAGTGCCCGGTGGTCCTGCTCGCCGACGTCCGCTCGGTCGGCGTCCAGGGTGACGGCCGCACCTACGGCCACCCCATCGTGCTGCGCCCGGTGTCCTCCGAGGACGCCATGACGGCCGACTGGTCGCGCCTCCCGTACGACGTGCTGTCGCGGATCTCGACCCGCATCACCAACGAGGTGGACGAGGTCAACCGGGTGGTCCTGGACATCACCAGCAAGCCGCCCGGCACCATCGAGTGGGAATGATCGTCATCTGATCGTCAACACCGACGCCGTCGCTCATACGTTTGGGTGGCGGCGTCGCTGTTTGCGCTGGGTACTCTGACCGCAGAGGCGAGACTCCGTCCCATGGGAGCAATCATGAGCGCCGCACGCGAGTACGAGCTGGACGAGCAGTACGAGTGGGCCCGCCCGCCGCAGGGCGGCTGGACGGCGGACGATCTCGACCGGCTTCCGAATCTTCCTCCGCACACGGAGCTGATCGACGGGAGTCTCGTCCTCGTGAGTCCGCAGGCCGCGTTCCACGCACGTGTCATGAAACTGCTCGAGTTCGCCTTGGAGAACCAGGCGCCGGACGCGTCAGAGGTCCTGCGGGAGATGAGCGTCCGGCTCGATGACAAGAACCGGATCGAGCCGGATGTCCTGGTGACGCAGGCGTACGAGTTTCTCGACGCGCACCAGACCTGGTACGGCCCTCAGCAGATCCTTCTGGCCGTGGAGGTCGTGTCGCCGGATTCCAGGGAGCGAGACCGGGAGGTCAAGCCGCGCAAATACGCCGGTGCGGGTGTGCCGCATTTCTGGCGGGTGGAGGAGGAGGGCGGCCTCCCCGTGGTCTACGTCTACGAGCTGGACCCCGCTGTGAACGCGTACCAAACCACCGGTATCTACCACAGCAAACTCACCCTGAGCGTCCCGTTCCCCATCGAGATCGACCTCACCGGGATCAACCCCCGTAGGCCCTGACCCTGGCCTCCTGCGATACCCAGAGGTAGCTTCCGCCTCGGAGCCTTGAAGGTCCCGAGGAGGGAGCTGCCGAGATGACGATGCCGATACCGCGGCCGAACCCCGAGCCGATACCGACCGACCAGCTGCACATCACCATGCCGCCCACCCACGCCTCCCCGGCCGACGAGCGGCGGTACCGCAAGGAGCGGCTGGCGGCGGCGCTGCGGATCTTCGGGCGGTACGGGTACGAGGAGGGGGTCGCGGGGCACATCACCGTGCGCGACCCGGAACTCACCGACCACTTCTGGGTGAACCCCTTCGGCATGCCCTTCGCCCACGTCACCGTGAGCGACCTGATCCTCGTCAACGAGGCGGGCCAGGTGGTCGACGGGCGCTACCACGTCAACCAGGCGGCCTTCGTCGTTCACTCTTCCGTGCATCGGGCCCGACCGGATGTGGTGGCGGTCGCCCACACCCGTTCCGCCCACGGCCGGGCCCTGTCCGCGCTCGGCGAGCTGCTGGAGCCGATCACCCAGGACGTGTGCGCCTTCTTCGAGGACCACGGGCTCTACGACAGCAGCACCGGCGTCGTCGTGGACGAGGAGGAGGGCCGCCGGATCGCGTCCGCGCTCGGTGCGTACAAGGCCCTCATCCTGCGCAATCGCGGTCTGCTGACCGTCGGGGACTCGGTCGACGCGGCCGCCTGGTGGTTCATCACGATGGAGCGCGCGTGCCAGGCGCAGCTGTCGGCGAAGGCGGCGGGGAAGCCGGTGCTCATCGATCACCGGAGCGCCGTGCAGACCCGTGAGCAGCTCGGAAGCGATCTTGTGGCGTGGATCAACTATCAGCCTCTGTATCTCCAGATCACCCGCGGTGAGCCGGACCTGCTCAACTGAGACCCCTCGCGGTGCGGCACAATCCTCCCTCAACACATGTCAGTTGGGCGTACAGAACGAGTGAACGACGGAGCGGTGAGACCTCGTGGCGGTGGACACGACGAAAGACGCCACGAAGGCGACAGTGAAGGCGGCGGGCGGACCCGGCGGCCACGGCCACGCGGACCACGGCGCGGCGGGCTGTGAGTGCCCGCAGGGCGCCCGCGAGGGCCACCGGCGGGCGGTGGCCGCGTTCGTGGCCATGCGGGAGCGTTTCGCGGCCGGAGAGGGCCTTCCGGCGGCTCTCGCGCACTCCGCGGGGGCGTCCCGGCAGTGGGTGTCGGACGAGCTCGCCCACGCGGCCCGTACGGTCCTCGACTGCGGCCAGGCCGAGAGCACCGCATGGCGCGACGCGGTGTGGCGGCGCACCCTGCTGGTGGTCTGGGGCGCTGTCGGGGCGCTGCTGATCGGGCAGTTGGCGACGGCGCTCGGCACCGGCTGGTCGGTCGCCCGCACCGCCGGGCTCACCGCCGCCCTCGTCACCGGGGCGCTGCTGACCCTCACCGCCCGGCTGCACTACGGCAACGGCGGCCCGCTCGCGCCGCTCGTCGGCGAGGACAACCGGATGTCCACCTCCCGCTCCCTCGCCGCCGCCTGGCTGCTGCTCGCCGTCTTCTCGGTGCTCGTCCTCGCCGTCGAGCTGGCCGTCGACCCCGGCGACCGGGACCGGATCGCCGGGGGTCTGTCCCTCGGGCACGCCGCCGGGCTGCTCACGGTCGCCTCGCTGACCTGCGTGGCCGCGGTGCTCGCCCGGCTCGTCGTCGCGGCCCGGGTGCGGGCTCAGCGGCTCCAGAAGGTCCGCGCGGTCCGCCCGCGCGCCGCCGACCTCCTCACGGACGACGCGGGCCGCGGCAGCTTCGCCGACGCCCAGTACGTCGTCGTCCACGCGGTCGCCCTCACGTTCGCCGCCGTCCGCCTCGCCCGCGAGCCGTGGCGGCTGCCGGAGCTGCCCTGGGGGCTGGTGCTGCTCGCCGTCGTCTCCGTCCTGATGTACCTCACCGGCAAGTACGCGGAGGGCGGCCGCCCGACCGTGCTGTCCGTCGTCCGGGTCCGCCCCGAGGAGGGCGGCATCGACCGCGACGCCCCGATCCGTACCGGCGACGACATCGAGATCCGCGGCAGCGGCTTCGTCCCGCCGGGCGCGGGGGACCCCGACCGGCTGGCCCGGATGGTCGTCCGCATCGGTGCCGTCCACGTCCACGTCCCCCTGGTGCCGGTGGCGGGCGGCTTCAGCAACCCGACCGATACGGCGCTGACCGTCCCGGTGCCGGTGGACGTGGAGCCGGGCCGGGTGGACGTGCAGGTGGTGACGGCGTCGGGGGCGGAGACGAACCGCTACCAGATCGACGTACTGGACTGAGTCGTAACCCCCCTGCACTGAGTCGGAACCCGCATTCCCTCCGTATGGTTTTGATGACTGCGCAACGGGAGAGGCGGGCGTCATGAGGCATGCGGACCGAACGGTCGGAGGGGGTCCCGCGGGAGACGCGGGCAGTGTGAACGTCGTGAGCGGCATAGGCGGCCCGCCGACGGGCGGAGTGCGGGAGACGGCAGCCCGCTATGCGCTGCTGCCGCTGCGGATCTTCCTCGGCGTCACCTTTGTGTACGCCGGGATCGACAAGCTCACCGATTCGGCGTTCCTCGCCGACAGCGGCGCGGGCTCGATCGGCCAGCTGATGAGCCAGGTGCGCGACACCTCGGCCGTCCCCTGGCTGGTCGACCAGGCCCTGAACGCCCCGAGCACCTTCGGCTACGTCATCGCCTTCGGAGAACTGGCCGTCGGCCTCGGCACCCTCTTCGGGCTCCTCACCCGCCTGGCGGCCCTCGGCGGGGCGCTGATCTCGCTGAGCCTGTGGCTGACGGTGAGCTGGCAGACGGAGCCGTACTACTACGGCAACGACCTGGCCTATCTGATGGCCTGGCTGCCCCTGGTCCTCGCCGGTGCCCCCTACCTGTCCCTGGACACGGTCTGGAGCAAGCACCGCCGCCGCCAGAACTCCCAGCTCTTCACCTGACGCACGGAACATCCGGCATCCGGCTCCGCTCAGGAGGGGAGCCGGATGCCGTCGCGGACCTTGTCGAAGATCGGGCGGTACCGGCTCCACTGGTCTTCCGGCGCGCTCAGATAGATCGCGTACTCCTTGTCGCCCTCGTTGCCGAAGCCCAGGTCGATCGCCCGGAACCAGCGGGCGCGGCCCTTGAACCGGAACTCCCAGATCGCCGCGGGCATGCCGCGGAAGGTGGTCTCCTGCATACGGGTCCGCTCGTACGCGAGGACCTCCTTCTTCAGGCTGGCCTCGACGTCCTCGAAGTGCTTGACCTGGTCGTCGGAGGCGAAGTCGAGGACGTTCACCGACAATTGGACCATCTTGGTGGGGTCGAGGTAGCGGACCTCCTGGGTGTTGTCGACCTTTCCGTCCGAGTCGGAGTCGATCTTCCATGCGTCGGGGACGGGGAAGGAGACGCCGAGGCCCTTCACCAGGCGGTAGCCCTCGGGGACGGGGGACGGGGTGAACGAGGGGGAGGCCGAGGGGGCCGAGACGGAGGGGCTGCCGATGTCCGCCTTCCACGCGTAGACGCCACCCGCCACCACCACGACCGCCAGCGCCGTCCCGACGGCGGTCCACCGGGCCTTGCGGGCGCCGGAACCCTGGGGCGGGGAGGCGGGAGGGAAATCGGGGACGGGGTTCGGCCGCTGCGGTGTGGGAGCGTCCCGCCGTGGGGGCGGCCCCGGAGGCGTCTCCGCGGCCGGGCTCCGGTTCGTCGTCAGGGCCATGGTCGTCGTGGTCGTCCGACCGCCGTCCTGCCCCTGCACCGGGAACACCGTCGTCTCCGGTTCCGACGCCGGGCCGCGCAGCGCCCGTTCCGTCTCCTCCGCCGACGGCCGCCGCTCCGGCTCCTTCTCCAGCAGCGCCTCGATCAGCGGGGCCAGCGAGCCCGCCCGCCGCGGCGGGTCCAGCGGGTCCACGGCGATCGCGTACCCGGTCTCGATCGGCGTCGGCTTACGGAACGGAGCCCGGCCCTCCACCGCCTGATAGAGCGTCGCGCCCAGCGCCCACAGGTCGGACGCCGGGCCGGGCTTGCGGCCGCGCACCCGCTCCGGGGCGATGTAGTCGATGGAGCCGACGACCTCGCCGGTCTTGGTGAGCGTGGAGGTGCCGGTGGCCATGGCGATGCCGAAGTCCGTGAGCACGACCCGGCCGTCCTTGCCGAGCAGCACATTGCCGGGCTTGACGTCGCGGTGCAGGACGCCCGCCGCGTGGGCGGCGCGCAGGGCGGCGATCATGCCGCGGCCGATGCGGGCGGTCTCGTCGGGGGAGAGCGTTCCGCCCTCCTTGAGCAGGTCGCCCAGGGTCGTGGACGGCACGTACTCCATGACGATGCAGGGCAGTCCCTCGTCGTCCACGACGTCGTGGACGACGACCACATTGGGGTGCGTGATGCGCGCCGCGCTCCGCGCCTCGCGGCGGGTGCGCTCGTGCATCGTCGTCAGTTCGTCCTCGCTGAGGTGCGGCGAGACGTGCAGCTGCTTGACGGCGACCTGACGGCCCAGCAGTTCGTCCTCGGCGCGCCAGACCGTACCCATGCCGCCGCGACCGATCTGCTCGGCCAGCCGGTACCGTCCGGCGATCAGCCGCCCTACGTCCGACACCGCACTCCCCTCCCGCTCCACGGCGGCTCGCTCTCCCCGCCCGCCGCGCATGTTCGACCCGCCACGATAGTCGCCACGACATCGGGGATGATCTCAGGGAAGGCCCAGGGTTCCACCGGATGCCGCCGGAACGACCGTCTTGTCACCATGGACGCATGACCGATGCACCCACCGTGGCGGACGAAGGCGAGGGCGCGGCCGGTTCCGGAGGATCCCGGGGCGCGGGCCCGCAGCCGCCGCCGTTCGCGCATGTGCCGCTGCGGCGCAGCCGCGACCAGAAGATGATCTCGGGGGTGTGCGGCGGGCTCGGCCGCTCCTGCGACGTCGACCCGGTGATCTTCCGGATCGTCCTGTCCGTGCTGGCCGTCGCGGGCGGAATCGGCCTGATCGTGTACGGCTTCTGCTGGCTGCTCGTCCCCATGAACGGGGAGGACGAAAACGAGGGGCGCCGACTGCTCTCCGGGCGTGTCGAGGGTCCGGCGCTGACGGCGGTCCTGTGCGCGCTGGTCGGCTGCGGGCTGTTCCTGTCGATGCTGAACAACGGCGGCGTGATGTTGTTCTCGTTCATGCTGGCCCTCGCGGCGGGCGGCGTCGGCTATTGGTCGCACCACCGGAGGCTGGCGACGGGCAGCGGTGCCCCGGTGGATCCGGCCACGGCGCAGGCCGTCGCGGACGCGCCCCCGGAGGCCAAGGCTCCGCCGACGCGGGGCGGGCCGGGGCCGTCGTGGTGGCGGGACCCGCTCGTCAAGGACGGCACGACGGGGCTGCCGGGCGCGGGCTCGGGGTATCTGTGGGGCCCGGACGACGGCCCGTACGACAAGGCCACGGCGCGGGCGGCGCGCGCCCGGCGGATCCGCGACCGGTCCTCCATCGGCGGCTGGATCTTCCTGGTCGCGCTCGCCGCCGCGGCCGCCGGCACCCGGCTCTCCTGGCACTCCCAACCGCTCGGCACCAGCCTGGAGATCGGCCTCACCTGCGCGCTGGCCGTCTTCGGCCTCGGGATGACGGTCAGCTGCTGGTACGGGCGGACGGGAGTGGGGACCGCCCTCATGACCGTCGTCACCTGCGCCCTGCTGGCCGCCGCCACGGCGCTCCCGCGGTCCGTCACCACCGACTGGTCCCGCGAGACCTGGGCCCCGACGTCCGCGGCCGCCGTACGGCCCTCGTACGAGCTGGGCGGGGGCGTCGGCGAGCTGAAACTCGACCGCTTCCGGCTGACGGACGACCAGACCGTCCGGACCCGGGCCGAGGTCGGCGCCGGAAAGCTCGCCGTGACGGTGCCCCGGGACGCCCGCCTCAAGCTGTCCATCCGGACGGGGCTCGGCGACATCCGGCTCCCGGGCGAACGCAACGACGACATCGACATCGAACCGGGCCGGGAGCGCACCCTCACCCTCGACCCGAAGGGCGGCGCGAGCGCCGCGCACGGAACGCTGGTGCTGCGGCTGTCGATCGGCCTGGGGAACGTGGAGGTGACGCGCTCATGAAGCGCCATCCGGTGGAACCGGGAAAGCTGGTGGCGGGCCTCGTCGTGCTGGGTGTCGCGACGGTGTACGGGCTGGACGCCGCCGGGGAGTGGGACGTGCGGACGCTCGTACCGCTGATGGTGCTGGTCGGGGGATTGTGCGGGGCGGGGGTGGTGTCGGCCCTGACGTACCTGGCCCGCCGGAAGCGGGCCCGCGGAACGGACACCCCCTAGTGCCGCGTCAGTCAAGGTTCGCCCGGTAGCGAGGTCGGCCTCGTAGTGGGCCTACTCGGTCGATTCGGCAACGCCGCAGATGGCCGTGCCAGGGCGGCGAGCGGGGTGAACCTTGGCTGACGCGGCACTAGCTCTGCCCCATTGCTACGCTCCCCGCCGTGATCCTTCCGACGGTCGACGACATACGGGCGCTGCACGAGAAGTACGCGCCGACGCGCGAGGCGTTCGAGCTCGTCCACACGCACTGCGAGATCGTCTGGCGCGTAGCCGAGCAACTGCTCGCCGCCGACGCCCACCCCCTCGACGCCGACCTCGTCCGCGCGGGCGCCTTGCTCCACGACATCGGCGTCTACCGCCTCTACGACACCATGGGCCGACTCCGCACCGACGACTACATCCGCCACGGCGTCCTCGGCCACGCGATCCTCCGCGAGGAGGGCTTCCCCGAGCGCCTGTGCCGCTTCTGCTCCTGCCACACCGGCGTAGGGCTCACCCGCCACGACGTCGAACGCCAGGCGCTGCCCCTGCCGCCCGCCGACTACGTGGCCGAGACCGGCGAGGAACAGCTGGTCATGTACGCGGACAAGTTCCACACCAAGACCACCCCTCCGGCGTTCCTCTCCTTCGACACCTACGCCACCCACGTGTCCCGCTTCGGCCCGGAGAAGATCACCAAGTTCCAAGCCCTACGCACCCGCTTCGGCGAACCGGATGTCGAGCCGCTTGCCGCGAGATACGGCCACGCGCACACCTGAGCCCACCCCTGACGCCGTCCCCGCTGTTCGGGCGGGCTCGGTGAGGCGGCCCCGCTGCGGGTGGGGCTGCTCAGCGACGGCCCCCTGACGCGGCGCGGGCTGTTTGGTGACGGCCCCGTCGCAGCTCGGCGCGGCGCATCTGCCCCCGCTCGGGCGGCACTCGGCGCGGGGCGGTGTCCGTCGCCGACGGGCCCGCGGTGTCCGGGGTCCAGGGGCGGAGCCCCGGCGGGGGTGTGGGGGCGGAGCCCCCACCCTGGGGTCCGGGGCGGAGCCCCAGTTTCGGGAAGGGGCGGGGTGGGGAACAAGCCGCCGCAGGCGCCCACCGCAGGCGCCCACCCGCCCCCTCCGGGAATGATCAGGGTCGCCCCTGATGTCCGGACCACACCCCCCGTGTGACGATCGGAGGCATGACCGCCCCCGCACCCCCGACCACCCCCACCCCCACGGAGCCACCCCCGCGCAAGCTCTACCGCAGCGCCGAAGGCCGCCTCCTCGGCGGCGTGGCGAGGGGCCTCGCGGGGCATCTGGGGCTGCCGGTCTCCTGGGTACGGATCGCGTTCGTCGCCCTGATCATGGCGGAGGGCTTCGGCACCCTCCTCTACGCGCTCTTCTGGTTCATCGTCCCCCTCGGCGTAGGCGGCGTGGGCGAGACGACCCGCCCCCTCACCACCGTGGGCCCCGACGGCCGCCGCCGGATCCTGGCCCGCAAGCCGGAACGCGGCCAGATCATCGCCCTGGTCGCGCTCTTCATCGGCATGGGCATCTTCATCCAGGGCTTCCAGCTGGGCCGCGCCAACACCTACATCTGGCCGCTGCTCCTCGTGGGGGCGGGCGTCGCCCTGTTCTGGCGGCAGGCGGACAACGCCCGCCGCGCCCAGTGGGTGGAGCTGAGCCGCAGCAAGCGGGTGCTGCCGCTGGCCCGGGCGGGGGCGGGGGTGGTGCTGGTGGGCGCGGGGGTGACCGGCATCCTCGTCCTCCAGGGCCAGGGTTCGGCCCAGTACCTGGGCGCCGCCCTCCAAGCGGCCCTCGCCGTGATCGTCGGCATCGCGCTGCTGGCGGGCCCGTACGTGATCCGGATGACGCAGGACCTCTCCGAGGAGCGTCTGATGCGCATCCGCGCCCAGGAGCGGGCCGAGGTGGCGGCGCACGTCCACGACTCGGTGCTGCACACCCTGACCCTGATCCAGCGCAGCGCGGAGGACCCGCGCGAAGTGGCCCGGCTGGCCCGCGCGCAGGAGCGGGAGCTGCGCGCGTGGCTGTACAAGCCGGAGGGCACGGGCAAGGACGAGGCGGAGGAACCGGACACCCTCGCGGAGGCCGTCAAGGCGACGGCGGCGGAGGTCGAGGACCACCACGGTGTCCCGATCGAGGTCGTGGTGGTCGGCGACTGCCCGCTGGACGAGAGACTGGCGGCGCAGATGCAGGCCGCACGCGAGGCGATGGTGAACGCCGCCAAGTACGGTGGCGACGGCGGGGCGGTCCAGGTGTTCGCCGAAGTCGAGGGCGCGACGGTCTTCCTGTCCGTACGCGACCGGGGCCCGGGCTTCGATCTGGACGCGGTACCGGACGACCGTATGGGCGTCCGCGAGTCGATCATCGGCAGAATGCAGCGGAACGGCGGCACGGCCAGGCTGAGGTCCGCGCCCGACGGGGGCACGGTAGTGGAGCTGGAGATGGAGAGGGCGGCGACGACATGACCGAGGCAACGGGCGGCGGCGGTACGGACGCGACGAACGGAACCACCGGCACGGACGCCCGCCGGTGCCGCGTCGTCCTCGTCGACGACCACCGCATGTTCCGCACCGGCGTCCAGGCCGAGATCGGCGAGACGGCCCGTACCGGCGTCGAGGTGGTCGGCGAGGCGGCCGACGTCGACCAGGCCGTCACCGTGATCACCGCGACCCGCCCCGAGGTGGTCCTGCTCGACGTCCACCTCCCCGGCGGCGGCGGGGTCGAGGTGCTGCGCCGCAGCGCCGCGCTGATGGCGGCCACGGAGCGCCCGGTGCGCTTCCTCGCCCTCTCCGTCTCGGACGCCGCCGAGGACGTCATCGGCGTGATCCGCGGCGGCGCCCGCGGTTACGTCACCAAGACGATCACCGGCACCGACCTGGTCGACGCGATCTTCCGTGTCTCCGAGGGCGACGCGGTGTTCTCCCCGCGCCTGGCCGGTTTCGTCCTCGACGCCTTCGCCTCCACGGACGCCCCGCCCGTGGACGAGGACCTGGACCGCCTCACCCAGCGCGAACGCGAGGTCCTGCGCCTGATCGCGCGCGGCTACGCCTACAAGGAGATCGCCAAGCAGCTGTTCATCTCGGTGAAGACGGTGGAGAGCCACGTCTCGGCGGTCCTGCGCAAGCTCCAGCTCTCCAACCGCCACGAACTCACCCGCTGGGCCACCGCCCGCCGCCTGGTCTGACGCCTGCTCTCAACCCAGGCGGCGGGAGGCCGGGCCCACTTCAGATCGGCGAGGAGGTCATCGAGGGCCCGGGCGAGCTTGCCCACCACACCGTTGAGCGCATCGCTGCCGCGGCGGGCGTCGCGAAGCCGACCGTCTACCGGCGCTGGCCGTCGAAGGGCGCGCTGATCGTGGACTGCCTGCTGGACGCGCTCGGCGAGCCGGAGCACCGGGTGCTCTTCTTCATCGACGAAAGGCCGTCACGGGTGCACGCAAGTCCCGAGCGGCGGGGGTCGTAACCTGATGCGTCGTAGGCGTCCTTTGAACAACCAGGAGGTTGACCGGTGATCACTCTGACCGCGGTGGGAGGGGTGGCCCTGGTCGAACTGGGCATGGTTCTGACCCCGGGACCCAACATGGTCCACCTCGCCTCCCGCGCGATCACCCAGGGCCGAAGGGCGGGCCTGGTCAGCCTCGGCGGGACCGCCGTCGGGTTCCTGTTCTACCTGCTGGCCGCGGCCGCGGGCCTGTCCGCGTTGTTCGCCGCGGTGCCGGTGGCGTTCACCGTGGTCAAGCTGGCCGGGGCCGCCTACCTGGCCTACCTCGCCTGGGGCATGCTCAAGCCCGGCGGTCGCTCGCCCTTCGCCCCGGACCAGGACCTGCCCCCGGTCTCCGACGCCCGCCTGTTCTCGATGGGGCTGCTGACCAACCTGCTCAACCCGAAGATCGCTTTGATGTACGCCGCGCTGCTGCCCCAGTTCCTGGACCCTCAGGGAGGCCCGGCCTGGGCGCAGTTGCTCCAGCTCGGTGGCGTGCAGATCGTCGTCGGGATCACCGTGAACGGGCTGATCATGCTGGGCGCAGCACGGGTCTCGGGGTTTCTGGCCACCCGGCCCCGCGTCATGGCCGCCCAGCGGTTCGCGGCAGGCGGCCTGCTCGGCGTCTTCGCACTGCGCACCGCCCTGTCCCGCACCCCGGTCTCCGCCGGACCCTGACCCTGACCCTGACCCGCGTGCCCGAGAGGCGAGGGTAGCGGTGGGGAACGTTCCGGTGGGGTGGCCGCGTTGCCCCAGGGTCCGCTCACGTCGCTGCCCTGGGAGCATCGTGCCCGCAACCACGCCCGCCACCTCCACCACCGTCCCCGCACCTCCGGCACCCCCGGCCCTGAGTGCGCAGGCCGAGCGGCTGATCGAGCTGGGGGTGCACGAGATCGCCGGGTTGTCCGCCGCCGAGATCCGTACCTTCGCCGCCGCCCAGGCCGCTGCGGGCGGCGGGGGCGCCCTGCTCGCCGTTCACCCGGACCGGGCCCCCGCCTCCGCCCTCGCGCCGCTGATCCACCGCGGCGACAAGCCGGGCTTCGTCGTCACCGACATGCCCGACGTCGACCTCTTCGCCCCGCTCGACACGGTCGTGCTGCCCGAGGCCCCGCTCTACCTGCTCACCGGCCTCGACCGCGGCGACCAGATGGCCAACTGGAGCCCGAACGAGGCACTTCCGGCCCTCACCGCGGAGGCCCGCACGCCGTTGCTGCTCACCGAGGGCATCCACTGGGTGATGCAGCAGCCCGCCGTTCTGGAGCGCAACCACTGCTTCATGACCATCGGCTCCCGCCTGCGCAAGGCCAACGGGGCCCTGGACTCCCGCACTCCGGCGATCTGGATCAGCAACGGCACCGGGCGGGACGGCCGCGAGCGCCGCGACGCCCCCAAGGTGGGCTGGTGCTGGGCGAACAACCGCCACACCTGGCTGGGCTTCGCCTCCGCGACGGGCCGCCTGTCCGACGCCTAGGCGGCCCCATCGACCGGCTGCGCGGCGATCGCGCGCGGCAACCGTTCGCGGCACGCCCCGGCGTCGTCCGGGGCGAGCTCGCCGCCCTCGATCCGGCCACCGGCGTCCGAGCCTGGGCAGCCACGACGAACAGAACGCCGCCATCGCCGCTTACATCCGCTGGCACAACGCCCGCGCCGAGCCGAAAACCAATTTCGCCCCCGACTCACCCATCCGCGCTTGGACCGATGACCCCGCCAAGGTCCTGACGAGCCACTAGGATAAGAAGGCAGCGGGCCGAGAACGGCCCGCCGGGTTTCACCGCCGCGCCGGGGTGTCTTTCCCGAGGGAACGGCTGAATGGGCACACATCACGGGCGAGAATTCTGGAGGCGACCGGTACTCCGGGCCCCCAGTCGCTCCGCCGTGCCCCGAGTTCCGAGGCCGGGCCGCACGAGGCGCATGGCCACCGCCGCGACCATTGTCGCGCTCGCCTGCGGCCTTGCGACAACGAGCTGCGGCGGCGGCACAAAGCCCGGTCCCACGGCCACCACGGGGGAGGTCGGAGTGGTCATTCCGAAGACCACGCCATTCTGGCGGGCCTATAATGCCGCCGTCCCTCCGCAGGCCAAGGCTCACGGCGTCAAAATGCTCCCCGCAGTGAATTCCCAATCCGATACCCACAAACAGATCTCCGATATCCACACCCTGCTGGTCCAGCAGGTCAAGGGCCTCGTCGTGGGGCCGCTGGATTCTGCGGCGATCCGGCCCGGCTTGCGCGCGGCCGGGCAGGCGGGGGTGCCGGTGGTAGCGGTGGACGTCGCACCGGACAGCGGCAAGGTCGCCATGGTGGTCCGGGCGGACAACCGCGCCTTTGGCCGGAAGGCATGCCAGTACCTCGGCGATGCCGTCAAGACCGGCAAGGTCGTGCAGATCCAGGGCGGCCTGGCGTCGGTCAACGGCCAAGACCGCACGAAGTCCTTCCTTACCTGCATGGCCAAGCACTACCCGCGCATCAAGGTTCTGAATATCCCCGCGGACTGGCAGGCCGGTAAGGCCGCGGTCGGCCTGGAATCGATGTACCACGCCCATCCCGATATCAAAGGCATCTACCTCCAGGCAGGCGGCGATTATCTGGTACCGGCGCTGTCGATCCTGCAACGAAACAACGCCCTCTTCCCGGTCGGCGACCCCAGACACATCACCATCGTCGCCAACGACGGCATCCCGCAGGAACTCGATGCGATCCGCAAAGGAAAGATCGACGCCACCGTCTCCCAGCCCATCGATCTCTACGCGAAATACGCCATGAGCTACATCAAGAAGGCTATGGAGGGGCAGAAGTTCGCACCGGGGCCGACGGACCACGGCAGCACCATCGTCCGGCTGCCCAGCGGAATCCTTGAGGACCAGCTCCCCGCCCCCGTGGTCACCAAGCGAAACGTGAACGACCCATCACTGTGGGGCAACCGCGTCTAGTGGCTGACAGGACCTTGGCGGGGTCATCGGTCCCAGCGCGGATGGGTGAGTCGGGGGCGGCTTCTCTCCATCGACCAGATGCGCGGCGATCGCGCGCGGCAGCTCCTCGCGGCACGCCCCGGCGTCGTCCCCCGCCCAGCAGACGTAGCCGTCGGGGCGCAGGAGCAGCGCGCCCGCGCCCAGGTCGGCTTCGGCCCGGGGCTTGGCGCGTACGAGGTCGACGTGTCCCGGTAGCTGTAGGTCCTCCGGGACGAGCCCGGCCACGTCCAGCAGTACGGCGTGCCCCGACCCGAAGAGGGCCGACAGCCGGGTCGGGCCGTCCGGGGTCGTCAGTTCGGCGTCCGGGACCCGCCGCCCGGTGAGGGGGTGCGTGCCGGGTACGTCGTAGTGGAGGGCCAGGCCGGAGATCAGGCCCGACAGGTACCGGTTGGTGTCCGGCAGCCGCATCAGGTCGGTGAAGATGTCCCGGAGGGCCGCCACGTCTTCGCTGGGGCGGGGGTCCGCCAGGACCCGCTGCGCCGCGGTGTGGTGGAGGACCCGGGCCGCGACCGGGTGCCGTTCGGCGTGGTAGGTGTCCAGCAGCCCGGCCGGGGCCCGGCCCTGGAGGGTCGCGGCGAGCTTCCAGCCCAGGTTGAACGCGTCCTGGAGGCCGAGGTTCAGCCCCTGGGCGCCCAGCGGCGGGTGGATGTGCGCGGCGTCCCCGGCGAAGAGCACCCGGCCTTCCCGGTACCGCTCGACCTGCCGGGTCGCGTCCGAGAACCGCGAGGCGTTGTCCACCCCGCCGAGCACCGTCTCCTCGCCGTACACGGCCCGCAGCGCGGCGGCGATCTCGTCCCCGCCGACCGGGGTGGCCCGGGTGAGGTCCTCGGGGTCCTCGCGCCCGAAGGCCCCGTAGGTGAGCCGGTAGCGGTCGTCGCCGATCGGGATGAGCATGGACCAGTAGCCGTTCGCCTGGCGCGTCAGCGTGCTGATCTGCCCCCGCTCGCGCGGCACCAGCGACGACGCCGCCGACAGCCGGATATCGGCGAGCACGGCGAGATACGTACCGGGCCGCCCCGGGAACGGCACCCCGAGCGCCTTACGGACCCCGCTGCGTCCCCCGTCGCACGCCACCACGTACCGCGCCCGCACCCGCGGCCCGCCGTCCGCCGTGGTCACGGTCACCCCGTCGTCGTCCGGCTCGACGGCCGTCACGGCGGCGCCGCGCCGTACCCGCGCCCCGAGCGCGGTGGCCCGCTCCTCCAGCACCTCTTCGATCTCCCACTGCGGGAGCATGACCGGGGACGGATACCGGGTGTCCCAGGGCCCGCAGTCCAGCGGCACCGGCAGCAGCGCGAAGTTCGCGCCGACCGGAGGGCCGGGGATCGCCCGGCGCCGCATCGGCTCCAGCAGTCCGCGCGACTCCAGGAGCTCGGCGGTACGGGCCTGGATCGCGCCGCCCTTCGTCTGCCGGTTGCGGCTGGTCAGCTTCTCCAGCACCAGGGTCTCCACCCCGGCCAGCGCCAGTTCGTACGCCAGCGTCAGCCCGGTCGGCCCGGCGCCCACGATCACGACGTCCGTCTCGGTCTCGTTCATCCCATGCTCCCCCTCGTTCGTTGCACTCGGTATACTTCTACACCAGGTGCAGAAATATTCCAAGTGCAGTTTGGTGGGGTAGCTTGAACGAGTGACGACGCCCGACAAGCCAGGACTGCGCGAACGCAAGAAGCAGCGCACGCGTACGGCGATCTCCGACGCTGCCATCGACCTCTTCCTCGACCGCGGCTTCGCTCATGTCTCCGTTGCCGAGATCGCCCATGCCGCCGAGGTCTCCAAGCGCACGCTCTTCGCGTACTTCCCGACCAAGGAAGACCTCGTGGTGCACCGCATGGCCGACCACGAGCAGGAAGCGGCCCGGGTCGTGCGCGCCCGCCCGGCGCACACCACCCCGCTGGCCGCCCTGCGCGACCACTTCCTCGACGGCCTGCGCCGCCGCGACCCGATCACCGGCCTCAACGATCACCCCGCGGTCCGCTCGCTCACCGAGCTGATCTACGGCACCCCGGCCCTGATCGACCGCATGCAGCGCTTCAAGGCGGGCGGCGAACGCGCCCTCGCCGAGGCCCTGCGCGACACCACGGACGCGCCGGACCTCACCGCCCGCCTGGCCGCCGTCCAGATCATCGGCGTCCAGTGGGCGCTGTCCGCGGACAACTTCCAGCGCCTGGTGCAGGGTGAGACCGCCGACGGTCGTTACGAGGGCGCCGTACGCGACGCCGAGCACGCCTTCGACCTGCTGGCGGGCGGCCTCGCGGCGCTTACGTAGCAGCGATCAGCTTCAGCTCGAACCACACGGTCTTCCCGATCCCGCACGCCCGCGGATGCGCGTCCCACGCGTCCGCGAGCGCCGCGATCAGCGCCAGCCCCCGCCCCGACTCGTCCTCCGCCGTCGCCTGCCGCGGCTGAGGCATCACCTCGCTCGCGTCCGACACCTCGACGCGCAGTTTCTCGTCACGCACCACGCAGCGTGCGCGGACCTCCCGACCTGGGGAAACGCGCGCGTGGCGGCAGGCGTTCGTCACCAGCTCGCGGAGCAGCAGCACGGCGACCTCCGCTTGGACCTCGGGGATCTGCCACGTACGAACCTGCTCACGCAGCAGCGTCCGCGCCCGGCCCACGCTGCGGGGGTGGCGGGGGAGCCGCCATTCGATGTCCATCGGAAGAGGGGGAGTTGGTCCATTCATGACCGGAATGCTGCTGGTCAGGCGTACTGTGCCGCAGTAACGACGTCGGTACGCTGCGTATGCGTACCGCAGGTGCCTCATGGGAGAGAGGGCGCGATGACGGTTACGGAGGGCGGTTCGCAGTCGCCGATGTCCTGGCGGTATTGCGGCAACCAGATCAAACTGTGGCGCATGCAGGCCGGGGTGAGCCGCGAGGAGCTGGGCAAAGAGGCCAACTACGAGTACGAGACCGTGAAGTCCATGGAGCAGGGGCGGCGTAAGCCTGCCCTGCGGCTGCTCCAGGTCGCCGACCAGATGTTCGGGGCGCGTGGGCTGTTGCTGGCGGGTCAGGAGTACCTGAAGCCGGATAAGTTCGCGTCGTACTCGCAGGACTACATGCGGTACGAGGCCGAGGCGATCGCCCTTAGTTGGTATGAGCCGCAGTTCATCCCTGGACTGCTCCAGACGGACGAGTACATGCACGAGCTGCTCAGCTCGTACCTGCCGCCGCTCGATGACGAGACGATCAAGGAACGGGTTGCGGGTCGGCTGGAACGGCGATGCCTCTTGCAGAACCAGACGAAGTCCTTCAACTTCGTCATCGAGGAGTCCGTGCTGCGGCGCATCGTCGGAAGTCCGGAGGCCCACAAGCGGCAGCTCAACCATCTGCTGGCGAGCGGCCAGTTGCGTAACGTGACCATCCAGGTTATGCCGACCAGCGTGGGTGTCCACCCGGGCCTCCGTGGGCCGTTCGTCCTGGTGGAGACGCCAGAGCACGAGCACCTTGCCTATGAAGAAGGGCAGACCACGGGCGTGCTGTCTGCGGCCCCAGAGAAGGTGAGCGTCGTGATGCGGCGCCATGACATGATCGTCCGGCAGGCCCTCAGCCCCGAGGAGTCGGCGCACTTCATCAGAAAGTTGGCGGAGGAGCTATGAGCGACGGGCTCGCGTGGTTCAAGTCCAGCTACAGCAATGACGAGGGCGGCGCCTGCGTCGAGGTCGCCCTCTCCTGGCGTAAGTCCAGCTACAGCGGCACCGAAGGCGGTAACTGCGTAGAGGTCGCCGCACCCTGGGCCAAGTCCAGCTACAGCAACAGCGAAGGCGGCAACTGCGTCGAGGTCGCCACCTGCCCCCACACCGTCCACGTCCGGGACTCAAAGCAGCTCGACGCCGGGCCCCAACTGACCCTCGCCCCGGACGCCTGGGCGGAGTTCATATCGTTCGCCGCCGCCACCGCCGTCAGCCCCGCTTGAGCGCGACGCCTCCGTACATCGCGACTTCCTCGTCCCGGACCCCCTCCGTGGTGTGGTCCGGGCGCCAGTGGTGAAGCAGGGTCACGCCGGGGTCGATCAGTTCCAAGCCGTCGAAGAACCGCTCGGCCTCGGCCTTGCTCCTGATCTGGAGGGGGATACCGCGCTCGTTGTACTCGCGGCCGACCCCGGCGACCTCCTCGGGGGCGGTGTCGCCGGTGAAGACGGTGATGGCCAGCGCGCTGCCCGGGGCGAGTTCCGCCATCAGCCGCCGTACCAGGCCCTGCGGATCGTCCTCGTCCATGACGAAGTGGACGATCGAGATCAGGGACAGCGTGACCGGCTGCCTCAGGTCCAGCGTGTTGCCCAGTTCGTCGGCCCCGAGGATGGAGTCGAGGTCGCGGATGTCCGCGTCGATGTACTCGGTCCGTCCCTCCGCCGTGCTCGTCATGAGGTGACGGGCGTGGGTGAGGACGATGGGGTCGTTGTCGACGTACACGACCCGCGCGTCGGGGGCGATTTCCTGCGCGACCTCATGGAGGTTCGGCGGGGTCGGGATGCCGGTGCCGATGTCGAGGAACTGGCGCATGCCGTGCTCCCGCACCAGGTGGCGGACCGACCGGTGCATGAAGTGGCGTGCCTGCTTCATGGACGTCGGCAGGCTGGGCCAGGCCCGCGCCGAGGCGTCGCCGGCGGCGCGGTCGGGCGCGTAGTTGGTCTTGCCGCCCATGAGGTAGTCGTAGACGCGCGCGGAGTGCGGTATGTCGGTGCGGAGGTCGACCGGAGGCTGGGCGAACTCCGACCTCGATGACATCCAGTCCGTTCCTGACATCTTCCAGCGCCCCGATCGTCAATCTGCGGCAATCAGCTGACCAGTTGTGGCCATAGGTCATCGTAGGCGGCACGGAGTGTCGCGCGCCGAAACCTGTGCGCATTTATCTAAGGAACGGTGCGCGGGCACAACCCGTCCACCCTTCCTGTGGGTGCTACGTGGTCGATGTGCCCGAGTCGAGGATCATCAGGTTCTCGGGGGTGGGGAAGGGGACGAAACCGGCCTTGGCGTAGACGTCGTGGGCGTCGAGCGTGGACAGCAGCACCCGCTTGAGGTTGTAGGGCGCGAGGTGGTCACGGACCGCGGCGGCCAGCCACGTGCCCAACCCCCTACCGCGGTGAGCGGGCGCTACGTACACGTCGCAGAGCCAGGCGAACGTCGCCTGGTCCGTGACGACGCGTGCGTAGGCGACCTGGGATCCGGCGGAGTCGTAGACGCCGAAGTTGACCGAAGCGCGCGCTGCTTGCTCGACCGTTTCACGACTGCGGCCGAGTGCCCAGAACGCGTCGGTCGACAGCCAGTGGTGGACCAGGGCCAGGTCGATGCGGCTGGGATCGGTGGTTATTTCGTAGCCGTCTTCTCTGCGCATGGGCATGATCAGGATCGTAGAACCCTGACATCGAGGAAGGACGGACAGCATGGCGAACAGCGCCCTTCTGGTGATGGATGTCCAACGGTCCATCGTCGACATCGCCGAGGCCGACGCCGCGTACCTCACGCGGCTGGCCCGCGCCGCCGAGCGGCCCGGCCGACTGGCGTCCCCGTGATCTACGTCGTCATCGCCCTGCGCCCCGGCGCCCCGGAAGTGGGCAGCCGCAACAAGGTGTTGAGCGCCCTCGTACGGGACGGCCTGTTCGTGGAGGGAGACCCGGGTACGGAGATCCACTCGGACCTCGAGCCTCGGGAAGGCGACATGGTGGTGACCAAGAGGCGCGCCAGTGCCTTCTCGGGCAGCGACCTCGACCTGGTGCTCAGGTCCCGGGGCATCGACAGCCTCGTACTCACCGGCATCGCCACCGGCGCCGTCGTGCTCACCACGCTGTACCAGGCCGCCGACCTGGACTTCGGCCTCACCGTCCTGGCGGACGGCTGCCTGGACCCCGACTCGGATGTGCATCTATTCCTGCTGGAGAAACTCTTCCCGCGCCTGGCGGACATCACCACCGTCGACGACTGGTGCCGGGCCGTCGCGAGCTGAGCTTCGGGTGCCGAGACCTGAGCGCTCTTTCCAAGGAACGGGTGGGTTGTAGAACCCACCCACCCTCCCTATGCACATAATGTGACCGGCTTGCCACGTACGGTGGTATCGGTCTAGCGTTCGCGGCAACAAGCAAACGGCCCCGGCGGTGCGCCAACACCGGTCCGGGGCCTGACCTACAAGATCGAAAGCGACCATCGATCTCATGGCTTCAGCCGACTTTATCGCTGCCCCGCACCCCGCCGCACACCCGCTGGCCAACCCCGGCTACGGCAAGCGCAGCGCACCCCGCCAATCCCCGCGTCGCGCGGACGACTTCGCACATCTGCCCAAGCGTGAGGCGGCCATCGCCGCGTACATCGACCGGTTGCCGGACGGCGCCGCGATTGACGCCAAGACGCTCGCCAAGTGGCTCCCCGACTACGGCCAGATGGCCTGTGCGACGGCCCTGCGGCGGCTGTCGGAGGCCGGTCATCTGCGGCGCGTCCGCGAGCACCACATCACGGAGGACGGGGCGCGCTGGGTGACCCGTACGTTCTTCTCGCGGACGGCGCGCGGGGAGGAGTGGTGGGAGGCGTTCGTGCGCGGCGACGACGCACCGGAGCCCCGTCCTGCCGCCGCACCCACGGCCCCCGCTCCCGCCAGGACCCCTGCGTATGACGCCCTGGCGTCCCTGGGGCGCGCGGACCCCCGGATGACCCTCTCGGCCGCCGACTGCGCCCGACTCGAACCCCGCGCCGCGGCCTGGCTGGCGCGCGACGCCGACCCCGCCCGCCTCGTCCGGGCTCTGACGTCCGGCCTGCCGGTGCAGGTGCACAGCCCGGCCGCGCTGGCCCGTACCCGGCTGGAGGCCAAGCTGCCGCCGGAGCCCGTACCGGAGCCGCGCGCGGAGATCACCATCAGCCGACTCCTGGAGTGCACCGACTGCGGCCGCCCCGGCCCGCCCGCGGCCCTCCCCGGCGGCCTCTGCCGCCCCTGCCGGGGCGAGGCGGAGCCGCTGCCGCCGGGCGGCTTGTCTCCGGCCGAGGTCCACCGCCGCGCGGCGGCGATCCGGTCCGATGTCCGCACGCACGAAGGCTGATCCCATGCCGGAAACCGCGCCAACACGCCGCCCCCAGATGCTGGTCGATGAGTTCGAAGAGCTGGCCCGTGCCGCGCCGGAGACGGTCTGGCTGGAGTTCATCAACGGGAAGCTGGAGGTGAAGCCTGCCCAGGACGGACTTCGCGGGGAGATCGTCATGTGGCTCGTGCGGCTCTTCCTCGAACAACGGCCCGACCTGTCGCTGTACCCCTACCGGGGGCTGAAGACCGAGACGCGCCGTGAAGGCAGGGTGCGCTCCGACGCGGTCCTCGCCCCGCGTCGGCACATCGTGGGGCACGGAGAGTGGTCCGACCCGGCGGGCATGCTGATGGCCGTCGAGGTCACCACCCGCAACCCGGATGTCGACCGAAGTCTCCGTGGGCTCAAGCGTGACGGTTACGCGGCCGCCGACATCCCGGTCTACTTGCTCATCGACCGGGACGACTGCACGGTCACCGTCCATGGCGATCCGAAAGACGCGAAGTACCGGAGTCTCACGACGCGTCCGTACGGCCAGGCGGTCGCACTCCCCGATCCGATCGGGCTCACCTTGGACACGGAGGAACTCAAGGCCTACGCCTCCTGAGCAGCGCGCGCTGCTCGCGCTACGCGCTCAGCCCCAACTCTTCGAGCACCGCGGCGACCTCGGCGCGGGCGTCCGCGTCCAGGCCGCGCAGGGGGAGGGGGAGGTTGTGGGGTGGGGTGAGGGCGAGGTGGGCGGCTGCGGCGGCTACGACGCGGAGGGAGCCGTACCGAGCGAAGAGGTCCCACAGCGGCTGGAGCCGCTCGGACTCCGCGCGAGCGCGGTCGGGGTCGCCGGACCGGGCGGCGCGGGTGAGGGTCAGGGCGGGTTCGGGGAAGGTGCCCGCGAGCACCGAATACCAGGCGTCGCACCCGGCGTTCAGCCCGGTCGCCGCGAAGGCGTCGCCGCTGACGCCCACGGTCACCGTGTCGGGCAGGAGTTGCCGTAGCCGCTGGAGGCGGGCGTGGGCGGCCGGGGGGTCGGCCGGGACGCCGGGGATCTTGATGGAGGCCACGCCGGGCAGCGCGGCCACCCGCGCGTACAGCTCGTCGGTGAAGGTGAAGTGGGTGGTGCCGGGGTTGTCGTAGACGACGAGCGGGACGGAGAGGTGCGCCGAGACGTCCTCGTAGAGCCCGAACACGTCGTCGTCGGTGAGCCGCTGATACGACATCGGCGCCAGCAGCACCCCGGCCACGCCCGCGTTCTGCGCGTCCTCGGCGACCTCCAGTACGTGGCGGGTGCGCAGCGCGCCGATGCCCACGACGACCGGGGTTCCGTCGGCGTGTTCCACGGCGATGCGGGCCGCGCGGGCGCGCTCCTCGCGGGTGAGGTAGGCGTACGACCCCGTGGAGCCCAGCGCTCCGATCGAGTCGACTCCGGCGGCGGCGAGCCGGTGGACGAGGGCGGCGAACGCCTTCTCGTCGATGCGGTCGTCGGTGATCGGGGTGAGGGGGAAGGCGCTCAGGCCGGTGAACATCAGCCGCTCCTGGTCAGTGCGAGGCATCGCGCAGCCAGGTCAGCACCTGGGCGGCGTGCTCGTTCGGCGGGAAGACGGGGTAGAAGACGTGCTCGATCATGCCGTCGCGGAGGAGCAGCGTCAGGCGCTTGTAGAGCGTCATCCCGCTGACCTCGAACGTCGGCAGGTCCAGCGCCCGGGCCAGGCTCCGTGTCGGGTCGGAGAGCATGTCGAAGGGCAGATGGAGCCGTTCGACGACCTCGCGCTGATAGTCGGTGTCCTGGCTGGACAGGCCGAACACCCGGACCGCGCCCGCGTCCAGCAGCTCCTGGTAGTGGTCGCGGAAGCCGCAGGCTTCGGGGGTACAGCCGCGGGCGCCGGGGATCGTGTCCCACCCCTCGGGCAGGTCGGTGCCCGGGCGGCCGGTGAGGGGGTAGACGTAGAGCACCGTCCGGCCCGGGCCGAGGGCGTCGAGGCGGACCGTCGCATCGCCGGTGGTGGTGCGCAGTTCCAGGGGCGGCAGTGTCGTGCCGGGCAAGTGGGCGGTCGCGCCGTCGTCCTCGGGGACGGGCAGGTCGGCGGGCAGGCTGAGGTAGCGGTTCATCGGGGAGTCGTTCATCGGGGAGTCGTGCATCGCGTGCGCTCCTTCGTCGGCCGGTGGGACCGGGGGGACACGGCTGTTGCGGTGGGCGGCCTCCTGGAGGTGCGCGATCAGCGCCGTACGGCGGGCCGTGAGCCCCGCGATGCGCTGCGACAGCTCGTCGATCGCCTGCCGGTACCCGGCCAGCGACGCCGGGCAGTCGTCGGCGTGCCGATGGCCGGCCGCCAGGCAGTCCAGGAACGGCCGGGTACGCTCCACGGGAATCCCGAGGCCGCTGAGTGCCCGGATCTCGCGGGCGAGCCGTACGTCGTGCTCGTCGTAGTCCCGGTAGCCGTTGGCCAGCCGCTCCGGCGTCAGCAGCCCCAGCGACTCGTAGTAGCGCGCCGCTTTGGTCGTCACGCCCGCCCGGCGGGCCAGCTCACCGATCCGCATGTCTCTCACCTCGACGAACGCTAAACCTTGCCCCTGAGGGTAAGGTCAAGCTCCACGGCGGTTGACCGTGACACCGTGTGAGGCTGTGGACTGAAGACATCATGTTCACCATCGGAGAATTCGCCCGGCACGGGCGGGTGTCGGTCCGGATGCTGCGCCACTACGACGCGACCGGACTGCTGCACCCCGCCCGGGTCGATCCCGCCACCGGCTACCGGTACTACACCGCCGCCCAGCTGGCCCGGCTCAACCGCATCATCGCCCTCAAAGACCTCGGCTTCACCCTTCAGCAGGTCCGGGAGATCCTGGAGGAGAAGGTCACCACCGAGGAACTGCGGACCATGCTGCGGGTGCGACGGGCCGACCTGGAGGCCGCGATGACGGCCGCGGCGGCCCGGCTGGTGCGGGTCGAGGCGAGGCTCCGGTCCATCGAGAGCGAGGGACAGATGTCCTCCAACGACGTAGCGGTGAAGAGCCTGCCGAGCGTGCGCATCGCCGAGCTGACCGGTGTGGCGTCGGGATTCGACGCCATCGGACCGGTCATCCAGCCGCTGTACGGGGAACTGCTGCCGCGCCTGGCGGCGGCGGGCATCGCGCCGACCGGGCCCGGTGTCGCGTACTACGAGGACGCGCCGGACGGCGGTGTCCTCGTCCACGCCGGGATCGAGGTCGCGGCCCCGGTGCAGGAGGTCGACGGGCTGCGGATCGTGGACCTGCCGCCGGTCGACCAGGCGGCGACGATCGTCCACCGGGGTTCGATGGAGACGGTCCTGCCGACCATCCAGACCCTGGGCCGCTGGATCGAGGGCAACGGCTACCGCTCGGCCGGATACCCGCGGGAGCTCTACCTGGAGTGCCCGGACAACCGGGACGAGTGGGTGACGGAACTCCAGGAGCCGATCACGGCTGCCGTGGTCTCTCAGCCGGTGTGACGTCTCGGTCGGTGTGACGTCTCGGTCGGTGTGAAGGTCTCGGGCCCCGGTGTCTCAGCCGGTGTGAAGGACCCGGAAGCGACGGGGTTCGGCCGGATCCCGGTCGACGACCTGGACGGGCGGCCCGGCCCACTGCCACACGCTGATGCCCGGCGTACGGGAGAACCGGATCCGCCCGCGGGTGCCGTCGACCGCGACGCTCGGCCATGACGCGGCGACGCGCGCCCGGTCCGCGTCGCCGTGGGCACGCAGCACCTCGGCGAGGACGGTGACCGTGTCGTAGCCCTCGTACGCGACGAAGGAGGGCGGCGCTTCGGCCGGCCGCGCGCGCAGGGCCTTCTCGACGCGTTCGCCGAGTGGGGTGAGGCGCTCGGGCAGATAGCGCAGGAACGGGACCGCGGCGCCGTCGTCGCCCAGCAGCGCCGTCCATTCGGCGAACTCCGGCTGCCCGGCCGGAGCGCCGATCAAGACCTCGGCGAGGCGCTGGTCGCGGCGGACGGCCGTGACGATCGGCACGGCCGGCTCCGGGTGGCCGACCAGGAGAAGGAGGGCCGTCGCGCGCTGGGCGGCGAGCGCGTCGCACACGTCCGCGGGGGTGAGCGCGCTCATGTCGAGTTCGATGACGGTGCTGCCGCGCGGCGCGAGGTAGTCCCGCAGAATGCGGGTCCCGGCTGCCCAGTAGACGCTCGGCTGGGCAGCCACGGCGATGCGGCGGTGGCCCGCGCCGAGGAGGAAGTCGGCGTAGGTCTGCCAGCCGCGGGACTGCGGCGGGGAGAGACGCGCGACCCAGTCCGTGGGCTGTTCGGTGAGCGCGTCGAGGACCGACGACGAGCAGAGGTACGGCAGGCCGAGGGCGTCTGCCCTGGTGGCAGCGGCGCGCGCGACGACGCTGTGATACTCGCCCGCCAGGGCGGCCACGCCCAGGTCGGCCAACTCATCCACGGCCGCGGCGGCCTTCTGCGGATCGGCCGCGGTGTCCCTGACCACCAGCTCCAGCGGCCGTCCGCCGATCCCACCGGCGCCGTTGACGTCGGATACGGCCAACTCCAGTCCGGCGAGCAGATGGTGGCCCGCCTCGATCCAGCCGGGCCGGGTGAGCGGAACGAGAGCGCCGATCTGGACGGATGAGCCGTCTTCGCGCCGTGGTGGGCGTACCTGGGTGACCATGCCGGTCATTGCATCCACGGCCATCGCCGACGGCAAGCGATTATCCGTTCGCCCTGGGGGTCTTGAGGTGGCTCTTGAGGTTGGCCTTCTTCACCTTGTTTCCGCAGGTCGCCATGGAGCACCAGCGCCGTCGCCGTCCGCGGCTGGTGTCCAGGAAGAGCCCTCCGCAGGTGTGCTGCTCACAGCGCTTGATCACGCCGTCGCCCTCGCCGTCCTTGTGGTGCGCGCCGAGCGTCGCCACGGCGTCGACGGCGACGACGGCCAGCGCCGCACGGGCGGGGTCGCTGTCCGGGAGCCGCCACCGGGCCCGCCCGCCGGTGAGGACGAGGCGCGCCCGGTGACGTGCGGTCCAGCGGTTGAGCAGGTCCTCGTCCGCCGGGTCCGGTACGTCGTCGGCGGCGACGGCGGTACCGGCCCGGTGGATGGCCTCGCGCAGTGCGTGGGCGTCGCGCAGGAGGGCGTCGGAGATCGGCATCTCCGCGCTGCCCAGCTCATTGGCGCCCAGCTCATTGGCGACGAGCCAGGCCCGGAGCCGGTCCGGGGTGGGGATCCGCTCCACCGTCGCGTCGCCGCGCCGTTCGCTGAGGGTTGCGACGAAGCGGAACGCCAGGATCTCGTTGCCGAGCCGGAAGCCTCCGGCGGTAGGTGAACCGGTCATGGTGGTTCATGGTAGGCGCTCCGCGGCCCGGAGGCCAATGTTTGACATCATCGAGGCGAACCATTTAAACAGGTTCGCATGAACCAGTTGAAACGGATCTCCGAGAGCGTCGTGGATCCCCCGGACCGAAGGTCTCAGGTTTCCTGCGGCAACCCGCCCGGCTCCGGGCGGCACCGGATGGGGTTCTGGGTCGTGGCGGTGGTGTTCGCCGTCACCACCGCGTTCTCGACCGTGCCGACGCCGCTGTATCCGCTCTACGAGGAGCGTGACGGCTTCGGTTCGTTCACCGTGACGGTGGTGTTCGCGGTGTACGCGGTAGGCGTGGCGGTCGGCCTGGTGGCCGCCGGTCACCTCTCTGATCGCACCGGTCGCCGCCCGGTCCTCGTCGGGGCGCTCCTGTGCCAGCTGGCCGCGGCGGCCCTCTTCCCCGTGTGGCCCGCTCTCCCCGGCCTTCTCCTCGGCCGGTTCGTCACCGGACTGGGCGTGGGCATGGCAACCCCGACGGCCACCGCGTACCTCCAGGACCTCCACATACGCTCACGGCCCACGGCCGGGCGGGCGGGCCGCTTCGCGGCGGTGTCGACGGCGGCGAACGTCGGCGGCCTCGGCGTGGGCCCGCTGGTCGCCGGGGTGCTCGCGGCGTACGCCCCGGCCCCGATCCATACGCCCTACGCCGTTTTCGCGGTGCTGCTCGTCGCCGGGGCCGTCGCCGTCACCGCCCTGCCGGAGACCGTGGACCGCCCCGCCCGCCCGGTGCCGTACCGCATGCAGCGGGTGCGTCCCCACGGTGGTGCCGGACCCTTCTGCCTGGCGGTGGCATGTGGGAACGCGGCCCTGGCGATCTTCGGGCTCTTCACGTCCCTGGCACCGGGGTTCGTCGCGACCACCTTGCACCAGACGTCGCCGGCCGTCGCGGGCACCGCCGTCTTCGCCGTCTTCGCCGCCGCGGTACTGGGCCAGAGCCTCACCGGCTCCCTACGGCCCGCGGCGCGCCGAGCCCTCGGCGTCGCCGCGGAAGCCGCCGGATGCGCCGCCGTCGCCGTAGGCATGGTGCGGGCGGACCCCGCCCTCTTCATCGCGGGAGGCGTCATCGCGGGGATCGGCGCGGGCACGCTCTTCAAGAGCGCGGTCGCGCTGATCACGGAGGCTGCGCCCGCCGACGTGCGCGCGGAGGCCCTGGCGACCTTCTTCCTCGCCGCCTACACGGGCCTCGTCCTCACCTCCCTCGGACTGGGCCTCGCCGCACAACTGACCAACCCGACGACAGCGACTCTGTGGTTCTCCGGCTTCCTCGCCGCACTCCTCACCGCGATCGCCCTCCTCGGCCGGACGGTCGGCTGGGCCGGTCGTCGGCCTTCACCGTCCCCGTCACCCTGATCCGACACATGCGCAAGGAGAACAACATGACCACCACAACCACCCGGCCGATCACCGGCTTCGGCACCGTGAGCGGTGTCCCCTGGCTCCCCGACAACTTCCCGGACGTCTTCGACAGCACCCTCGTCCGCGTCGGCGACGTCGCCCTGCACACCGTGCAGGGCGGCGCCGGGCGGCCGCTGCTCCTCGTCGGCGGCTGGCCGCAGAACTGGTACGTGTGGCGTCACGTCATGCCCCGCCTCGCGGAGCACTTCCGCGTCGTCGCTGTCGACCCGCGCGGCGTCGGACCGTCGGACAAGCCCCGCGACGGATACGACACCGGCACCGTGGCCGCCGAACTCGTCGCCCTGATGCGGACGCTCGGCCACGAGCGCTTCGCGATGGCCGGACACGACGTCGGTATGTGGATCGGCTACGCCCTCGCCGCCGACCACGCTGACGCGGTCGAACGCCTCGCCCTGCTCGACGCCACGATCCCCGGCCTCGCCCCCGACATCCCCGTCTTCGGCCCCGAGGCGCAGAACGACATGCTGTGGCACTTCGCCTTCAACCGGAAGCGCGGCCTCAACGAACAGCTCGTCCGCGGCCGCGAGCACCTCTACTACGGCGACCAGTTCCGTATGAAGGCCGCGCGGCCGCTGCCGGAGTCAGCCGTCGGCTTCTACGTCGAAACGCTGGCCCGCGACCCCGAGGCGCTGCGCGCCAGCTTCGAGTTCTACCGGGCGACGGACGACAACATCGCCCAGAACGAGCGGCGCAAGCAGCACCCGCTCCCCATGCCCGTCCTCAGCATCGCCGGAGCCCGTGGCCAGGGCGAACGCCTCGCCGCCCTGCTCGGTCCGGTGACCGAACGGCTTGAGAGCGTCGTGCTTCCGGAGTGCGGGCACTACGTCCCCGAGGAGAGCCCGGACGCGCTGCTCGATCGCCTGCTTCCCTTCTTCCGCGCCTGAGCCTGCTGGACCGCGCCCAGGGCCGGGAGCACGGCGATGGCCACAGCTTCCAGCAGGACGACCCCGCTCGCCACCAGGTAGGCGACGTGGTAGCCCACGAGCAGCCGCGCCGCTTCCCCGCCCTGGTCGGCGGCGGAGGTGACGGCGGAGGCCACGGCGACCAGGATGGCGGTGCCCAGACCGGCCCCGGCCTGCTGCGCCGTCACGTTCGACGCACCCGCGACGCCGTGCCGCCGCTGGGGAACGCCGTCGAGGGCCGCCGTGGTGAAGGCGGTGAAGGAGAACGCCTGCCCCACACTCATGATCACGAGTCCAGGGAAGAGACTCGTCCAGTAGCCCGGCGCCCGCGGCGAAGGTGAAGGCGAAGATGGAGCGCCAGCCGAGCAGTTCGGTCAACACGGCCCCGGCGACCAGACCGGCGCCGAAACTCACCGCGCCGACGGAGGCGTACACGCCCAGCGCCCGGCTCCGGGCCGGTCCGGGTCTGGACTACGAGGCGATGGCGCTGCCCGGACCGGGTGCCCTGTACCTGGTGACGTACACCGCCCCGGAGGGCAGCCCCGGCCAGGGCGCCCGCAACCTGCTGGAGGCGCTCGACCAGGGCGTGGGCTAGGGGGGTGTCCCAGATCCCCGGACCGCGGAGCCGGACGGCTACGCGGGGCGGCTACGCGGGGCGGGCCGCGCCCGCGAAGGGCATCTGGTCGATCGGGGCCACCCGGACCGGGGCCCCGGGGCGCGGGGCGTGGATCATCAGGCCATTGCCGATGTAGAGCCCGACATGGCTGACGCCGGAGTAGAAGAAGACCAGGTCACCGGGGGCCAGTTCGCCGCGCCCGATGCGGCGGCCCGCGTTGATCTGGGTGTAGGTGGTACGCGGCAGGGACACCCCGGCGGCGCGCCACGCGGCCTGGGTCAGGCCCGAACAGTCGTAGCCGTACGGCCCGGTCGCGCCCCAGACGTACGGCTTGCCGATCGCCTCGTACGCGAAGGAGATGGCCCGGGCCGCCCGGCCGCCCGTCCGGGCGGGGGCGCCGTGCCGGGGCGTCGACGCGGTACGGGCGTCAGCGGCGCCACGGGCGTCCTGGGCGGCGCGGAGGCGGTCGCGCTGGGCACGGGTCAGCTTGGCCAGCAGCGCGTCGGCCGCGGCCAGCTTGTCCTGGACCGCGTGTTTGTGGCGGGAGGCGGCGGCCTGCGCGGCGCGCAGCGTACGGAGGCGGTCGTCCGCCTTGCCCCGGACGCGGCGCAGCGACCGCTCCTCGCGGGTGATGCGCGCGATCGTCACCGCCTGGCGGTCGCCCGCGCGGTCGGCAAGCGAGGCGCGCTGGAGGTACTGGCCGGGGGAGGAGGACAGGGCCAGCTGAAGGGCGGGGGCGACCGTGCCGGAGCGGTACTGGGCGGTGGCGAAGGCGCCGAGGGCGTTGCGCGCCGTGTTGAGGCGGGCGGTGCGGCGGCTGGCCTCGTCGCGTAACCGGTGGAGGGACCGCTGCGCCTTCTCGGCCGCGGCCCGGGCGCCGTCGTACTTCTCGGTGGCCTCCTCCGCCTCCCGCTCGTACGCCGCGACCTTCGCCTTCACCTGGTCGGGCGTCAGACGGGGCTCGGCGTGCCCGATGCCCGGGAGGGCGGTCGCGGAGGCGACGCCCGCGAGGGCGAGGGTCGCGGCGGTGCGGAGGGTGGTGCCGGTGAGCGACGAGCGGTGCCGCTGCTTCGGCTTCGTGGGGGGCTGCGGCGCCACTGTGGCGGTTCACCTTTCGTGGGGGGTGTGCTTCTTGGAGGGGAAGCTAGGCCGGTCGGCGGCGCGGCGCGCTGAGATGACCGGAGGTGGACGGATTCGTCCCCCCGGTGGCGCCTGCTGATCACGGGGGCGGTGCGGGGTGGGCGGGATCGGGGCGGCTGTGACCGATGTGCCGATCGGGGTGTACCCGGGTGACTGGCGGTGATATGAGCGGCGCTAGTCTCCGGTGCCATGGACGTACTCATCAATGTGTTCGTCGGCCTGCACATCGTCGGCATCGCCGCCCTGCTGGGAGGCTTCCTCTCCCAGCTCACGGCGATACGCGGGGACGGCGCGCGGATGACGCCGGGGATGCTGCACGGCGCGCTGACCATGCTGGTCACGGGGGCGGCTCTGGTCGGGCTGAACCAGGCGGACGATCAGACGGTCAACAACATCAAGATCGGCGTCAAGCTGGCGCTGCTGATCGTGATCCTGGGCCTGGTGTACGTGAAGCGGGACGAGGAGAAGGTGGAGCCCGCGGTCTTCAGCGCGGTCGGCGCGCTGACGACGGTGAACATCTTCATCGCCGTGCTCTGGACCTGATCCGCTGACGCCCCATCCGTGCTCCGGCTGGGCCAACTCGGGGGCGGGAAGGGGCGGAATGGGGGAAATCGCACCTGTAAGCGCAACCCGACGCACTCTTCGACTGTCTTACCCGTCAAGGGCAAGCCCGGAGGGAGCGCGCAATGGGGGTAAAGGCAGGGTTCGGGGCGTGGCGGGCATGGCGCCGCCGTACGGCGGTCGCCTTGGGCATGGCGGGCATGGTGGTGCCGCTGTCCGTCGCGCTCGGTACGGCACCGGCGCAGGCGGCGACGGCGTGCACGGCGAGCACCGGTCCGTATCAGAGGCAGGTCGAGAAGTTCCTCGGCCGTCCCGTCGACGGTCGGCAGTCCTCGGGGGACTGCCGCGCGACGCAGAGATTCCAGATCAACCACGGCATCAGCCCGACCATCGGCTACGCGGGCCCCGTCACCTGGGGCGTCATGAAGCTGATCAACGCGCAGTACGCGGCGGGCCGTAACCCCAACGCGGCGCGCAAGTGCCCCACCAACAAGGGCCGTATCGCCTGCGTCGACCTCACCCGGCAGCTCAGCTGGGTGCAGGACGGTTCGCGGCTGGTGTTCGGGCCGGTGCCGGTGCGCACCGGGCGGGACAGGTACGAGACCCGCACCGGGCTGAAGCAGATCTACTGGCGGCACAAGAACCACTGGTCGACGATCTACCACGTGGCCATGCCGTACAGCCAGTTCTTCGACGGCGGCCAGGCGTTCCACTCCATCGCGGGAAGCGTATGGTCGCCGCCCGGCTCCCACGGCTGCGTCAACATGCGCTCCGGTGACGCGCAGAAGTACTGGAGCCTGTTGCGGAACGGCGACGACGTGTACGTGTACGGGCGCAAGCCGGGCACGTGATCCGGCCGGTGTTCACGGTGTGAGCGGCGGCTGCCCGATCGGGCATCGGGCAGCCGCACTGCGGCTACGCGGGCCGCACGCTCCCGTAGATCGGCATCTCGGTGATCGGCGCCTTCTTCACCACGTCCCCCGGCTTCGGCGCGTGGATCATCATCCCGTCGCCGATGTAGAGCCCGACGTGGCTGATGTCGTCGTAGAAGAAGACGAGATCACCGGGCTCGAGGTCGGAGGTCGAGACGCGCGTACCGGCCTTCACCTGGTCCCATGTGGTGCGCGGCAGGGAGACACCGGCGGCCTTCCACGCGGCTTGGGTGAGCCCCGAGCAGTCGTAGGAGTTGGGCCCGGTCGCGCCCCAGACGTACGGCTTGCCGAGCTGGGACTCCGCGAAGTCGATCGCCTTGGCCGCCTTGGTGCCGTTCGTGGCGGTGGACGAGCCGGATGAGCTGCTTCCGGAACCGGAAGAGGAACCGCCGCTCGACTGCTGATCCTGTTCCTGCTGCTTCTGCTGGGCCGCGGCCTCCCGCTGCTTCTCGGCCAGCTCGGCCGCCTTGCGCCGCGCCTCCTCGGCCTTCTTCTTCTCGATCGCCGCCAGCCGCGCCTTCTCCTTGGCGGTCAGGTTCGCCAGCAGCCGCCGGGCCTGCGCGAGCTTGTCCTGGACGGCCTTCTTCTTGGTCTTCAGCTCTCGCTGGGTCTCGGTCAGCGACTCCAGACTCTTGGCGGCCTCGCGGCGCTCCTTGGCGGCCTTCGCCGCCTGCGTCTGGAAGTCGTCGACGGCCCGCTTCTGCGAACCGGCCATCCGGTTCATCAGATGCGACTGGTCGAAGAGGTCCTGCGGGTCGTTGGAGAACAGCAGGCTCGCGGCGCTCGAGGTCATGCCGCCGTTGCGGTACTGGGCCGCGGCGTAGGTGCCGAGCGTGCGGCGGGCCTCGTTGAGCTTCTCCGTGTTCTCGGCGACGTCGTCCATCATCCGGTTGACCTTGGTGCGCTGCTGCTCGGAGCGCTCCTTGGCGGCGTTGTAGTGCTGGGTGGCGGTTTCCGCCTGGTGGTAGAGGGTGTCCACCTTCTCCTTGACCGCCTCGATCGACTGCGTGGTGCCGGGCTTGGGGTCGCCCGGCGCGGCGTTCGCGGTCTGGGAGAGGAGGGTGACGGAGGCGAGGGCGGCGGTGGTGAACCCGACGGCCGTACGGCGCCCGGTGGAGGAGGCGGCGGTGGGTATTCGGGTCCGCGGCTTGCGGTGCGACGCCAAGGGAGGCGACTCCTTCCGTGGACCGCCTACCGGGTTAGCTGTCGGGTTCGGGCGATACGGAAGGTTGCCCTACGGCCTCTGCGGACGGACGACATGTCGTACGCGTCGTACCGCCGCTCGGGCCGATTCACCCCGGTGTTGTCGGGCCCCTCCTCCCCGAAGGGGGGCGAGGAGGGCGGGTCCCCGGCTCCGGGCGCCTTGCGACACGGACGGACTCGGCGGAGGCTGCCCGGGCCGGCGCGGTTCGCCGACGGGTCTACGGGCCGCCTGAGGGAGGACGGTAGCCAACTCGTGGGGCTCCTGTGAAGGCTGGTGGTCGATATGCCCGAAACCGTTTCGTGACATCCATACGCAGTCCATGCGTAGGCTGTCAGTGCGGCGCCCTAAACTCGGTGAGCGATGAGCAGCCTCTTTGATGACAGCTTCCTGGCGAATCTCGGGCCTCCGGAGGAGGAGCCCCCGCCGCCCGAGGATTCCGCACACCCGGGTCACGCCGGCGGTTCGGACGGTTCAGGTGGCGAGGAGGTGCCGCACCACCTCTTCACGGGCGCATTCGACGCGCCGGTGCCCAGCGGGACCAGAGACGCGCATTACCGGAACGGCGCGGCCCGCCCCGCCGTCGACCCCGCTGCGCTGCTGGAGGGGCTGAATGAGCAGCAGCGGGCCGCCGTGGAGCACACCGGCTCGCCGCTGCTGATCGTCGCGGGGGCCGGGTCCGGCAAGACCCGGGTGCTCACCCACCGCATCGCGTATCTGCTCGGCACCCGCCATGTGCACCCCGGCCAGATCCTCGCCATCACCTTCACCAACAAGGCGGCGGGCGAGATGAAGGAGCGGGTCGAGGAGCTGGTCGGCCCGCGGGCGAACGCGATGTGGGTGATGACGTTCCACAGCGCGTGCGTGCGCATCCTGCGCCGCGAGTCGAAGAAGCTGGGCTTCACCTCATCGTTCTCGATCTACGACGCGGCCGACTCGAAGCGGCTGATGGCGCTGGTGTGCCGGGATCTCGATCTCGACCCGAAGAAGTTCCCGCCGAAGTCGTTCAGCGCCAAGATCTCCAACCTGAAGAACGAGCTGATCGACGAGGAGACCTTCGCCGGTCAGGCGGCGGACGGCTTCGAGAAGACGCTCGCCGAGGCGTACGCGATGTACCAGTCGCGGCTGCGCGAGGCCAACGCCCTCGACTTCGACGACATCATCATGACCACGGTCAACCTGCTCCAGGCGTTCCCGGACGTCGCGGAGCACTACCGCCGCCGCTTCCGGCACGTCCTGGTCGACGAGTACCAGGACACCAACCACGCTCAGTACACGCTGGTGCGCGAACTGGTGGGCACGGACACGGACGAGGTGGCGGCCGGTGAGCTGTGCGTCGTGGGCGACGCCGACCAGTCGATCTACGCGTTCCGGGGCGCCACGATCCGTAACATCCTCCAGTTCGAGGAGGACTACCCGGACGCGCGGACGATCCTGCTGGAGCAGAACTACCGCTCCACGCAGACGATCCTGAGCGCGGCCAACGCCGTCATCGAGCGGAACGAGAACCGCCGCCCGAAGAACCTGTGGACCGAGGCGGGCACCGGCGCCACCATCACCGGCTACGTCGCCGACACCGAGCACGACGAGGCCCAGTTCGTCGCCGACGAGATCGACCGGCTGACGGACGCGGGGGACGCCCGGGCCGGGGACGTCGCGGTGTTCTACCGCACCAACGCCCAGTCCCGTGTCTTCGAAGAGATCTTCATCCGGGTCGGGCTGCCGTACAAGGTCGTCGGCGGGGTCCGCTTCTACGAGCGCAAGGAGGTCCGCGACGTCCTCGCGTACCTGCGCGTGCTGGCCAACCCCGAGGACGCCGTCCCGCTGCGCCGCATCATGAACGTGCCCAAGCGCGGCATCGGCGACCGCGCCGAAGCGATGATCGACGCGCTCGCGTCGCGCGAGAAGATCACCTTCCCGCAGGCGCTGCGCCGCGTCGACGAGGCGTACGGCATGGCGGCCCGCTCGGCGAACGCGGTCAAGCGGTTCAACGCGCTCATGGAGGAGTTGCGGACCATCGTGGAGTCGGGCGCGGGCCCGGCGACCGTCCTGGAAGCCGTGCTGGAGCGCACCGGCTATCTGGCCGAGCTCCAGGCGTCCACCGATCCGCAGGACGAGACCCGCATCGAAAACCTCCAGGAGCTGGCCTCCGTGGCCCTGGAGTTCGAGCAGGACCGGGGCGAGGAGAACCCCGGCACGCTCGCGGAGTTCCTGGAGCAGGTCGCGCTCGTCGCCGACTCCGACCAGATCCCCGACGAGGACGAGGAGGGCACCGGCGTCATCACGCTGATGACGCTGCACACGGCCAAGGGGCTGGAGTTCCCGGTCGTGTTCCTCAGCGGCATGGAGGACGGGGTCTTCCCGCACATGCGCGCGCTCGGCCAGACGAAGGAGCTGGAGGAGGAGCGGCGGCTGGCGTACGTCGGGATCACGCGCGCCCGCGAGCGGCTGTATCTGTCCCGGTCGACGATGCGCAGCGCCTGGGGCACGCCCGCGTACAACCCGCCGTCCCGCTTCCTGGAGGAGATCCCCGACCAGTACGTGCAGTGGCGGCGCACCGGACCCGCGACCCCGTCGGCGTCGATGGGCGCCATGACGTCGGGCGCCGGGGCGGGGCTGTCCTCGTCGCGTTCGCGTGGCGGGTCCTCCGCGTCCGGTGCGTCCGGTTTCGCGACGCGGCGGGCCAAGGACCGCCCGGTGGTCTCCCTGACCATCGGGGACCGGGTGACGCACGACTCGTTCGGGCTCGGCACCGTGGTGGCGGTGAAGGGCACCGGGGACAACGCGGAGGCGACGATCGACTTCGGCGGCGAGAAGCCGAAGCGGCTGCTGCTGCGGTACGCGCCGGTCGAAAAGCTCTGACGCGGAGGTCGGTGAGGGGCCGGTAGGGGCCGGTCAGTTGGGGTTGAGGCCGTGGCTTTGCAGCCACGGCAGCGGGTCCACCGCGTCCCCGCCGCCCGGGTGCACCTCGAAGTGCAGGTGCGGGCCGGTGGAGTTGCCGGAGTTGCCCGAGTAAGCGATGGTGTCGCCCGCCTTGACCGACCCGGAACGGATCTTGGCGCTGCTGAGGTGGCAGTACCAGGTCTCCGTACCATCGGGAGCGGTCAATATGACCATGTTGCCGAAGGCGTCGTTCCACTGCGTTCGCACGGTGCCGTCGGTCGCCGCCATGACGGGCGTGCCCTCGCTGACCGGGAAGTCGATCCCGCTGTGCAGCGACATCCAGTTGAGGCCCGCCTGGCCGAAGGTGGCGCTCAGCCCGTGCTGCTTCACCGGCAGCATGAACTTCGGGCGCATCGCCTCCTTGCGCGCGGCCTCCGCGGCCTTGCGCTTCTTCTCGGCTTCCTGGCGCTCCTTGAGGTCGATCCGCTCCTGGGTGCGGCTGGCGCGCTCCCGGAAGTCGTTGACGCCGTCGTCGACCCCGGCGAGCCGGGTGTCCATCTCGCTGTTGGCGACGGACGCCTTGACGGGCTGGGCGTCGGGGGCCGCCTGCGTGGTCGTGTCGTCCTTCGTGTCGTCGGCCATGTTGCCGCTCACGGAGGCGGCGGCCACGGCGGTGACGCCGAGCGCGCAGACGGAGGGGACGGCGACGGTGAGGAGTGCGGAGCGCTTGGGGCGGGAAGGCGCGGTGCGGCGGCGGGCGCGGCCACCGGAGCGGGAGGCGGTGGCGGCGCCGGCGGTTGTGGACGGCGGCGTGATGTCGGCGACGGGCTCGGGATCCGGGTCGGGGTGGGGTTCCGGCTCGGCCACGGCTTCGAAGACGGCGGTCTGCGCGGCGTGCTCTGCCTGCTCGCCCTGCTCGAAGGGCGCCGTCCCGTCGTCGTACAGTGCTTCGTCGTACAGCGGCTCGTTGTACTGCGGCTCGTTGTACTGCGACTCGTCGACGGTGGCGTAGGCCGAGGTATCCCAGAACTGGGTCTGCCCGGTGTCGACGCCGGAGGTGTCGTACGCGGCGTTCTGGCTGATGACCTCGTACTGCCCCGAGACGTCGTATGCGCCCGTGTCGTACGCGCCGGTGTCGAACTGCCCGGTGGTGTCGTACTGCCCCGTGTCGAAGTGGCCTGTGTCGAAGTGGCCCGTATCGACCTGGCCCGTATCGACCTGTCCGGTATCGAACTGCCCCGTATCGAACTGTCCCGTGCCGGCGTCGTACTGCCCGTAGGTGTCGTACCCGCCCGTCTCCCACTGCTGCTGAGGGGAGTGGGTGTCCCAGGCGCCGGTGTCGTCCCAGCCACCGGCGTCCCAGTGGCCGCCGGTGTCATCCTGCCGTTGAGTGGGTACGTCGGTGGGAAGCTGATAGCCGGAGGCGGCCCACATCGCGGTGGTGTCGTAGGCGCCGGTCTCGTACGCGGAACCGTCGCCCCACTGGGCGGCGTCGTACTGACCGCTGTGCCCGCCGTGCGGGTCGCCCTGGCCGTCCCCGTAACTGCCAGGGAAGGAGCCGAAGAGAGGATCGGCCTCACCGTACGCCGCCCCGAGGTTGTCGAAGTTGCCGGTGGAGTAGCCGTCGTACCCGGCGTAACCGTGCGCTGTGCCCTGCTGCTGGCCGTAGGCCTCGTCATAGGAATACGAGGCGTCGGGAGCGGGGACGGTCGGGGTTGCCCCCGACGGGTGACGGTCGTTCACCACCAACCAACTTCTCTTTCGCCTCGGCTGCAGGAGAATTAGCGGCGACTGTACCCGGCGGTACGCGGGAGCGACAATCTTCAGCAAGTTTTGGGCAGCGCGGGAAAGGGCATTTGGACCTCTTTCGGTTGACTGTGCGCCCACTCTTGGCCCGGCGTTCGATGGCTGTTCGGCAATTTTCGGCCGTATCAGGCGACCGAGAACGCGCCCGAAGTGTCCGCCCGCGCGGCATTGGAGGCGTCCAGTGCCTCCCGGATCCCGGCGGCGACGGCCGAGTGAACCGGTAGAGCGAGATGTCCCACACCGCTGACCCGGATGTTGCGAAAGATCAGATCTGGATGGTCTATGCGGGCGACTTCCGCGGGGATCATCAACTGATCCACATCACTCCAGAAAGAAACGAAACGCGTACGGCATTCGGGGGCAGGCTGCCTCAACTCCGTTATCACCTCGGAGTCCGGGCACATCTGACGCACGAGCGGATGTGCGGACAACAAGGGCGCGACGCGGGTGCCGGAGTGCGGAGTGCCCAGCGTGACCAGGGAGTGCACCCGCACATCGCCGCCCAGCCGCTGGACGTAGTAGCGCGCGATCAGCCCGCCGAGGCTGTGGCCCACGATGTCCACCTGGCTGTGGCCGGTACGGGCGCAGGCGTCCTCGACATGGCGGGCCAGCAGCGCGGCGGCGGTGCGGAGGTCGCAGGTCAGGGGGGAGTAGTTGAGGGCCTCGACATGCTGTCGGCCGTGGCGCAGGAGGGAGCGGCGCAGCAGCACGAAGACGGAGCGGTTGTCGATGAAGCCGTGGAGGAGCAGTACGGGGCGTTGCCCCTGGAGGTCGGGTGGGGGAGTGGCGGGCGGGCGCTCCTGCCGGAGGCCGGTGGGGTAGAGGAGGAGGTGCCCGGCGAGAATCACCAGGTCGAGCGCCACCGCCCGGATCCGACTGCCTTGATTGCTTTGCCTGTCCTGACTGCGTACGAGGCCCACGGCGACCGCCCCCTTGTGCCCTTGCGCTGTGGGCAGCCGTGGCTGTGGCGGACCGCGCCGCCGCACCGCGGCGCCATGCCCATGCCATGCCGCCGTCCATGCGGCTGCCGGGCGGCGCGGCGCGGTGCGACGGTCCCCGCTGCGGCTCCCCTTGGTGGTCGACCCGAGGTCGAACGTGTCCCGCGTGTGATTTCCCCCTCGCCGCGCATCGCGAAACTGCCGGGTAGGGGATGCTTGCGAGAAGCTGGACATAACGTTCGTTCACGCGGATGCGCGCGCTAGGGCTTGGAGGCTGCGATGGGTGTGACCGGTCCGATCCGTGTGGTGGTGGCCAAGCCGGGCCTCGACGGTCATGATCGCGGCGCGAAGGTCATCGCCCGGGCGCTGCGCGACGCGGGCATGGAGGTCATCTACACCGGCCTCCACCAGACCCCCGAGCAGATCGTCGACACCGCGATCCAGGAGGACGCCGACGCGATCGGCCTCTCCATCCTCTCCGGCGCCCATATGACGCTCTTCGCCAAGGTGCTGGAGCTGCTGCGGGAGCGCGAGGCGGAGGACATCAAGGTCTTCGGCGGCGGCATCATCCCCGAGGCGGACATCCCCCCGCTGAAGGAACAGGGCGTAGCGGAGATCTTCACCCCCGGCGCGACGACGACGTCGATCGTCGACTGGGTCCGCCAGAACGTCCGCCCAGTAGCCGCCTGACCCGCCCCTGGTCAGGGTCCGGGGCGGAGCCCCGGTTTCGGGAAGGGGCGGAGTGGGGGAATCAGGTGCCGGTCAGCTCGGCGCGCATCGCCGCCCGCAGCCTCAGCGTCCCCACCAACCGCTGGAACGCCTCCGACCAGTACCCACCGGCGCCCGGCGCCGCGCCCTCCGGCTCGTCCGGGAGGGCGGTCAGGACCTCCAGGCGGTCCGCCTGGGCCGGGTCGAGGCAGCGCTCGGCCAAGCCCATGATCCCGCTGAAACTCCAGGGGTAGCTGCCCGCGTCCCGCGCGATGTCCAGCGCGTCCACGACCGCCCCGCCCAGCGGCTCGGCCCACGGCACCGCGCACACCCCCAGCAGCCGGAACGCGTCGGACAGCCCGTGGGAGGCGATGAAGTCGGCGACCCACTGCGCCCGTTCCGCCGGGGGCAGGGCGGACAGCAGCTTCGCCGGGTCCCGCCAGACCGCCGGGGCGGACTCGCCCGCGCCGACGGGGGGCGCTCCCGGCGTGCCGAGGAGCGCGCGCGACCACGGCGCGCTCCGTTGCCGCACGGCCGCCCGGCACCAGGCGGCGTGCAGGTCGCCCTTCCAGCCGTCGGCGACCGGCAGGGCCACGATCCGGTCCGCGTCCAGCCCCCCGAACCACTCGGACCAGCAGCCCAGCGGCGTGGCCTCCACCAGCTGGCTCAGCCACCAGGACCGTTCCCCCCGACCGGACGGCGGCTTGGGCACGACGCCGTCGCGCTGCATCGCGCTGTCGCACCGCGCCGGTGCGTCGACGGTGATCTGCGCGCCGTCCGGGGACAGGGAGACGCAGGCCGCGGACCGCTCCGCCATCCGCGCGGCGAACGCGGAGCCGGGGAGCGCGGCCAGCAGCTCGGCGGCGGTCGCCCGCACGTTCCGGCTGCGGTCGGACAGCGCCTGCTCCAGGAAGGGTTCGTCGGAGGGCACGAGGTCGTCGCGGAGCGAGTCCAGGAACATCAGCCGGTCTTCCGACCGCTCCGCGGACCAGGTGCCGCCGAGCAGGGCCAGCCCGGCCGCCGGGTCGCGGTGGCGGGTCCTGGCCAGCAGCGACACCCGCTCGGCGAACAGCCCCTCCTCCCACTGCCGCCGCACGTCGGCGTCGTCGGCGTCGTCGTCGGCTCCGCCGCCCGACGCGGACGCGGGCGCCGTGCCCCGCCCGGGCGGCCCGCCCCGCAGGGCGAACTTCCAGTCCGGGTTGAGCCGGGCGAGCCACAGCGCCCGGGGCCCGCCGAGGATGAGCGCATCGGGCCGCAGGTCGGTACGGGCCCGGGCCGCGTCGAGCAGGGCCGGGAGCAGCGCGTCGGGCGCGCGGTAGCCGTGCTGGTTGGCGAGGGCGAGCCACTGGGGCAGCAGCTCGGCCAGGTCGGGGGCGGAACGCGGCCCGCTGCGCCCGGGGGCCGAGCGGTCCGCCAGCAGCATCGCCAACCGGCTGCGGGCCGCGGGCGGAAGCGGCGGGCGCGGGTCCTCGGGCGCCGGGGCCGGGCCCGGCCGGGCGGGGGCGGGGCGCAGCCCGGCCCGCCGCCGTACGGTGCTGAGCGCCGCGGCGTCCAGCAGGGCGGACGGCGTGTCCTGCCCGGGGCGCACGGCGACGGGCGGGGTGCGGCGCTCGGTGCCGAGCAGGGCGGCGCCGACGAGCTCGTCCCACGACACCTGCGCGGATGCGGCTGCGGTGCTGGTCCTGGTCAACGCGTGCCTCCGTACGAGGTCGGGCCGGTACCGATGCCGAGCGGGACGGGTTCCGGATCCCAGGTGGTGAGGGGCGTGATGCCGCGGTGCCCGCACTCGCCGAAGACGGTGACGGGGCGGCCGCCCGCTATCGCCGCGAGCTGCCACAGGTTCGTACGGCCGAGGCACCTCGGATCGATGGGGAGCGCGGTCCCGGCCGCCTCGTCCGCCAGCTGCCATCCGTCGTCGCCGGGGACGGGCGTGACGCCGGAGAGCACGACGGGCCAGCCCTCCAGCCAGGGGTCGTCGCTCAGCGCCTCGCCGTAGGCGGTGAGCGCCGCGTCGATGCCGCCGCCGTCGGGCACCCCGGCGGGCGCCGGGACGTCCGAGGCCGCCGCCTCGTCCGCGTCGTCCGATGCCGCCGCCGGGGTCCATCCGGGCGGCAGCGGCGGCGCGGCGGGCGAGTAGCGGGTGCCCAGCGCGGCCCGGAGCGGACGCGCGCCCGGGTAGTAGGTGAGGTCCGCGTCGAGCACCAGACCGAGGGGCAGCGACTGCTCCGGGGCCCGGCCCGCCGCGCCGAAGGACAGCAGCATCGCCATCCGGCCCGTGCCACGGCCGCGCAGCCAGATCCGCCGGGTGGTGAGCTTGCCGTCGCTGCTGTCCTCGCGGCCCAGGACGAGCCACTGGTCCCGGACCGGCTGCCCGTGCGCGAGCAGCTCGGCCACCGGCACCGTGACGCCGACCCGGGAGCGCGTGGTGGCGGCCAGCTCCTCCGGCAGGCTGTCGAGGTGGAGGAAGCCCTGGTTGAGGAGGTGCGCCAAGGCGCATTCCTCCAGCAGCCGGGCGGGCCAGCCGGGGCCGGAGGAGGGGATCGCGCCCAGCTCCCGCACCCGCGCCTCCAGGCCGGGGGCCTGGGCGTCGACCATGCGGGCGGCCGTCTCGTCCCACGCCCCGTATCCGGCGCGGTCGGCCGTGGCCAGGCCGTCCCGCAGCAGGTCCGACAGCCGCTGCTCCAGCTCCGTGGCGCCCGCCGCGATGCGCTGCGCGCGCCGCTCGGCGCGGCGGCGGGCGGCGGCCGGGTCGGCTGCGCCGCCGCCCCCCGCGGCTTCCGAGCCCGCGCCCCCGCTCGCGGCCGCCGCCGCGCTCCGCGCGCGCTCGCGCCGCTCGCCGAGCCACTGCTCGGCCCACTCGGGCGGCTCCCCGCCCCCCGGCACCCCCGCCCCGCCTGACCCCCACAGGAGCAGCAGCCCGAGCGCGTGCTTGCACGGGAACTTCCGGCTCGGGCAACTGCACCGATACGCGGGGCCGTGCAGGTCGATCACCGTCCGGTACGGCTCGCTGCCGCTGCCCGCGCACAGCCCCCAGACCGCTTGGCCCCGCGCGCCCGTGCCGGACCACGAGGCGGCCCCCGCGAGCTCGCCGCCCGCCTTGTGCGACGCGGCGTCAGGAGCCAGGGCCAGCACCTGTTCCGCCGTCCAGCGTTCCCCCTGCGGATTCATGTCTGCGACGGTACGCCCACCCACTGACAACCGCCCTGACCTGCGAGGCCGTTGACGTTGGCAGGTTGCCGGGCCGGTTGTCAGTGGGGTGGTGCACAGTGAATTGCGCGTCTGGGAGCGGAACGAGCAACGAGTCGTGGGGGAGCTGTGACCGTCACTGTGTCCGGAACCAATTCACCTGAAATCACCGAGGGCGGCGGGCCGTGCGCGGCCGTCGAGGTCCTCCGGCCACACGCCGAGGACGCCTTCGCCGACGAGCTGAGCGCCCTGGCCGCCGCCGACGACCGCCCACGCCCGGCCCGCTGGCGGCTCTCGCCGTGGGCCGTCGCCACCTATCTGCTCGGCGGGACGCTGCCGGACGGCACCGTGATCACGCCCAAGTACGTGGGCCCGCGCCGGATCGTCGAGGTCGCCGTCACCACGCTCGCCACCGACCGCGCCCTGCTGCTGCTCGGCGTCCCCGGTACCGCCAAGACCTGGGTCTCGGAGCATCTGGCGGCGGCGGTCAGCGGGGATTCGACGCTGCTGGTCCAGGGCACGGCCGGGACGCCCGAGGAAGCCATCCGCTACGGCTGGGACTACGCCCGGCTCCTCGCCCAGGGCCCGAGCCGTGACGCGCTCGTCCCGAGCCCCGTGATGCGGGCGATGGCGGACGGCATGACCGCGCGCGTGGAGGAGCTCACGCGCATCCCGGCCGATGTGCAGGACACCCTGATCACCGTCCTGTCCGAGAAGACCCTGCCGATCCCCGAGCTGGGGGAGGAGGTCCAGGCGGTCCGCGGCTTCAACCTCATCGCCACCGCCAACGACCGCGACCGCGGCGTCAACGAGCTGTCCAGCGCGCTGCGCCGCCGCTTCAACACGGTGGTGCTGCCGCTGCCCGCGACCCCGGAGGACGAGGTCGACATCGTCGCCCGCCGCGTCGCCCAGATCGGCCGCTCGCTGGACCTCCCCGAGGCCCCGGAGGGCGTGGACGAGATCCGCCGCGTCGTCACGGTCTTCCGCGAGCTGCGCGAAGGCGTGACCGGCGACGGCCGTACGAAGCTCAAGTCGCCCTCCGGCACCCTGTCGACGGCGGAGGCCATTTCCGTGGTGACGAACGGGCTGGCGCTCGCCGCCCACTTCGGCGACGGCGTGCTGAGGGCCGATGACGTGGCCGCGGGCATCCTGGGCGCGGTCGTCCGCGACCCGGCCGCCGACCGCGTCATCTGGCAGGAGTACCTGGAGGCGGTCGTCCGCGAGCGCGACGGCTGGAAGGACTTCTACCGCGCGTGCCGAGAGGTGAGCGCGTGAGGACAGCGGAGCCGATGCCGGTGGGCGGGCCCGCGGAAGCGCCCGGGGCCGCTGGGGTCCTCGTGCCCGGGTGGCCGGTGTTGTTGGGGGTGCGGCATCACGGGCCCGGGTCGGCGCGGGCCGTGCGGGCGGCGCTCGACGAGTGCGAGCCCGGCGTCGTGCTCATCGAGGGACCGCCGGAGGCGGACGCGCTGGTGCACCTCGCCGCCGACGAGGACATGCGCCCGCCCGTCGCGCTGCTCGCGCACGTGGCGAACGACCCGGGGCGCGCCGGGTTCTGGCCGCTGGCCGGGTTCTCGCCGGAGTGGGCGGCCATCCAGTGGGCGCTGGCCCGCGAGGTGCCCGTCCGGTTCATCGACCTCCCCGCCGCGAACTCCCTGGCCATGACCGCGAAGGGCGACGCGGACGCCCCGGAGCCCGGGGAGCCGGGGGATGCCGAGCGGGCGCGCGTCGATCCGCTCGGCGTCCTCGCCGAGGCGGCCGGGTACGAGGACCCGGAGCGCTGGTGGGAGGACGTCGTCGAGCACCGCAGCGTCGGCGGGACCGCGGCGTTCGCCGCCGTCGGCGAGGCCATGGGGGAGCTGCGGGCCGCGTACGGGCACGGCGGGCACGAGGACGACGCCGTCCGGGAGGCCCATATGCGGCTGCGGATGCACGCGGCGCGGCGGGAGTTCGGGGAGCGGGTCGCGGTCGTGTGCGGGGCCTGGCACGTACCGGCGCTGGCCGCCCGTTCCACGGTGACCGCCGACCGGAAGCTGCTCAAGGGGCTGCCGAAGGTCAAGGCCGAGATCAGCTGGGTGCCCTGGACGCACCGGCGGCTGGCCCGGCACAGCGGTTACGGGGCGGGGATCGCCTCGCCCGGCTGGTACAGCCATCTCTTCCACGCGCCGGACCGGCCCCTGGAGCGCTGGCTGACCAAGGTCGCCGGGCTGCTCCGGGACGAGGACTTCGTGGTGTCGTCCGCGCACGTCATCGAGGCCGTGCGGCTCGCCGAAACCCTCGCCGCCCTGCGCGGCCGCCCGCTCGCCGGGCTCGCCGAGACGACGGATGCCGTGCGGGCCGTCATGTGCGAGGGCTCGGACGTGCCGATCGCGCTGGTGCGGGACCGGCTCGTGGTCGGGGACGTGCTGGGCGAGGTCCCCGCGTCGGCGCCCGCCGTACCGCTCCAACAGGATCTGCGGCGCGCCCAGCGCTCGCTGCGGCTGGCGCCCGAGGCCGCGGAGCGGGAGCTGGAGCTGGACCTGCGCAAGGACATGGACGCGGCGCGCAGCCGCCTGCTGCACCGGCTGCGGCTGCTGGGGGTCGGCTGGGGCACCCCGGCGGCCTCGCGCGGCAGCACCGGCACGTTCCGCGAGACGTGGCGGCTGCGCTGGGAGCCGGAGCTGGCGGTGCGGGTCGCGGAGGCGGGGGTGTGGGGCACCACCGTGGTGTCGGCGGCCACCGTCAAGGCGGAGTCCGAGGCGCTGGGCGCCACGGCCCTCGCCGAGGTCACCGAGCTGGCCGAGCGCTGTCTGCTGGCCGCGCTCCCCGACGCCCTCCCCGTGGTGATGCGCGCGCTCGCCGACCGCGCCGCGCTCACTGCCGACGTGGGTCACCTCGCGCAGGCGCTGCCCGCCCTGGTGCGCTCGGTGCGGTACGGGGACGTGCGCGGCACCGACACCGCGGCGCTCGGCGAGGTCGCCGCGGGCCTGGCCGAGCGGATCCTGGTCGGGCTGCCGCCCGCCTGCGTGGGGCTCGACGCGGACGGCGCCGCCGACATGCTCCGCCACCTGGAGGCGGTGCACCGGGCGATCGGCCTCCTGCCGGAGCCCAAGCCGTCCGCGCCACCCGGGCCCTCCGCGCCGTCCGGGCCGTCCGGGCCGTCCGGGCCGTCCGGGCCGTCCGGGCCGTCCGGGCCGTCCGCGCCGTCCGCGCCACCCGGGCCCTCCGCGCCGTCGGCCGACGACTCGCTGCGGGCGCGTTGGGCGGCCGTGCTGCGCGCCATCGCCGGGCGGGACGGCACCCCCGCCACACCGGGGCTGCTCCGCGGCCGGGCCGCGCGCCTGCTGCTGGACGACGGGAGGCTCGCCGAGGACGAGGCGGCCCGGCTGATGCGGCTCGCGCTCTCGCCCGGCACCGCACCACCCGAGGCGGCCTCCTGGATCGAGGGGTTCATCGGCGGCGACGCGGGCGGCGGCATGCTGCTCGTCCACGACGAACGGCTGCTCGGCCTCGTCGACGGCTGGCTCACCTCCGTACCCGCCGAGGCGTTCACGGACGTCCTGCCGCTGCTGCGGCGCACCTTCTCCGCCTACGACACCGGCGTCCGCCGCACCCTGGGCGAGCTGGCCCGCCGCGGTCCCGGGCCCGCGGCCGGTGAGCCGGGCGCCGGGGGCGGCGAGGGCGCGGCCCCCGCGGCGCCCGCCGCACCCGGCTTCGGCCCCGGGCTCGACGCGGACCGTGCGGCCGCCGTCGTACCGACCGTGCGGCTGCTGCTCGGCCTGGACCCTGCCCCTGACCACGACGACACCGCGGAGGCGGCCCGATGACGGACACCAGCACGGAAACCGGTGCGGACGCGGGTGACGAACGGCTGCGGCGCTGGCGGCTGGTGCTCGGCGGCGAGGGCGGCGACGGCACCGGCCACTCCCTCAGCGGCACCGACGCCGCCATGGACCAGACTCTCGAAGCGCTCTACGGATCCGGGGGCGGGGACGGCCCCGGGGGCGCGGGCGTCGCCGCCGGAAGCGGCGGCGGCCCGGCGGGCGGCGGTGCCTCGCGGTCGGCAGGGCTCGGCGGCTCCGTGCCTCAAGTGGCGCGCTGGCTCGGTGACATCCGTACGTACTTCCCCACCTCCGTCGTCCAGGTCATGCAGCGCGATGCCATCGACCGGCTCGGCCTGTCGGCGCTGTTGCTGGAGCCCGAGATGCTGGAGGCCGTGGAGGCGGACGTGCATCTGGTGGGCACCCTGCTCTCGCTCAACAAGGCGATGCCGGAGACGACCAGGACCACGGCGCGTGCCGTCGTCCGCAAGGTCGTCGAGGAGCTGGAGAAGCGGCTCGCGACCCGCACCCGCGCGACCCTCACCGGCGCGCTCGACCGCTCCGCCCGGGTCAGCCGCCCCCGCCACCGGGACATCGACTGGAACCGCACCATCCGTGCCAACCTCAAGAACTACGTCCTCGAGCACCGCACGGTGGTCCCCGAGCGGCTGGTCGGTTACGGGCGGGCGGCGCGCGGGGTGAAGAAGGACGTCATCCTGTGCATCGACCAGTCGGGGTCGATGGCCGCGTCCGTGGTGTACGCCTCCGTCTTCGGCGCCGTCCTCGCCTCGATGCGGGCGATCGCCACCCGGCTCGTGGTCTTCGACACCGCCGTGGTGGACCTGACCGACGAGCTGGACGATCCGGTGGACGTCCTGTTCGGCACCCGGCTCGGCGGCGGCACCGACATCAACCGCGCGCTGGCGTACTGCCAGTCGCAGATCACCCGGCCCGCGGACACCGTCGTCGTGCTGATCAGCGACCTCTACGAGGGCGGCATACGCGACGAGATGCTGGGGCGGGTCGCCGCGATGAAGGCGTCCGGGGTGCAGTTCGTGGCGCTGCTGGCGCTGTCGGACGAGGGGGCGCCGAGCTACGACCGGGAGCACGCGGCGGCGCTCGCCGCGCTCGGCGCACCTGCCTTCGCCTGCACTCCCGATCTCTTCCCGGAGGTGATGGCGGCGGCCATCGAGCGGCGCCAACTGCCGATACCGGACATGGCGATGCATCAGTGAGCATCCCTGGCCAGGGGCTTGCGCGGCCCCCTGTGGGTCGTGCAAGGATCACTCTCGTCGCCAGGACGTGAATGTACCCGTCCGGTTTGGCGCTTCACCTGCTGTCCGTACCAGGGAAGGCCCCTTTTGTCTGTCGCGTTCGCTGTGCCTGCCACTGTGCGCTTGCCGCGCACCGTGGCCGCGCGGCGCGCGCTGCTGGCGGCGCTGTTCCTCGGGGGCTTCCTGGCACTCGCGTTCCTCTTCGGCGGCAGTGCCCAGGCGGCCGAGCGGGGCGAGCTGACGAGCGGATCGGTGACGGGCCACCAGGCCCAGGCATCGGACCTGGTCGACTCCACGCGAGCCGCCGCGAAGTCGGCCGCGAAGGCCATTCCGGCCAAGGCGGCACCGGCCAAGGCAACACCGGCCAGGTCGGCACCGGCCAAGGCGGCACCGGCCAAGGCGGCAGTCAAGAAGGCCCCGGCCAAGGCGGTCGAGACCGCCGACACCGTGGCGCGCCAGACGGCACACACCGCCACCGACACGGTCCGCAAGACCGTGGAGCCGGTGCGCGAGCCGGTCGAGCGGCAGGCCCGAGAGGTCACCGATCCGGTCGATGACCTGGTCAGGGACGCCACGGGCGCCCACCTCCCGGTGCGGCTGTCCGAGGTCGGCGACGCCGGTGTCGGCGCCCTGGGCGACGTCCCCGGTGCGCACGACGCCGCCTCGGGCCACGGCCCGGCGGCGGACGACGCCGACGCGAACCACGCCCTGCCGCACTCGGCGCGGCCCGCCGCGGCCCCGCTGGGGCCGGACGCGGCGGACTCGGACGCCGCCGCACCCCGTACCGCCGACTCCCCCGATCACGGTCATGGCACCGTCGTCCGGGTTGCCGACGGCACGGACCAGGGCGATGGCTCCCCGGCGCCGCTGCCCCTCCCGCGGTCCCCCCTCGGGACCGTCACCCAGTGCACCGGCGACAGCGGCGCTCCCCGTGGCGGGAACACCCACGCCGCTCTGCCGCCGTCCGGCGCCGCGCACTTCGGGCTCGCGCCCGGCGCGGTCCGTGCGGACAGCTCCGCGCCGACGCGCGAGCGGTACAACGAAGTCCTCGAATTCCCCGGCTAGGGCAGACCTCCCCCGTCTGTAAGACCTGCCGCGCGGGGGCGGGTCAGGTCTGCCCGTTCCACTAACCCCCTTGAATTCGAAGGACTTCCTCCACCATGCGCAACAACATTCGCCGTTCCATCCTCGTCGCCGCCACCGCCACCGGGATCTGGGCCCTCGGCTCCGCCGCCGCCAGTGCCACCGAGGCCCCGAGCATCCCCTCCACCGACAGCGTCTCCAGCACGGTGGACGGCGTCACCGACAAGGTCACCGACACGACCGACAAGGTCACGGACACCACCGGCAAGGTGACCGACACGGTTGACGGTGCGACCGGTGACGCGGCCGACACGTCCAAGCTGAACGACACGGCGAAGAAGACCGTGGACGGCGTGACCGGCACCGCCGAGGACACCGTCGACGGCGCCGCCAAGGGCCAGCTGCCGGACGTTTCCAAGACCACCCGCGACGTGACCGGTGGTGCGCTCGACGGTGTGAACGGTGACGCCGCCAAGCCGGGCAAGGTCGTCAAGAAGGCGCACCACGCCGTGAAGTCCGTCCAGAAGGCCGCCGACGTCGACCTGCCCACCGGCGAGGTCCCCGGCGTCGTTCCGCACCTGCCGGGCCTGGGCTCGCTGCCCGTCAACGGCTCCTCGCTGCCGAACGCCGCCCCGGTGCCGTCCGTCAAGGGCGCCCCGGCCGAGCTGCCCGCCCAGCTCCCGGCCACCCCGAAGCTGCCCGCCGCCCCCGGCGCCGCCGACAACCTGCTCGCCTCGCTCTCCGGCGCGGGCGTCCGTCCGGAGGAGCTGACGGGCAAGGCCAAGGGCACCGTGGGCATCGCCAAGCCGGTCGTGAACCGCATCGCCGACGACGTGCTGCCGCCCGTCGCGCACCGCATCGTGGTCAAGGTCGTCCCGGTCGCGCAGGGCACCGTGAACGACGCCGGTGTGCTGGCCGGTGACGCCGCGAACAAGACCGTTCCGTACGTCGCCTACGTGGCGGGCAGCGCGCAGGGCTACACCCTGGGCACCGCCAGCAACGTGCTTCCGTTCGCGCAGGACACCGTCGTCAACGCCGTGCCGTTCGTGCAGGGCACCGTGGCCAACGCCGTGCCGGTCGCCCAGAACACCGTCAACAACACGGTTCCGTTCGCCGCCGACCTGGCCACCAACACCGTTCCGTTCGCGCTGGACCTGACCGGCTCCGTGGCCACGAACGTGGAGGGCACCGCGGTGAACACCGTGGGCCGTGTGCAGAGCCTGCTCCCGGTGGCCCCGGTCGACCTGACCGACGCCGCCAACATCCCGGCGCTCCCGGCCCTGCCCGCGGTCCCGGCCCAGCTGCCGACGGTTCCGGCGGACCTGCCGCAGGTNCCGGCCCAGCTGCCNACCGACCTGCCGAACGTCCCGGCCGACCTNCCGCAGGTCCCCGCCCAGCTGCCGACCGACCTGCCGCAGGTNCCGGCCCAGCTGCCCACCGACCTGCCGAACGTCCCGGCCGACCTGCCGCAGGTCCCCGCCCAGCTGCCGACGGTTCCGGCGGACCTGCCGCAGGTNCCGGCCCAGCTGCCCACCGACCTGCCGACGGTTCCGGCCACCCTCCCGGCCGTCTGATGGCCGAGGCCGTATGACCGCCGCGTACGGCGGCCGCGCCGACGCCGCCGTACGCAGCAGCAACACCGCGCACTAGCCGAGAGCGGGCAGTCCTCGTTGGGGAGGGGACTGCCCGCTTTCGGTTGCGAGATAGGTGCGTACGGTCGCGATCTGTGACCGTAATCACCGCTCCAGTGTGATCTGCGATTTAGGGCGGCACGTCTCGTGGTTATAGCCTGCGAGACGGACATGCCGCGTACCCGGCGCACGTGTGCCGCCCTCGTTATAGATCGCGTCCTCACGCTGGCCATCGCGCGGCACGCCCGCGCAGATAACGACCGCGATATCCATGGAAAAGGGACGGACGCGCGTGGACCTGTTCGAGTACCAGGCGAGGGACCTCTTCGCCAAGCACGGTGTACCGGTGCTGGCCGGTGAAGTCATCAACACGCCTGAGGCGGCGCGCGAGGTGGCCGAGCGACTGGGCGGCCGTGCGGTCGTCAAGGCGCAGGTCAAGGTCGGTGGCCGCGGCAAGGCGGGCGGCGTGAAGCTGGCCTCCGACCCGGCCGACGCCGTGGAGAAGGCCAACCAGATCCTGGGCATGGACATCAAGGGCCACACGGTCCACAAGGTGATGCTGGCCCAGACCGCGGACATCAAGGAGGAGTACTACGTCTCCTTCCTGCTGGACCGCACCAACCGCACCTTCCTCGCCATGGCCTCCGTCGAGGGTGGCGTGGAGATCGAGGTCGTCGCGGAGCAGAACCCCGACGCGCTCGCCAAGATCCCGGTGGACGCCATCGAGGGTGTGACCCCCGAGAAGGCCGCCGAGATCGTCGCCGCGGCGAAGTTCCCGGCCGAGATCGCCGACCAGGTGGCGGACGTCCTCCAGCAGCTGTGGACCGTCTTCATCAAGGAAGACGCCCTGCTCGTCGAGGTCAACCCGCTGGTCAAGACCGGCGACGGCAAGATCATCGCGCTCGACGGCAAGGTGACGCTGGACGCCAACGCCGAGTTCCGCCAGCCGGAGCACGCGGCGCTCGAGGACAAGGCCGCGGCCAACCCCCTCGAGGCGGCCGCCAAGGCCAAGGGCCTCAACTACGTCAAGCTCGACGGCGAGGTCGGCATCATCGGCAACGGCGCGGGTCTGGTCATGTCGACCCTCGACGTCGTCGCGTACGCCGGTGAGAACCACGGCAACGTGAAGCCCGCCAACTTCCTCGACATCGGTGGCGGCGCCTCCGCCGAGGTGATGGCCAACGGTCTCGAGATCATCCTCGGCGACCCGGACGTCAAGTCCGTCTTCGTCAACGTCTTCGGCGGGATCACCGCCTGCGACGCCGTCGCCAACGGCATCGTGCAGGCCCTGGAGCTGCTGAAGTCCAAGGGCGAGGACGTCAGCAAGCCGCTCGTCGTGCGTCTCGACGGCAACAACGCGGAGCTGGGTCGCAAGATCCTCACCGACGCCAACCACCCGCTCGTATCGCAGGTGGACACCATGGACGGCGCGGCCGAGCGTGCCGCCGAGCTGGCTGCGAAGTAAGGGACGAGGTCACCAGAAACCATGGCTATCTTCCTCACCAAGGAAAGCAAGGTCATCGTCCAGGGGATGACCGGGTCCGAGGGTCAGAAGCACACCCGTCGGATGCTCGCCTCGGGCACCAACATCGTCGGTGGCGTGAACCCGCGCAAGGCCGGCACCACCGTTGACTTCGACGGCAACGAGGTTCCGGTCTTCGGCTCCGTCAAGGAGGCCATCGAGGCCACCGGCGCCGACGTCACGGTCATCTTCGTCCCGGAGAAGTTCACCAAGGACGCGGTCATCGAGGCGATCGACGCCGAGATCCCGCTCGCCGTGGTGATCACCGAGGGCATCGCCGTTCACGACTCGGCCAACTTCTGGGCCTACGCCGGTCAGAAGGGCAACAAGACCCGCATCATCGGCCCGAACTGCCCGGGTCTGATCACGCCGGGTCAGTCGAACGCGGGCATCATCCCGGCCGACATCACCAAGCCCGGCCGGATCGGTCTGGTGTCGAAGTCCGGCACCCTGACCTACCAGATGATGTACGAGCTGCGTGACATCGGCTTCTCGTCCTGCGTCGGCATCGGCGGTGACCCGGTCATCGGCACCACCCACATCGACGCGCTGGCCGCCTTCGAGGCCGACCCCGACACCGACCTGATCGTGATGATCGGCGAGATCGGCGGCGACGCCGAGGAGCGGGCCGCGGACTTCATCAAGGCCAACGTCACCAAGCCGGTCGTCGGCTACGTGGCGGGCTTCACCGCGCCCGAGGGCAAGACCATGGGCCACGCCGGTGCGATCGTGTCGGGTTCCTCCGGCACCGCCCAGGCGAAGAAGGAGGCCCTGGAGGCCGCGGGCGTGAAGGTCGGCAAGACCCCGACCGAGACCGCGGGCCTGGCGCGCGCCGCGCTCGCCGGCTGACGCCCCAGCGCCTCGCCGTCACAGGCGGACGCGGGCCCGTACCCCCGGATGGGTGGTACGGGCCCGCGCCTTTTGCGTTCCCGGAGCCGTTTCCGCGGCCGCACGGCACCGCTCCACAAAAGGTACATAAGCCCATTACGTGCGACACGCGACCAATCGCTTGATGTACGGATGAAACGACTGTTATTGGCAGCATGGGCCCGTGACCCAAACAACCGATCGCAGTCCATCGGTGTCCTCACGCGGCAGTGCCGCGCTCCAGCGCTCCTCCGTCGCCAGGGAAGCGTTCCTCGGCGGCGTGGTGGCCGCGGGGCTCGGGCTGGGCACGCTCGCCGTCGTCGTCCTGCTGCTGTGGATCACCTCCTCGTCCCCCGACAGCAGCCCTGACGGGGCGCTGCACGTCGCCGCCGACCTGTGGCTCCTCGGGCACGGCGCCGATCTCGTACGGACCGAGACGCTGACCGGGCATCCGGCGCCCGTCGGGCTGACCCCGCTGCTCATCAGCGCGGTGCCCTGCTGGCTGCTCTACCGCGCCGCCCAGCACGCGGTCTACCAGGGCCAGGCGGAGGAGGCCGAGGGGCAGTGGGTGCCCGAGGACTCCGTCGTCGACCCCCGCATCGCCTTCGGCTGGGTGAGCGGCGGCTATCTGCTCGTCGGCATGGCGGCCGTGCTGTACGCCACGGCCGGGCCGCTGCACGTCGACCCGCTCAGCGCCGTGATCCATCTGCCGCTCGTCGCCGTGGCCGTCGCGGCCCTCGGTGTGTGGGTGGCCGACGGCCGGTTCCCGGTGCGGCTGCCCGCGCGGGCGAAGGCCGCGCTGGGCCGGATCCCCGGCGCCGCGCGGGTGGCGGCGGGCGTCGTCACCTGCGCGTCATGGCTGCGCGGCAGCTGGTGCCGACGGCGCCGGCTGCTCGCCGCGTGCCGCGCCGGAGCCGGTGGGCTCCTGGTGCTGCTCGGCAGCGGCGCCCTGCTCACCGGGGTCTCGATGCTCAGCCACACCGGATCCGTACAGCTGGCGTTCCTCCAGCTCAGCAACGTATGGCAGGGCCGCTTCGCGGTGCTGCTGGTGAGCCTGGCGCTGCTGCCGAACGCCATCGTGTGGGGCGCGGCGTACGGCATCGGCGCCGGTTTCGCGGCCGGGGGCGGCAGCCTGGTCGCCCCGCTCGGCGTCACGTCGTACCCCCAGCTGCCGCACTTCCCCCTGGTCGCGGCGCTGCCCGCGGAGGGCCCGCACTGGCCGCTGAACTGGCTGGCCGGGTCCCTGGCGGGCGCGTCGGTGGCCTGGCTGACGGCGGTCGCGGCGGCCCGGCGGCCCGGCACGGGCGTGCCCCGCCCGGCCTGGGGCTGGGGCGAGACCGCGGTGCTGGCGGCGCTCGCAGCGATCGGCTGCTCGGTCGCGATGGCGCTGCTGGCCGCCGTGTCGGGCGGGCCGCTGGGCGTGGGGATCCTCGCCGACCTCGGCCCCGACGGCTGGCGCACCGGCGTGGCCACGCTCGCCTGGACCGGGCCGATCGCGGTGCCCGGCGCGCTGGTGGTGCGCTGGGTGCGGCTGTACGTCCCCAGCCGGGCGACCTGGGCGGAGTGGAAGGCGGCCCGCGCGGCGAAGGCCCGGGCGCGGGCGGAGGCGCGGGCGAAGGAGCGGGCGGCCCACGAGGAGGCGCTGGCCCGGGTGGCGCTGGAGCCGAGGCCGGAACCGGTGGAGGAGCCGATCGACCTGCGGAAGGCGATGGCCGAGCCCTGGTGGCAGTGGCTGAAGCCGAGCCCGCGGAAGCGCGGCAAGCGGCACGGCGGCAAGCGGAAGCGCGCGCCGGAGCGCGCCCTGGACCCGGCGACGAGCCCGGACCTCGGGTCCGGGGTCGGCACCGGCATGGGCGCGGGCACCATGGCCGACTTCATGGGCGGCATGGTGGGCGCGACCGGCCCGATGGGTGTGGTGGACCCGCTGGCCCCGCCCCCGCACCGCAAGCCCGACGCCCCGGAGGAGACCCGGTAGACCGCGTGAACGACCCCGCAGCCGCCCCCCGTGTGGGGCGGCTGCGGCGCGCGTGGGGGCTATTCGCCGGGGCTGAGGAGGGGCCGCAGCTCCTTGGGGAGCTGGTTCTCGCAGGCGTGCCGGGAGGTCTGGGTGAGGGCGTCGTCCACGCAGCTGTAGTAGTCCTTGTAGACGATCTGGAAGCTGAACGTCGCCGCCACGATGGCGAGCGCGAGCCCGCCCGTCACCAGACCGCTGATCGCCGCCGTCGACTGCGGCTTCGACGAGCCGGAGCCGGGCGCGGGCAGCCGGGCCGGAGTGGCGCCGGGCGGCGGGGGCGGGGCGTTGAGCGGTGCGTTCCCGGTGCCGCTCACCGCGGCGGACGTGGCCGTGGCGGTACGGCGCGGCTTGGCCCGCAGCGCGCTGATGCCCCAGTACAGGGCGAGCGCGCCGAGCAGCAGCGCGATCTGCGCCAGGCTGAACAGGGCGAAGAAGAACGCCCACATGCCCGCCAGCAGGGCGTACCGCGCGCGCCGCTGGGCCGGGTCGGTGGGGTCCCAGCCGCGCGGGCCGCCCGGGCCGCCGCCCTGGCCGCCGGGCCCGGACGGGCGGGTGCCGCCGGGGCCGGTGCCGAAGCCGCCGCTCTGGCGGCCGGGCTGGCGGCTGCTCCACTGGCTGCCCCAGGCCGGGGGCTGCTGCGGCTGATCGTCCCGGCCGTCGCCCTGCGCGTCCTGGCCGCCCTGTCCGGCACCCTGCCCGCCGCCGTTACCGCCGTCGTGCGAGCCGTCGTGTGAGCCGCCGTCCCCGCTGCCGCCGCCGTCCTCGGGCCGGTGCCGGGGCTGCCACGGCTGGTCGGGCCTGCCCTCGGGCGGCGGGGCGAACGGATTGTCCTCGTGCCGGTCCTCGCCGTGGTGATCCCCGGACGAGGCGGACGGAGGGGAGGAGGGCGAGGGGGACGAGGAGGACGACGGTGACTGCTGCTCGCGCAGCAGCGGCGTCGTACGCGACGTGCGGGCGCGCCTCATCGCCGCCCCCCGGTGCGGGTGGGGGTCGGAGTGAGGCGATGAGCCGCGCGGCGGCGTCGGTCCGGCATCTGGAATGTGTCTTCCCCTTGTGTCGTCGTCCTGCACACCCGGTCCGGGTACGGCTCCTGCCGCACGGTTCGGCGGGGCGGGCGCGACGGTCGTTCCCACGGCATCAGTTGGATTCCCAGTCCAGACGCTACCTCCCGTGCCCGCCCCCGTCCCCCGGGGGCCGCTTCGTGTGCCGGTATCGTTGCTGACGGTCGGCGGCTTCGTAGAGTTCCCCGAATTCAACAGGCCATGACCTTGTACGACCACACAAACGGCAGCACCGCCCGCGAGAAAGATCCCCGCCGTGGCCTCCCCGCCCTTCCCCGCCCGTCCCGGGTCCCCTGCCCGCCTCGTCGTCCTCGTCTCCGGCTCCGGTACGAACCTCCAGGCGCTCCTCGACGCCATCGCCGACGACGGCGCCGCGGCGTACGGCGCCGAGGTCGTGGCCGTCGGCGCCGACCGCGGCGACATCGCCGGACTGGAGCGCGCCGAGCGCGCCGGCATCCCCACCTTCGTGTGCCGCGTGAAGGACTACGCGAGCCGCGCCGAGTGGGACGCGGCGCTGGCGGACCGTACGGCCGCGTACGAGCCGGACCTGGTGGTCTCGGCGGGGTTCATGAAGATCCTGGGCAAGGAGTTCCTGGCCCGCTTCGGCGGCCGGTGTGTCAACACCCACCCGGCCCTGCTGCCCAGCTTTCCCGGCGCCCACGGGGTGCGCGACGCGCTCGCGTACGGCGTGAAGGCGACCGGGTGCACCGTCCACTTCGTCGACGACGGGGTCGACACCGGCCCGATCATCGCCCAGGGCGTGGTCGAGGTCCGGGACGAGGACGACGAGTCCGCTCTGCACGAGCGGATCAAGGAAGTCGAGCGCTCGCTGCTCGTCGAGGTCGTGGGGCGTCTGGCGCGTCACGGCTATCGCATTGAGGGACGAAAGGTAAGGATCCCGTGACCGCCGAAGGTACCAAGCGGCCCATCCGCCGCGCGCTGGTCAGCGTGTACGACAAGACGGGGCTGGAGGAGCTGGCCCAAGGGCTGCACGCGGCGGGTGTCCAGCTCGTCTCCACCGGCTCGACGGCCGCGAAGATCGCTGCGGCGGGCGTTCCGGTGACCAAGGTCGAGGAGCTGACCGGCTTCCCCGAGTGTCTGGACGGCCGCGTCAAGACCCTGCACCCGCGCGTCCACGCGGGCATCCTCGCCGACCAGCGCCTCGACGCGCACCGCGACCAGCTCGCCGAGCTGGGCGTCGAGCCGTTCGAGCTGGTCGTCGTCAACCTCTACCCGTTCCGCGAGACGGTCGCCTCGGGCGCCTCGCCCGACGAGTGCGTCGAGCAGATCGACATCGGCGGTCCGTCGATGGTCCGCGCCGCCGCCAAGAACCATCCGTCCGTGGCGGTCGTCGTCAACCCGGCCGCGTACGGCGACGTGCTCAAGGCCGCCGCCGACGGCGGCTTCGACCTGGAGCGGCGCAAGCGCCTGGCGGCCGAGGCGTTCCAGCACACCGCTGCGTACGACGTGGCGGTGGCCAACTGGTTCGCCGACAACTACGCGGCCGACGAGGGCGACTGGCCGGACTTCACCGGCGCGACCTTCACCCGGCAGCAGGTCCTGCGCTACGGCGAGAACCCGCACCAGCCCGCCGCGCTCTACAGCGACGGCAGCGGTACGGGCCTCGCGCACGCGGAGCAGCTGCACGGCAAGGAGATGTCGTACAACAACTACGTCGACACCGAGGCCGCCCGCCGCGCCGCGTACGACCACGCCGACCCGTGCGTCGCGATCATCAAGCACGCCAACCCCTGCGGGATCGCCACCGGCGCGGATGTGGCCGAGGCGCACCGCAAGGCGCACGCCTGCGACTCGCTGTCGGCCTTCGGCGGTGTGATCGCCGTCAACCGCCCGGTGTCGGTCGCCATGGCGGAGCAGGTCGCCGAGATCTTCACCGAGGTCATCGTCGCCCCCGCGTACGAGGACGGCGCGGTCGAGGTGCTGGCCCGCAAGAAGAACATCCGCGTGCTGCGCTGCGCCGACGCCCCCGCCGTGGCCACCGAGCGGCGCCCCATCGAGGGCGGCACGCTGATGCAGGCCAAGGACCGGTTCCAGGCCGAGGGCGACGACCCGGCCCACTGGACCCTGGCGAGCGGCGAGGCACTGGACGCCGACGGCCTCGCCGAGCTGGCCTTCGCCTGGCGCGCCTGCCGGGCGGTCAAGTCCAACGCGATCCTGCTCGCCAAGGACAGCGCCACGGTCGGCGTCGGCATGGGCCAGGTCAACCGCGTCGACTCGGCGAAGCTGGCCGTGGCCCGGGCGGGCGAGGAGCGGGCGGCCGGTGCGTACGCCGCGTCCGACGCCTTCTTCCCGTTCCCGGACGGCTTCGAGGTGCTGGCCGAGGCGGGCGTCAAGGCCGTGGTGCAGCCGGGCGGCTCGGTCCGTGACGAGCAGGTGGTCGAGGCGGCCCGCAAGGCGGGCGTCACCATGTACTTCACCGGTACGCGGCACTTCTTCCACTGAGCGGTCCCGCGACGTGACGACCCGGAGGCCGCACCCCGAGATCAGGGGTGCGGCCTCCGCCGCCCACCCCCACTCCAACCCCTCGCACGGGACCTGAGTGGAATCGATGTCCCCGCATCCGGGAGGATGAAGCCATGACCGCCCAGATTCTCGATGGCAAGGCAACCGCCGCCGCGATCAAGTCCGATCTCGTCAGCCGCGTGGAGGCGCTGAAGGCCAAGGGCGTCCATCCCGGCCTCGGAACCCTGCTCGTCGGCGACGACCCGGGCAGCAAGTGGTACGTCGCGGGCAAGCACCGCGACTGCGCCCAGGTCGGCATCGCGTCCATCCGCCGCGACCTGCCCGACACCGCCACCCAGGAGGAGATCGAGGCGGCGGTCCGCGAGCTGAACGAGGACCCGGCCTGCACGGGCTACATCGTCCAGCTGCCGCTGCCCAAGGGCATCGACACCAACCGGGTGCTGGAGCTGATCGACCCGGCCAAGGACGCCGACGGGCTGCACCCGATGAGCCTCGGCAAGCTGGTGCTGAACGAGACCGCGCCGCTGCCGTGCACGCCGCAGGGCATCATCCAGCTGCTGCGCCACCACGGCGTGGAGATCAACGGGGCGCACGTGGTGGTCGTCGGTCGCGGCATCACCGTCGGCCGGTCGATCGGGCTGCTGCTCACCCGCCGCTCCGAGAACGCGACGGTCACCCTGTGCCACACCGGCACCCGTGACCTGGCCGCGCAGCTGCGCCAGGCCGACATCATCGTGGCGGCCGCCGGGGTGCGGCACCTGGTCAGGGCCGAGGACGTCAAGCCGGGCGCCGCGGTGCTCGACGTGGGCGTCAGCCGGGACGAGCACGGCAAGATCGCCGGCGATGTGCACCCCGATGTCGCCGAGGTCGCGGCCTGGATCTCGCCGAACCCGGGCGGCGTCGGCCCCATGACGCGCGCTCAGCTGCTGGTCAACGTCGTGGAGGCGGCCGAGCGGGACGCGAAGGCGGCCGCCGACGGCGGTGCCGGTCATGACGGCTGAGGCGAGCGAAGACCCCGCGAGCGGTCAGGCGGGGCAGACGGGCCAGGCGGCTCGGACCGCTCGGGCGGCGGCCGAAGACTCCGCAGACTCGGCGGCCACGGGCCCGGCGGGCGCTCAGGCCCCGGCGGGTGCTGCGGCCCCGGGAGGCAAGCCGATCGTCGCGGAACTGCCCGGGCTGCTGCTCCGCAAGTCCCGCCGCTTCCCGTTGATCACCCGGGACACCGCGCGCCCGCAGGGCGGCGGCCGGGCCGCGCCCGGCAGCGCCCCGTCGGCCGCCCGGCAGTGGCCGTTCCTGGCGGTGGTGGGCGGCGTCGCGCTGGGGCTGCTGATCGTCGCGCTGGACGGATACCGGTTGGGCACGGCGCTGATCGGGCTGTCCCTGCTGGCGGGCGCGGCGCTGCGGTGGGCGCTGCCGGAGGTGGGGATGCTGGCCGTACGGTCGCGCTTCACCGACCTGCTGACGTACGGCGGGCTCGGCGCGGTGATCCTGCTGCTGTCGCTGATGGTCCAGCCGAACCCCTGGATCAAGCTTCCGTTCCTTCAGGACGTGGTGCACTTCACGGTCCGCTAGTCCGCGCCCTCCGCGCGGCCCGTCAGCCGAACGGCGGCCCGTCCTCACCCCCCGCGGGAGGACGGGCCGCCGTTGGCTTGTTCGCATCCCCCGCGGTCCGGTCGGCGGTCCGCCCTCTCCCCCGAAGAAGGACGGACCGCCTGGTGAACAGGGTTGTGTGTCAGCTGTGCGGGATCAATGGACGTCGAACCCCTGTGGCTCGGAAGTGACCGTTCCGCAACGAGGTATCGGCTGCGCAACGATGAGCCGGCGCCGGGGGAGTACGCCCCCGGGCCCGAAATGCTCCGATGCGCCCCTGCGGGGAGAACTGACATCCTGGGGCAAGGCATCTCTTTGGGTAGTCAGATCGACGCCCCGGGAAGCCGGCACGGGGACCAGACCAAGGGGAACCACCAGGTACGTACGGGGGGACAGGGGGAGGCACATGCCTCGTTGGAGGGACTTGCCGGAGGAACTCGACCCGCAGGTGCGGGAGTTCACCGGGCAGTTACGCGGACTCGTCGACCGCAGCGGTCTGAGCGTCGTGGCCATCGCCGACCGCACGGGCTACAGCAAGACCTCCTGGGAGCGCTACCTCGGCGGCAGACTCCTGCCGCCGCAGGGCGCGGTGGAGGCGCTGGCCGAGGCGACGGGGGCGGACGCGGGTCACCTCGGCATCCTGTGGGAGCTGGCGGAGCGGGCCTGGAGCCGCGCCGAGATGCGGCACGACGTCACGATGGAGGCGATCCGGGTCGACCGGGCGCGGGCGGCGCTGGAGGAGTTCGCGCCGCCGCCGGCGGAGAAGGGGGCGGAGAAGAAGAACGGACGCAAGTCGGCGAAGTCCCGCCCGGCCGCCGACGTGTCCACCGGCGACCGGAACGCTCGGAGCGGCCAGAACGCTCAGCCTGGTCAGGGCGCTCAGAGTGCTCCGGCCGACCAGGGCGCCCGGACCGTGCAGGGCGTCCAGGGTGTTGACGTTCCCGAACCCGAACAGCCCCTGGTGGAGCCCGTTCCGGCGGCGTCCTCGCGCGCGTGGCCCACGTTGCCCGTACCCGACGCGCCGCCCGCACCACCCGTATCGAGCGCGCCGCCCGCGTCGCCCACACCGCCCGTACCGCCCGGGGTCGACGAGCCGGGGCCGCCGCGCCCCGCGGAGCGGCCCCGGCGCCGTATCGCGCTGTTCGCCGGGGGCGTCGTCGGCACGCTGCTGATCGTGGCCGGAGCGGTCCTCCTGGTCGGTCAGGGCGACGACGAGAAGCGGGACCGGAAGCCGGTCACGTCCCCCGCCACCACCGCCTCCCGGCTCCCGGCCGGGGTGAAGTGCTCCGGGAACGGCTGTGCGGGCAAGGACCCCGAGGCCATGGGCTGCGGCGGCAAGTACGCCAGGACGACAGCGAACGCGATGGTCGGGACGGCGTACATCGAGGTCCGCTACAGCAAGGTCTGCGGCGCCGCGTGGGCCCGCATCGCCCAGGCGGCCCCCGGCGATCTGGTCGAGGTCGGCGCCCCCGCCAAGGGCGGCGGGCAGGACCGTACCGAGCGCGGCAAGGTGGACGCGGACGGCGACGCGTACACCCGGATGGTCACGGCGGACGCCAACCCGCGGGCCACCGCGTGCGCGACCCTCGCCGGCGGACAGCGCGGCTGCACGCCGCGGGAAGGCACCCCGCAGGGCGCTGCCCAGGGCACCCCGCAGGGCGCTGCCCAGGGCACCCCGCAGGGCACCGCCCAAGGGGCTCCTCAGGGGTGACAGAGCGGTGCGCCGAGCCCGCCGCGGACCCGTCCGGGGGAATTTTCCGGCGGGAGGGAATGGCGCCGGGGAATCGGGGCAGACGCAGGCCGACCCCCCACGGGTGCGGCACCGGGCGGCCGTCTGTACTCCCCCTCCTGGCAGACGGCCGCCGGGGCGTGACCGGTGAGAAGCGACACAGAGGCCCGGGGATGCGCGCGCTCCGCCGTCGGATAGCCTGACGCAGGTATCTCGACACCAAGAGATCTCGGACAAACACAGCGCAGGAGACCGCCATGACCCGCACTCCCGTCAATGTCACCGTCACCGGCGCGGCAGGCCAGATCGGCTACGCGCTGCTCTTCCGCATCGCCTCCGGTCAGCTCCTCGGCGCCGACGTGCCGGTGAAACTGCGGCTTCTGGAGATTCCCCAGGGGCTGAAGGCGGCCGAGGGCACCGCGATGGAGCTGGACGACTGCGCGTTCCCGCTGCTGCGCGGCGTGGACATCTCCGACGACCCGAACGTCGCCTTCGACGGCGCCAACGTCGCGCTGCTGGTCGGCGCCCGCCCGCGCACCAAGGGCATGGAGCGCGGCGACCTGCTGGAGGCCAACGGCGGCATCTTCAAGCCGCAGGGCAAGGCCATCAACGACCACGCGGCGGACGACATCAAGGTCCTGGTCGTGGGCAACCCGGCCAACACCAACGCGCTGATCGCCCAGGCCGCCGCCCCGGACGTACCGGGCGACCGCTTCACCGCGATGACGCGCCTGGACCACAACCGCGCGCTGTCGCAGCTCGCCCAGAAGACCGGGGTGCCGGTCGGCGAGATCAAGAAGCTCACGATCTGGGGCAACCACTCCGCCACCCAGTACCCGGACGTCTTCCACGCCGAGGTCGCGGGCAAGAACGCCGCCGAGGTCGTCAACGACGAGCAGTGGCTGGCCGACACCTTCATCCCGACCGTCGCCAAGCGCGGCGCCGCGATCATCGAGGCCCGGGGCGCGTCCTCGGCCGCCTCCGCCGCCAACGCCGCCATCGACCACGTCCACACGTGGGTCAACGGCACCGACGCCGGTGACTGGACCTCGGCCGGTGTGGTCTCCGACGGCTCGTACGGCGTGCCGGAGGGCCTGATCTCGTCCTTCCCGGTCACCGCCAAGGACGGGCAGTTCGAGATCGTCCAGGGCCTGGACGTCAACGAGTTCTCCCGCACTCGCATCGACGCGTCGGTGAAGGAGCTGGAGGAGGAGCGCGAGGCCGTGCGCGGTCTGGGCCTCATCTGACGCACCCCGCCGCGGACTTCTGAGCCCCACCCCGTTGCGGACTTCTGAAGGGTCACCCTCCGTTATTCACTCCGGAGAGTGACCCTTCGGCTATTCCCTGTCCTTGCGCCCCACCGTCTCCTACCGTAAGAGGGGTTGACGCCGGCCTCGGGGGGAGAGCATGGGCTCAGGCAGTCGTAGTGATCACGCGTCCAGACACGCGGCCAGTGAGGCCACGCGTCTGCTGTGCGCGGGGGCGTATCTGGACGATGACTTCCGGGACACCGTCGTGGACGAGTTATTGGTCCACGAGGAGCGCGTCGTGGCGCCGTCGCTGGGCATCGACGCCTCCCGGGTGCTCGCCCACGCGCTGCGCGCCCGCCGTCTGGAGGCGGGCTGGACCCTGCTGCTGATCGCCCTCTGGGCGCTGCACCTCCTGCTGGCCAAGGGCTTCTTCGTCATCTTCCTGCTGTCCTGCGGGCTGTTGCTGCTGGCGACGTGGGCCAGGGGCGGTGCCTCGGGCCCCTTCCGCGCCGACTATCCGGGCTCCGACGGGATCGCGCCCGCCCGGCGGCGGCTGGCCGCGGTGCTGCGGGTGTTCGGGGTGCTGCTGCTCATCGCCTACGTGTCCTCCGCGCTGGAGCTGGTCCTGACGGACGACCCGGAGCCCAGCGCCCTGGAGGAGAGCACCTCGCTGTCGGGACTGACGGCCGGGGCGGGCGCCGGGGCCGCCTGGGCGGCGCTGCTGATCCCCACCGCGATGGCCGCGGCGGTCGCCCTGCACCGCGAGCACGTGGCCCGGGTGCTGTCCGCCGACCTCGATCCGCGGACCTTCGCCGCTCCGGCCGAGGACCCCGCCGAGCGCTCCGGCAGCGCCCGCTTCCGGCGGGTGCGGGAACTGATCCGGCGCGAGCAGCACGCGCCCGTGATCCTCTACCACGATCAGCACCCCTTCCTCGGGGCGGGCACCGCGCACGCCACGTGGACGCTCGCGGTCGAGCTGCGCCCGCGCGAGGGCCGTACGACGGTGCCGCTCGACAACCGGGAGATCCTGGAGCGGATCCGGCCGCTGGTGGAAAACCTGCGCACCCCGTCCGCCAGGACCCCCGCCCGGAACGGCGCCCGCACCGCCACGGTGCCGCGGCAGCCGGTCGAGGTCCGCGACCGGCTGCGCGGTCTGGAGCTGGACGAGTGCGTGTTCGTGAAGGCCACCGGGCTGCGCAGCCGCTCCCTCGCGCCGCACGGCGAGGCGCACTTCGAGCGGGAGCGGGCGGAGGCGGTCGAGGAGGGCGGCGAGGTCCGGCGGCACTTCCTGCGCATCCGGGTCGGAGCCTGGCAGGAGGAGGTCGTCACCACCGTTTTCGTCCGGGTGCACACCCAGGGCGGCATGCTGATGGTGGAGTTCGCGCCGCATGTGCTGCGCCCGATCCGCCCGGACTTCCGCGCGATCGACCGGCTCACCGACTCCCACCGCCGCGGCGGGCTGCCGGGCAAGGTGCTGTGGGCGGTGGCCCGGACGCCCACGGCCGCGGGCCGCGTGCTGATCCACGGCTTCCGGATGATCGCCTTCTTGGTGCGGACGTACACGGGCGCCTATGCCGCGGCCATCCCCGACGGGCCCTGGAAGTCCGTGCGCGAGCTGGGCAGCGACGAGGGCGCCTCGCTCTTCCAGGAGATGGACGTCAGCCGCTATCTGAAGAGCGTCGAGGACCGGGTGGCCAACGGGGTGCGGCAGGCGCTGGACGAAGCCGGATGGGAGACCGGCGAGTTCGAGCAGAAGATCATCAACGTGAGCGGTGGCGGCATCTTCATCGAGTCCGCGCAGGACAGCGCCATCACCGTCGGCGACAACAACACGGTGAGCAACACCAGGGGCAACGGAGGGGGAGGCGGCCATGGGGACGGCTGAGAGGGACGAGGACAGCGGCGCGGGCACGGCCGGAGGCCAGGGCGGGCCGCGGTTCGGGAACATCCGCATCGGCAATGTGCGCGGCGGTGTCGTCGGCATCGGCGACCACAACCACATCGTGAACGGGCCGCAGGAGCGCGCCGCCTGCGACCCCGCGTACGAGGAGCTGCTGCGCGCCGTCCAGCAGCTCTCCGCCGACCTGGAGCGGCTGGTCGCCACCCCCGAGCTCGGTGCGCTGTCGGACGAACTGGCCGGTGCCCAGGACGAGATCCGGCGCACCGGCCGCGCCGGGGCGGGCCGCCTCGCCCGGCTCCGGGTGCTGTTGCAGGACGCCGGGGCCGGGATCGGCATGCTGGCGTCGGGCGTCGCGGTCGGCCAGGCGGTCGGCGCGCTGCTGGGCGGCTGAGATGAGCACGCCGAGTGACGAGCGCGGCCCCCGCTGGGACGAGGCCGCGCAGCGCTGGGTGGGGGAGGGTGCCGAGCCGCCCGCCCCGGGCAGACGGCCGCCCAGCCCGCACCGGGGGCCGGTGCTGCTCGTGGTGCTGGCCGTCGTGCTGCTCAGCGGCATCGGCGTCGGCACCTGGCACCTGCTGGCGGACGGCGGCGATGACACGGCGAACGAGAGCAGCGGCCCGAGCGCGACCGCGTCCGGCTGGGACAGCGGCTCGCCCTCGCCGTCCGATGCCGTGCCGTCGTCGGGGCCGCCGTCCGCGTCGCCGTCGGGGTCGGCCGTCGCGGGCAGCGGGCCACCGGAGGGGTATCAGCGCACCGCGGACCCGGAAGGGTTCACGCTGGACGTCCCGGTGGGCTGGCAGCGCGTCAAGCGCGATACGGGGGTCTTCTACGAGTCGTCCGACGCGAGCCGTCTGCTCCAGGTCTTCGCCCTGACCAGTCCGCAGGTCACCCCGTACGAGGCGCTGAAGCAGGCCGAGACCAGCCTCAAGAAGAACCCGGGCTACAAGCGGTACGGGCTGAAGCGGCTCGGCCCGGGCGACGATGCCGACGCGGAGCTGCAATACGGCTACCGCAGCGAGAAATACGGGCAGCGCCGCGTCGTCGACCGTGCCTTCACCGGGCCGGATGGCGTGCAGTACGCGGTGCTGGTGGCGGGCCCGTCCGATGAGTGGCCGCGTCAAGTGGAGCGGCAGCGGGTCGCGTTGGGCGCGTTCTGCCCCACCGCATACTGCCCGGCGGGCTGACGCGCGTACATCTCCGGTGGCGAACTATCCGGCATCGGCGCGGTAGCGGACGTGGCCGAAGCGCGCATACTGGGTAAACCGTATGTCGGCTTACTCGGTTAACTCGGCTTATGGGTAGAAAAATGCGATGTAGGGGGAGCAGGCATGTCTGACGGGGGTTCGGAGCCGGGCGCGGAGACGCGGCGGGTGGTGCAGGCGGTCGCGGTCACGGTGTTCCTGACCGCGGGGATCGCGTTCTCCGGCTGGGTGGCGTTCGGCGGTGACGGAACGACTCGGAACCAGGCGGCCCCGCTGCCCTGGGACCGCGCGACCCCCACGCCCTCGGCGTCCGCGGACGCCACCGCGCCGGGCGATGTCTATCCCGCGCCCGAGACCGGCGCGCCCACCGAGCTGCCGTCGGGGCTGCCGAGCGCCTCGCCGTCCGGCCTGCCCTCGGCGTATCCGTCCGGGTCGCCGGATGCGTCCGCCTCGGCGGTGCCGTCCCTGACGGGCTCCGCGCCGCCCGCGGGCTTCAGCACCGAGCGCGACCCGGAGGGCTTCGACATCGCCGTCCCCGAGGGATGGCGGCGGACGGTAGAGGGGCCGAGCGTCTTCTACACCTCGCCCGACGACTCCACCATGATCCAGGTCTTCGAGCTGCACGGCCCCGAGTCCACCCCGTACGAGTCGGCGCAGGAGGCCGAGCGGCTGGCGGCCCGCAGCCGCGGCTACGAGCAGATCACCCTCGCCCAGCTGGGCGCGGCCGCGATGGCCCCCGCCCAGCTGGAGTACACGTACCAGAGCAAGGAGTCCGGCGCCCGCCGGATACTCGACCGCCGCTTCGCCGCGCAGAACGGCACCATGTACGCGGTGCTGATCATCGGCCCCGCCGACGACCGGGCGGAGGAGCAGTCGCTCCATGACACCGTGCTGAAGACCTTCTGCCCCACCGCCTACTGCACCGCTTCGTAGGGGGTGCCTTGCCGATCATGCCGGGCTCGCGACGCCGCTGTGACATCAGCCGCTGCCGCGGCGGGCGGCACCTCGCGGCCCCGCGCTCGTCGCTCCCCCAGCTACCGCTGGGAGGGGCCCCCTGACGCCGCTCGCTGATCCGGCCTGATCGACAAGGCACCCCCTGGACCGCCTCTACCTCCGCCTCGCGTGAGCCGTGCCACTTTCAAGAAAAATTTGCGCATACGTTTCGCGCAACCGGTAAGGGGTCCCTGTTGCTGGCGTGGCCAGCAGAAACGCTCGCAACACCAGAAGGCTGAGGTAGACGTGTCGGCAGTCGAGACCATTCATGTGGACGGGGTGTGGCGGGCGGCCGCATCCGGCGCGCAGCGGGAGGTTCTCGACCCCGCGGACGCCACCACGCTCGCGGTCGTGGCCGAGGGCGGCGCCGAGGACACCGACGCGGCCATCGCCGCCGCGCGCCGCGCCTTCGACAGCGGCCCCTGGCCGCACACCCCCGTCGCCGAGCGGGCGGCCCTGCTGCGGCGGGTCGCCGATCTGCTCCAGCGCGACCGGGAGGTGATCGCGCTCCTGGAGAGCCGCGACACCGGCAAGACCCTGGAGGAGGGCCGGGTCGACGTCGACGACGTGACCAACGCCTTCCGCTACTTCGCCGACCTGGCCGCGGGCGAGTCGCCCGGCCGCGTGGTCGACGCGGGTAGCCCCGATGTGCACAGCGTCGTGGTGCACGAGCCGGTCGGCGTGTGCGCGATGATCACGCCCTGGAACTATCCGCTGCTCCAGGCCAGCTGGAAGGTGGCCCCGGCGCTCGTGGCGGGCAACACCTTCGTCATCAAGCCCAGCGAAGTGACCCCGCTGTCCACCGTCCACATGGTGCAGCTGCTGGTCGAGGCGGGCCTGCCGAACGGTGTGGCCAACCTGGTGACCGGCGCGGGCGACCCGGTCGGCGCCCGGCTGTCCGAGCACCCGGATGTGGACCTGGTGTCCTTCACCGGCGGTCTGGTCAGCGGCACCAAGGTGGCCCAGGCCGCCGCGCCCAGCGTGAAGAAGGTCGCCCTGGAACTGGGCGGCAAGAACCCGAACGTCGTCTTCGCCGACGCCTGCGCCACCGACGAGGGCTTCGACACCGCCGTCGACCAGGCGCTGAACGCCGCCTTCATCCACAGCGGCCAGGTCTGCTCGGCCGGTGCCCGGCTGATCATCGAGGAGTCGGTGCGCGAGCGGTTCGTCGCCGAGCTGGTCCGCCGTGCCGAGAAGATCAAGCTGGGCCGCGGCACCGAAGAGGGTGTCGAGTGCGGTCCGCTCGTCTCGGCCCAGCAGCTCGCCAAGACCCAGGCGTACGTGGCGTCCGCCCTGGAGGAGGGCGCGGTGCTGCGGACCGGCGGCAAGCAGCCCGAGCCGTCCGACGTCCGCCCCGCGAGCGGTTACTTCTACCTGCCGACCGTGCTCGACCAGTGCCACCGTGAGATGCGGGTCGTCCGCGAAGAAACGTTTGGCCCGATCCTTTCGGTGGAGTCCTTCAGCACCGAAGATGAGGCTGTGACGCTCGCCAACGACACCGAATACGGCCTGGCCGGCGCGGTCTGGTCGTCCGACACCGCGCGCGCCCGCCGGGTCGCCGCGCGGCTGCGTCACGGCACCGTGTGGATCAACGACTTCCACCCCTACCTCCCGCAGGCCGAATGGGGCGGCTTCGGCAAGTCCGGCGTCGGGCGCGAGCTGGGCCCGGCGGGCCTGGACGAGTACCGCGAGACCAAGCATGTCTACGAGAACCTGCGGCCCAGCCCGGTGCGCTGGTTCGGCGGCTGACGCCCCGCCACCGGCCCCCGCCCGGGGCGGCACGGCCGGGCCCGGACCTCCCGCCGGGCCCGGGCCCCGTCGTGTCCGGTGACGGCGTCCGGCGACTCCCCCTTCGTCCGCAACCCCCATCTCCCTCCGGGGACGGCCCACGGTCCGCACCCGTGCGGGCCGTCCCGGAAGACCGGAAGACCGCGAGGAGTAACTCCCACCATGCCCGTACCTGACGCATACGATTACGTCGTCATCGGCGGCGGTACCGCCGGATCGGTGATCGCCTCCCGGCTCACGGAGGACCCGGACGTCCGCGTCGCCGTGATCGAGGGTGGCCCCTCCGACATCGACCGCCCCGATGTCCTCACCCTGCGCCGCTGGTTGGGTCTGCTCGGCGGCGACCTGGATTACGACTACCCCACCGTCGAGCAGCCGCGCGGCAACTCGCACATCCGGCACAGCCGCGCCCGGGTGCTGGGCGGATGCTCCTCGCACAACACGCTGATCTCCTTCAAACCGCTGCCGGGCGACTGGGACGAGTGGGCCGAGGCGGGTGCCGAGGGCTGGGACGCCACCGCCATGGACCCGTACTTCCAGAAGCTGCGCAACAACATCGTTCCGGTGGACGAGAAGGACCGGAACGCGATCGCCCGGGACTTCGTGGAGGCCGCCCAGGCCGCCGCCGACGTGCCGCGCATCGAGGGCTTCAACAAGAAGCCGTTCCACGAGGGCGTCGGCTTCTTCGACCTCTCGTACCACCCGGAGAACAACAAGCGCTCCTCGGCGTCGGTCGCCTATCTGCACCCCTTCCTCGACCGGCCGAACCTCCACATCATGCTGGAGACCTGGGCGTACCAGCTGGAGCTGGACGACAGCGGCCGGGCCACCGGCGTCCACGTCCGCACCAAGGACGGCGAGGAGATCCTCGTCGAGGCGCGGACCGAGGTGCTGGTCTGCGCGGGCGCGGTGGACACCCCGCGGCTGCTGATGCACTCCGGCATCGGCCCCAAGGCCGACCTGGAGGCGCTGGGCATACCCGTCAAGGTCGATCTGCCGGGAGTCGGTGAGAACCTGCTCGACCACCCCGAGTCGGTGATCGTGTGGGAGACGGACGGCCCGATCCCGGACAACTCCGCGATGGACTCGGACGCCGGCCTGTTCGTACGCCGCGACCCGGAGTCCAAGGGTCCGGATCTGATGTTCCACTTCTACCAGATCCCGTTCACCGACAACCCCGAGCGACTGGGCTACGAGAAGCCCGAGCACGGCGTGTCGATGACCCCCAACATCCCCAAGCCGCGCAGCCGCGGCCGCCTCTACCTGACGAGCGCGGACCCCGAGGTCAAGCCCGCCCTCGACTTCCGCTACTTCACGGACGAGGAGGACTACGACGGCCGCACCCTGGTCGACGGCATTCGGCTCGCCCGCGAGATCGCCAAGACCGAACCGCTGGCCGGCTGGCTCAAGCGCGAGGTGTGCCCGGGCCCGGAGATCACTTCGGACGAGGAGATCAGCGAGTACGCCCGCAAGGTCGCCCACACCGTCTACCACCCCGCGGGCACCTGCAAGATGGGCGCCACCGACGACGACCTCGCCGTGGTCGGCCCCGATCTGCGGATCCGTGGCCTGTCCGGCATCCGGATCGCGGACGCGTCCGTCTTCCCGACGATGCCCGCTGTCAACCCCATGATCGGAGTACTGATGGTCGGTGAGAAGTGTGCGGACCTTCTGGTCGGTGAGCGTGATCAGGTCAGGTACCGATCGCGAGACCGAGCCGCTCAGCTTGCTCCGGGAGGTGAGGCGTGATGGCTACGACCCTGGCCTCCGAGACGCCCGACAGCCCCAAGACCTCTGAGACCGGCGACCGCACCCCGGTGTTCTCGGTGCGCGGCATGTGGAAGGTGTTCGGCCCGAAGGCCGACCGCGTTCCCGGCTCGCCCGACGCCGAGCTGTCCGCCGCGGATCTGCGCGCCCGTACCGGCTGCACGGCCGCCGTCCGGGACGTCTCCTTCGACGTCGAACCAGGCGAAGTGTTCGTGGTGATGGGACTGTCCGGCTCCGGCAAGTCCACCCTGGTGCGCTGCCTCACCCGTCTGATCGAGCCGACCTCCGGGACGCTGAAGATCGACGGCGAGGACGTCATGGCCATGGACAAGGCCCGGCTGCGCGATCTGCGCCGCCACCGCGCCGCCATGGTCTTCCAGCACTTCGGGCTGCTGCCGCACCGCTCCGTCCTCGACAACATCGCCTACGGCCTGGAGATCCAGGGCGTCGGCAAGGCCGAGCGCCGCGCCAAGGCCGCCGAGATGGTGGAGAAGGTCGGCCTCAGCGGCCTGGAGAACCGTCGCCCCGGCCAGCTCTCCGGCGGTCAGCAGCAGCGTGTGGGCCTGGCCCGGGCGCTCGCCGTCGACCCCGAGGTGCTGCTGTTCGACGAGCCGTTCAGCGCGCTCGACCCGCTGATCCGCCGCGACATGCAGGAGGAGGTCATCCGGCTGCACCACGAAGAGCGCCGGACGATGGTGTTCATCACCCATGACCTCAGCGAGGCGCTGCGGCTCGGCGACCGCATCATGCTGATGCGCGACGGCGGCATCGTGCAGCTCGGCACCCCGGAGGAGATCGTCGGCTCCCCGGCCGACGACTACGTACGGGACTTCGTTCGCGATGTGCCGCGCGAGCAGGTGCTGACCGTGCGCCGCGCGATGCGCCCCGCGACGTCCGACGAGAAGGACGACGGGCCCGCGCTGACCCCGGGCACCACCGTCGCCGACGCGATCGAGGCCGTGGCCCGTTCCGGCGGCCCCGCGCGCGTCGTCGACGGCGGCCGCTGCCTGGGCGTCGTCGACCACGCCTGCCTGCTCAGCGTCGTCGCGGGCCTGGACGGGAAGGAGGCGACCGCCGCATGAGTACGCCCCTGACCCCCTTCCCGCCCGGCGGCACCGGGAGGCGCGTGTGAGCGCGACGACCACCCGCCCCCGTACCGACCCCGGCACCGGGCCGCCCGCGGGCAAGACCGCCGCGGACGAAGCGCGCCCGTCGCTGCTGCGCACGGTCGTCAGCAGCCGGACCGTCCGCAAGCTCGCGGTGCTCGCCGTGATCGCCGCCGTGCTCGTACCGCTCGCCCACGCCAAGTGGGCCGGTGCCAGTTGGCCCGGCGCGCTGACCGTCGATGTGTCCGGTCCGCTGGAAAAGGCCAGCGACTGGATCCTCGACAACCGCGACAGCCACTGGATCTTCCTCTACTTCTTCGGCCACATCAGCCAGGCCATCATCACCGGCGTCCGCGTCGTCTACGTCGCCCTGCTCACCCTCGGCTGGGCCGGTGTCACCGCCGGTCTGACCCTGCTCGCCTGGCGGCTCGCGGGGGTGCGGGTCGCGGTGACGACCTTCGTGTCCCTCGCCGTCTGCGGAGTGCTGGGCATGTGGGTGCCGACGATGCAGACGCTCGCGCTGATGACCGTGGCCGTTGCCGCCTCCGTCGTCATCGGCGGACTGCTGGGGCTGGCCGGCGGGCTCTCCGAGTGGGCGTTCCGGGCGCTGCGTCCGGTGCTGGACACCATGCAGGTGCTGCCCGCGTTCGCCTATCTGCTGCCCGTTGTGATGATCTTCGGCAACGGCGTGCCCGGCGCGGTGCTGGCCACCGTGATCTACGCGGCTCCGCCCATGGCCCGGCTCACCGCCCTCGGCCTGCGCGGCGCGGACGCCGGGGTGCTGGAGGCCGTGGCCTCGCTCGGCGCGACCTGGCGGCAGCGGCTGCTGTCCGCCCGGTTCCCGCTGGCCCGCAAGGAACTGATGCTGGGCATCAACCAGACGATCATGATGGCGCTGTCCATGGCCGTGATCACGTCCGTGATCGGCGGCGGCGGTCTCGGTGACCGCGTCTACCAGGCGCTGTCCAGCGTCGACGTCGGCAAGGCGCTCGCCGCGGGGCTCCCGATCGTGCTCCTCGCCGTCGTGATGGACCGCACCATCGGGGCGGCGGGCGAGCGGCTCGGCACGCCCCCGGCCGAGGGCGGCTCCCGGCTGCTGCGCGGCTGGCCCGCGTGGGCGGGTGTCGCGGTGATCACCGCGGTCATCACCGTCGCCGGACGGCTGAGCGGCTCCCAGACCTGGCCGGGCGGCTGGACCGTCGCCATCGAGGGACCCGTCAACCAGTTCAAGGAATGGATGGTCGACCACCTCTACACCGGTGTGCCGGTCATCGGCGGCACCGCCGAATGGGCCGCGGACTACCTCAAGTGGGTCCTCGACCCGCTGCGTGAGGGGCTCCAGGGCATCCCGTGGTACGGGGTCCTGCTGATCGTCGCGGCGCTGGCCTGGCTGATCGGCACCTGGGCCACCGCGCTGACCGCCACCGCCGCCATGGCCGCGATCGGCGTGCTCGGCGTGTGGAAGTCGTCCATGGACACCCTGTCCCAGGTGCTGGCGGCCGTGGTCGTCACGCTGGTCCTCGGTTTCGCGATCGGCATCTGGGCCGCGCGCAGCGCCCGGCTGGAGCGCATACTGCGTCCGGTGCTGGACGTGTGCCAGACCATGCCGCAGTTCGTTTACCTGATCCCCGTGGTCGCGCTGTTCGGCGTCGGCCGCGCCCCGGCGGCGGCCGCGGCCATCGTCTACGCGCTGCCCGCCGTCATCCGCATCACCACCCAGGGGATCCGGAACGTCGACCCGTCCGCGCTGGAATCGGCGCGCTCGCTCGGCGCCACGCAGGGGCAGCAGTTGCGCCAGGTCCAGTTGCCGCTGGCCCGTCCGGCGCTGCTGCTCGCCGTCAACCAGGGTGTGGTGCTGGTGCTGGCCGTGGTCGTCATCGGTGGTCTGGTCGGCTCGGGTGCGCTCGGCTACGACGTGCTGTTCGGCCTGGCGCAGGGCGACCTGGCGACCGGTCTGGTGGCGGGCGCGGCGATCGTCTGCCTGGGGCTGATGCTCGACCGGGTGACCCAGCCGACCGCGCGCCGCGAGAAGAAGGGGGCCTGAGATGGCTACGGCCCATAACCCGCGCCGTCGGCAGCTGCTGATGGCCGCCACCGGGGTCACGGCCCTGCTCACCGCGACCGGCTGCGGCGCGGCGGACATGTCCAAGCAGTCCTCGCCGTACGCCAATGTGGGCGGCGCGAAGAGTGTGACGCTCTCCGTCCAGTCCTGGGTCGGCGCACAGGCCAACGTGGCCGTCGCCCAGTACCTGCTGGAGCATGAGCTGGGCTACCACGTCGACACCGTCCAGGTGGACGAGATTCCGGCGTGGGACGCGCTCAGCCAGGGCCGGGTGGACGCGATCCTGGAGGACTGGGGTCACCCGGAGCAGGAACAGCGCTACGTCAAGGACAAGAAGACGATCGCGTCGGGCGGCGGCCTCGGCGTCACCGGCCACATCGGCTGGTGGGTGCCGAAGTACTTCGCCGACAAGCATCCGGACGTCCTCAACTGGAAGAACCTCAACAAGTACGCCAAGACCTTCAAGACCGCGGAGAGCGGTGGGAAGGGCCAGCTGCTGGACGGCTCCCCGTCCTATGTCACCAATGACAAGGCGCTGGTGAAGAACCTGAAGCTGAACTACGAGATCGTCTTCGCCGGTTCGGAGTCAGCCCAGATCACCCAGCTCAAGCAGTTCGCCAAGCAGAAGAAGCCCTTCCTGTCGTACTGGTACGAGCCGCAGTGGCTGTTCAACCAGGTGCCGATGGAAGAGGTGAAGCTGCCGAAGTACACGGACAAGTGTGCTGCGGAGGGCGCCAAGGACCCCGACTCCTTCGACTGCGCCTACCCGACCACCCCGCTCCAGAAGTACCTCAACGCGGACTTCGCGAAGGAGGGCGGCAAGGCCGCCGCCTTCCTGAAGAAGTTCAAATGGACCAAGAAGGACCAGAACGAGGTATCCGAGCTGATCGCCTCGGACGGGATGTCGGCACAGGACGCGGCCGAGAAGTGGGTCAAGGCGCACCCGGACGTCTGGAAGCAGTGGCTGCGCTAGGCGGCTGTTGAAAGAGGCGCGTCTTCGTAAGAGCCCCCCGAAGGCGTCACCCGGCCGGGCCCCGCATCGTCCCCCTCATGGGGTGGACGGCGCGGGGCCCAGCTGCTGTGCCAGGTCGCGCGCGGCGGCCATCGTCGCGCGGAAGAGCCGGGGGCCGAAGGTGACGCGGGTGGCGCCGAGCCGCCCCAGCTCGGCGGGCGAGGGGCCGTCCGGTGCGAAGGCCGCCGCGTTGACCGGTACGCCGACGGCGGCCGCGAACCGGGGCAGCAGCTCCGGCGGCGCGAAGATCGGGTAGACACAGTCCGCGCCCGCCGCCGCATAGGTCCGCCCGCGCTCGATCGCCGCCTCGGCCGCGCGCTCGGCGTCCTCGGGCCCGCCCTGGGCGAACTCGCCGCGGGCGAAGACATCGATCCGGGCGTTGATCACCAGGCTGTCGCCCGCCTCGGCCCGCACCGCCGCCAGCCGGTCCGCCTGCTCCCGCGGGTCGGTCAGCTGCTTGGTCAGCGCGTCGGAGTCCTCCAGGTTGCAGCCCACCGCCCCGGTCTCCAGCAGCCGTTCGACCAGCTCCTTGGCGTCGAGGCCGTAGCCGCTCTCCAGGTCCGCCGATACCGGCACCTCCACGGCCCGGACGATCCGGGCCACCGCGGCGAACATCTCCTCGGCCGGTGTCCGGCCGTCCTGGAAGCCCAGCGACGCCGCGATCCCGGCGCTCGGCGTCGCCAGTGCCGGGAAGCCCGCGTCCACGAAGGCGCGGGCCGAACCGGCGTCCCAGGGACCGGGCAGCACGAGCGGCGACTCCGCGTCCCGGCCGTGGTGCATCGCCCGGAACGCCCTGGCCTCGGCCGTGGCGCTGGTCGTCATGGATCCCCCTCGTTCTCAGCCCGCGGTCGGCTTGTAGGAACCCGGGACCTTGCGGGTGGTCACCCCGATCCGGTTCCAGGCGTTGATGGTGAAGATGAGCGCGATGAGCTGGGCCAGCTCCTGCTCCTCGAAGTGCTTGGCGGCCCGGTCGTACACCTCGTCCGACACGCCGTCGGGCAGGACGGTGACCGCCTCGGTCAGGGCGAGCGCGGCCTGCTCCTTCTCGGTGTAGACCCCGGCCGCCTCCTCCCACGCGTTGAGCAGATAGATCCGCTCCTCGGACTCGCCCGCCGCCCGGGCGTCCTTGATGTGCATGTCGATGCAGAACGCACAGTGGTTGATCTGCGAGGCGCGGATCTTGACCAGCTCCGTCAGCGACGGCTCCAGACCCTGACGGGCCGCTGCGTCCAGCTGGATCATGGCCTTGTAGACCGCGGGGGCGGCGTGCGCGAAGCTCATCCGGGGACCGTGCGGGGAGGTGCTCTCCGATGTCGTCATGCGGTCCACGCTAGAACCTCACCAGCCCAGGGGTATGGTCCACTTTCATGGAGGATTCGTGGGCCACTTCCGGGCCCGGAAAGGCCACGTCCGGGTCCGCACGGGCGAGTTCCGGGACTGGGGCCGGGACTGAGGCCGGGGCCGGGGCCGGGACTGAGGCCGGGGCCGGGGACGCGCAGCCGGGCGGGCTGGGCGCCGATCTGCATCTGGACCTGCCGCGGGGCGGGACCACCGGGGTGCGGGCCGCGCTCATCCGCTCCCTGCGCGACGCCGTACGCAGCGGCCGCCTCGCCCCCGGCACCCGGCTGCCCTCCTCCCGCACCCTCGCCGCCGACCTCGGCATCGCCCGCAACACGGTGGCCGACGCCTACGGCGAACTCGTCGCCGAGGGCTGGCTCACCGCCCGGCAGGGCTCCGGCACCCGGGTCGCCCGGCGCGTCGTCCCGCCCGAGCCCGCGCCGCCGCGCACCCCACCGGCCGCCGCCGTGGCCGCCACCCGCCCGGCGTACGACCTGCGGGCCGGGTCGCCCGACGTCTCCGCCTTCCCCCGCTCCGCCTGGCTGTCCGCCGCCCGGCGCGCCCTGACCGCGGCACCCAGCGACGCCTTCAACTACGGCGACCCCAGCGGGCGGCCGGAACTGCGCCGGGTCCTGTCCGACTATCTCGCGCGCGCCCGCGGGGTGCGGGCCGCGCCCGAACGGATCGTGGTCTGCTCCGGGTTCATCCAGGGACTCGCCCTGCTCAGCCGGGCGCTGCACAGGGACGGCCACCGCGCGATCGCCGTCGAGTCCTACGGACTCGACCTCCACTGGAGCGTGCTGCGCCGCAGTGGACTGCGCACCGTGCCGCTGCCGGTCGACGGGCGGGGTGCCCGCACCGGCGAACTGGACAGCCTCACCGACGTACGGGCCGCGCTGCTCACCCCCGCGCACCAGTTCCCCACCGGCGTCGCCCTGGATCCCGACCGGCGGTCCGCCGTGGTCGACTGGGCGTCCCGGACCGATGGGCTGGTGCTGGAGGACGACTACGACGGCGAATTCCGCTACGACCGCCAGCCGGTGGGCGCGCTCCAGGGGCTGGACCCGGAACGGGTGGTCTACCTGGGCACGGCGAGCAAGAGCCTGGCGCCCGCGCTGCGGCTGGCCTGGATGGTGGTGCCGGACCATCTGCTGGACCGGCTGCTGGCGGTCAAGCAGACGGGGGAGTGGCAGTCGGGGGCGCTGGACCAGCTGACGCTCGCGGAGTTCATCGCCTCGGGCGCGTACGACCGCCATGTGCGCGGGATGCGGCTGCGCTACCAGCGGCGCCGCGACCAGCTGGTGGCGGCGCTGGCCGAACGCGCTCCGCGGGTGCGCGTCACGGGCATCGCGGCCGGACTGCACGCGGTGCTCGAACTGCCGCCGGGCACCGTGCGCTCCGTCCTCCAGGGCGCGGCCTGGCAGGGCCTGGCCATGGAGGGTCTGAACCGCTACCGGTACCGCGAGGCGGGCGCGCCGGGAGCGGGCGGACCCGAGCCGGACGAACTGGTCTTCGCCTATGGGGCGCCGCCCGAGCACGCCTTCGCGGGCGCCCTGGACGCGCTGTGCCGGGTGCTGCCCTGAACGGGCGACTCCCCACCCCCGGCGTTCACTTGTGCGATAAGCCCCTCTAGGGTGGGCGGACCAACGAACGGGGGAGCAGGACCAATGGAACGGAAAGGCCCACGACGGCTGCGGTCGAGCACGGTGATCCTGGGCGGGATGGGCGCCCTCGCGGCGGCCCTCACCTCCTGCGGGTCGGAGCCCGACAAGCGCTGTGTCGACCGGGACAGCTACGACTTCGCCAGGGGCTACCGCGTCGTCGACTCCAGTGCCTGCAACGGCTCTTCGGGCTCCACGGGCGGCAAGAAGAAGAGCGGCCGCGGCACCACCCAGCGGGTCGACGGCGACTGGTACTACGACGCCGACGTCGACGGCCGCTGGGCGGACTACGGCACCTTCAGCAAGAGCCAGGCCGCCGACCGCGGCGGCTTCGGCTGCTCGGGATCCGGCGGCGGCTGACCGGACGACCACCCGATGAAGCGTCACATCATGGACCTCCGTGCCGACTGGCAGGCCACGGTCGAGGAGCAGGGGGTCATCTACCCGCTGACCCGCTACCCGGACGGCTCGCTGCGCCCGTACTGGGACGAGAGCGCCTACTACGCCTTCACGCTGCCCGAGGTCGAGGCCCTGGAGGAGGTGGTCGAGGAGCTGCACCGGATGTGTCTGGCGGCGGCCGCCCACATCGTCGACCACGACCGCTTCGCCGACCTCGGCATCGACGATCCGCGGGTGGCCGGGCTGGTCGCCGAGTCCTGGCACCGGCGGGCCGAACAGCCCAGTGTCTACGGCCGGTTCGACCTGCGGTACGACGGAGGCCCGGGCCCGGCGAAGCTGCTGGAGTACAACGCGGACACGCCCACCTCGCTGGTGGAGGCGGCGAGCGCCCAGTGGTTCTGGATGGAGGACCGCTTCCCCGGCGCCGACCAGTGGAACTCGCTGCACGAGCGGCTGGTCGACGCCTGGCGGAAGCAGGCCGCCCTGCTGCCGCCGGGCGTGCCCCTGTACTTCGCCCACTCGGCCGGGGACGAGCTGGGCGAGGACCTGATGACCGTCGCCTACCTGCGGGAGACGGCCGAACAGGCGGGGCTGCGGACCGAGGCGATCTCCATGGAGGACATCGGCTGGGAACGGCTCTCCGGCCGCTTCGTGGACATGCGGCACCGCTTCATCCGCGCCTGCTTCAAGCTCTACCCCTGGGAGTGGCTGGTCACCGACCGGTTCGGCGCCCATGTGCTGGACACGATCGACAACGGCGGCGGCACCGGCTCCACCCTGTGGATCGAGCCCGCCTGGAAGATGCTGCTGTCCAACAAGGCGCTGCTGGCCATCCTGTGGGAGCTGTACCCCGGCCACCCCCATCTGCTGCCCGCCTACCTCGACGGTCCCCGCGAACTGGCCCGCACCACCGGCTACGTGGCCAAGCCGCTGCTCGGACGGGAGGGTGCGGGCGTCACCGTGCACCAGCCGGGCGCGGAGCCCGTCATCCGTGACGAGCCCTGCTGCTACCAGGAGTTGGCCCCGCTGCCCGACGTGGACGGCAACCGGGTGGTGCTCGGTGCGTGGGTGGTGGAGGACGAACCGGCGGGGCTCGGCATCCGGGAGTCGGCCGGGCTGATCACGGACGAGTACGCGCGCTTCATCCCGCACGTGATCCTCTGAGCGGCGCCGCGGCGACAGGAGTAACCACGCGAGCAAGGTGAGCAACGTGAGCACCACGACGCTTGCGGTCATTCCGCCAGCACCGCCCTGAGCTGGTCCAGGCCCCAGTCGAGGTCCTCCTCGCCGATCACCAGGGGCGGTGCGATCCGGATGGTGGACCCATGGGTGTCCTTGACCAGCACCCCGCGGTCCATCAGCCGCTCGGAGATCTGCCGCCCGGTGCCGCGGGACGGCTCGATGTCCACCCCGGCCCACAGCCCGCGCCCCCGCACCGCCTCCACCGCCCCGCCGTGGGCCATGTGCGCCAGTTCCCGGTGCAGATGCTCGCCCAGCTCCGCCGCCCGCCCCTGGAACTCCCCGGTCCGCAGCATGGCGATCACCTCCAGCGCGACCGCGCAGGCGAGCGGATTGCCGCCGAAGGTCGAGCCGTGCTCCCCGGGTCGGTGGACGCCCAGCACCTCGGCGGACGACACGACCGCCGACACCGGGACCACCCCGCCGCCCAGCGCCTTGCCCAGCACATAGACGTCCGGAACGACGCCCTCGTGCTCACAGGCGAAGGTCTTCCCCGTGCGGCCCAGGCCCGACTGGATCTCATCGGCGATGAACAGCACGCCCCGCGCCCGGGTCAGCGCGCGCACCCCGGCCAGATATCCGGGCGGCGGCACCAGCACCCCCGCCTCGCCCTGGATGGGCTCCAGCAGCACGGCGACCGTCTCCTCGGGCCCGGCGTCGAGCGCCGTCTCCATGGCCGCCAGATCGCCGTACGGCACGATGTCGAACCCCGGCGTGTACGGGCCGTGGTCCGCGCGGGCCTCCGGGTCGGTGGAGAAGCTGATGATCGTGGTCGTGCGGCCGTGGAAGTTGTTGTCCGCGACGATGATCCTGGCCCGCCCGTCCGGCACGCCCTTGACCCGGTAGCCCCATTTGCGGGCGGTCTTGATCGCCGTCTCGATCGCCTCCGCGCCGGTGTTCATGGGCAGCACCGTCTCCATCCCGCACAGCTCGGCCAGCTCCGCGCAGAAGGCGGCGAACCGGTCGTGGTGGAACGCGCGCGAGGTGAGCGTGACCCGCTCCAGCTGCGCCTTGGCGGCGTCGATCAGCCGCCGGTTGTGGTGCCCGAAGTTGAGCGCGGAATACCCGGCGAGCAGATCAAGATACCGGCGGCCTTCGACATCGGTCATCCACGCCCCCTCGGCGGAGGCCACGACGACCGGAAGCGGATGGTAGTTGTGCGCACTGTGGGCCTCGGCGGCCGCGATGGCGCGCTCCGAGGGGCGTTCGGTCGAGGTCAAGACGTCCTCCGTTCCGTGTGACCACGTAGGGGCTGTGACACCACCGAGGGGCTGCGGCACCACCGAGGGGCTGCGGCACCACCCATGGGGACACCACCCAGGGTGGGGGTGTGCACCGTGGCTGGCGAGCCGAGCGGGCCACCGTCACGGCCGGGGCCCGGGCCGCCGGGCCGAGGGCGGCCCGTCGCGCCGCCGGTCCGCCGACCGGCCGGGGGCGCCGGTCGGCCCCTGCCCGGCCTCAAGCCCGGGCAGCTCCCGCCACCACTGCTCCTCCCGGATCCGGCCGCCGGGCGCCGTGCGATCCGGCGCCCCCGCGATCACCCCGACGATCTGGGCCAGCACCCGCTCGGCCATCGTCTCGCCGTCGGCCGCCGATGACCTGTGTGCCGACGACACGCCCTCCCTTCGGGGGCCGTCCCCCGGGTCGGCGGGCGGTGGCCCCTCCAGTGCGCGCCCGAGCGCCCGCAGCTCGCCGGGCAGCCCTTCCCCGTCCATCCCCTATGCCTCCCCGCACTCCCTGCCGTGTCTGCCGTGTCTGCCGTGTCTGCCGTGCCCGCCCGGGCCCCTCACCGGGCCGGACCGCCTCGTCCGCCTCCAGCAGCAGCTCCAGCCGCCGCAGCGCGCGGCTCAGCCGCGACTTCACCGTGCCGCGCGGCCAGCCCAGGGCCGCCGCGGTCTCCCCCTCGTCCAGATCCAGCAGATAGCGGTAGGTGACCACCCACCGCTGCGGCTCGCTCAGCTGCCCCAGCGCGGCCATCAGCCGCGCCCGCCGCTCGTCCGCGAGCGCCATGGCCGCCGGATCCGCGCTCTCCGGTATCGCCGGATCGGCCCCGGCCATGGCCCGCTCCCGGTCGACCGCCGTCTGCTGCCGACGCGCCGAGCGCACCGCGTTCCGCGTCTGATTGGCGACGATCCGCAGCAGCCACGGCCGGAACGCCGCGTCGTCCTTGAAGGTGCCCAGCGCGAGATACGCCTTCACGAAGGCGTCCTGCACCACATCCTCGGCGTCCGCTCCCGCGCCCAGCAGCGCGGCGGTGCGCAGCGCTATCGGCGTGTGGGCGCGCACCAGCTCGGCATAGGCCCCGGTCTCCCCGGCCCGCACCCGAGCGATCACGCCCGCATCCGGCCCTGTTTCGACGAGCCCTGCTTCGTCCTGCGCTGCGTCCTGCGCTTCGTCCTGCGCTGCGTCCTGCGTTTCGTCCCGCGCGACGAGGTCCCCCTCCCGCGCCCCCTCACGAGTCCTCACACCTTTGATACACCGGCGGACCGAGTCCGGTTCCACACCTGAGAGAATGGGTGACATGGCCCTTGATCGTCCCCGTGCGCTCTCCGGTATCCAGCCCACCGCAGGCTCCTTCCACCTCGGGAACTACCTCGGTGCGATCCGGCAGTACGTCGCGCTTCAGGAGACCCACGACGCGTTCTACACCGTGGTCGACCTGCACGCGATCACCGTTCCGCAGGATCCGGCGGAGCTGCGCGCCAACAGTCGGCTCGCCGCAGCCCAGCTGCTCGCCTCCGGTCTCGACCCGGACCGCTGCACGCTCTTCATCCAGAGCCATGTGCCCGAGCACGCCCAGCTCGGCTGGGTGATGAACTGCCTCACCGGCTTCGGCGAGGCCTCCCGCATGACCCAGTTCAAGGACAAGTCGGCCAAGCAGGGTGCCGACCGGTCGACCGTCGGCCTCTTCACGTACCCGATCCTCCAGGTCGCGGACATCCTGCTCTACCAGGCCAACCACGTCCCCGTCGGCGAGGACCAGCGCCAGCACATCGAGCTGACCCGCGACCTCGCGGACCGTTTCAACGGCCGCTTCGGCGAGACCTTCACCGTTCCCGACGCGTACATCGTCAAGGAGACCGGGAAGATCTACGACCTCCAGGACCCGACGGTCAAGATGAGCAAGTCGGCCTCCACGCCCAAGGGCATCGTCAACCTCCTCGACGAGCCGAAGGTCTCGGCGAAGAAGATCAAGAGCGCGGTCACCGACCTGGAGACCGAGATCCGCTTCGACGAGGAGAAGAAGCCCGGCGTCAGCAATCTGCTGACCATCTACTCCACCCTCACCGGCAGCTCCATCAAGGAGCTGGAGGGGAAGTACGAGGGCAAGGGGTACGGCGCGCTCAAGACCGACCTGGCCGAGGTGCTGGTCGAGTGGGTGACGCCGTTCCGCGAGCGGACCCAGGAATACCTGGCGGACCCGGGGACGTTGGACGGAATCCTGGCCAAGGGCGCGGACAAGGCTCGTGCCGTCGCCGCCGAGACGCTGGCGCTCGCCTACGACAAGGTGGGGTTCCTGCCCGCGACGCGGTGAGCGTCCCGGTGGGCCGCGCGTCGAGCGTCCCGGTGGGCTCCCAGGACGCGCGGGGCCCCGGCGGGCGCCGGGGGAGTGTACCGCGGCCCACCCCTGACCAGGGGGTTCTTCGGCCCGAGTGCCGAAGAATCGAGGAATCTAGCCGCGAAGGCGGCACAGCCGCCACACTGGCACCGGTGCAGCGGACTGAAGCCCAGCAGCCCGGGAGGGCCAGGAGGGAGAACGCAGTGGGGACCGTAACGCTCGGCGTTTCGATCGCGGTCCCGGAGCCGTACGGCAGCTTCCTCCAGGAGCGGCGCGCGGGCTTCGGGGACCCGGCCGCCCATGGCATTCCCACCCACGTCACCCTCCTGCCACCGACCGAGGTCGACGCCGCGGCGCTGCCCGCCGTCGAGGAGCATCTGGCCCAGGTCGCGGCGGTGGGGCGGCCGTTCCCGATGCGGTTGGAGGGGACGGGCACCTTCCGCCCGATCTCTCCCGTCGTCTTCGTCAAGATCGTCGAAGGCGCCGAGGAATGCATGCTGCTACAGGAGCGGATCCGGGCGGCGCACGGGCCGTGCGCCCGTGAGCTGCTGTTCCCGTACCACCCCCACGTCACCGTCGCGCACGGGATCGACGAGGAGGCGATGGACCGGGCGTTCGCGGAGCTGAAGGACTTCGAGGCCGCCTGGACGATCAACGGCTTCGCGCTCTACGAGCAGGGGACGGATGGAGTCTGGCGGCTCGACCGCGAGTATCCCTTCGGCGCGGGCGGGCCCGGCGAACAGCCCCAGACGGCCACCCCGGTGGTGCCCCGTCAGGTCGATCTCACCCGCCCGGCCGCGCCCTCTCCCTGGTGACCTCCCGCCCCGCCCGATGAAGCGGTCGGCGGAATGGCGTAGCGAAAGTCGTGGAGTGGCCGAGAAACGGGAACCCGCCGCCGAGGAGTAAAAATCGGCGGAAGGGTAGTTGTTGATCATGGACTGGCTGACCCGGTTGCCGCTCATCGGCCCCGCCCTCGCCCGCGTGATGCGCACCCACGCCTGGCGTTCCTACGAACGGCTGGATCGCGTCCACTGGACCCGCCTGGCGGCCGCGATCACCTTCATCAGCTTCCTCGCCTTCTTCCCCCTGGTCACCGTGGGGGCGGCCATCGGCGCCGCGACGCTCACCGAGTCGCAGATGCATCAGCTCCAGCGGAAGCTCGCCCAGCAGATCCCCGGCATCTCCGGTCAACTCGATCTGAGCGGCCTGATCCAGAACGCCACGACCATCGGGATCGTCGCGGGCGCCCTGCTGCTGTTCACCGGCATCGGCTGGGTGGGCTCGCTGCGCGAATGCCTGCGCGCCGTCTGGGAGCTGGAGGAGGATCCCGGGAACCTGGTGACGCGCAGGCTCAAGGACGGCCTGGTCCTCATCGGTCTGGGCGGCGTCGCCCTCGCCTCGTTCGCGGTCTCGACGCTCGCCGTCACCGTCGTCCGCCGGCTGACGCAGCTCCTCCACATCCCCGAGCACGGGGTGGGCGGCTGGCTGTTGTGGATCGCCGCGTTCCTGATCGCCGTCTCCGCCGACTTCCTGCTGCTGTGCTACGTCCTGACCTGGCTGCCCCGGGTCGAGCCGCCGCGCCGGAGGGTCGTGGTCGCGGCGCTCATCGGCGCGATCGGCTTCGAACTGCTGAAGCTGCTGCTGAGCAGCTATCTGCGGGGAGTGGCGGCCAAGAGCATGTACGGGGCGTTCGGCGTGCCCATCGCGCTGCTGCTGTGGATCAACTTCACCGCGAAGCTCACGCTGTACTGCGCCGCCTGGACCGCCACCGGATCGGCTGCCGAGGAGGCGGGCGAGAAGGCCGCCGAATCCGACGACGGGGACGGGGACGGGGACGGGGACGGGGATGAGGGTTCCGCACCCCTCGGGCCGAGCGGCCGGGCCGAGGGGCCCGGCCGCTCGGCGGCGTGACGTTCACCCCCGGCGCGGCCAGCGGCGGTGCACCGCGTACGCCACCGCGCCCAGCACGGCCAGCGAACCGGCCGCGATCCCGGCCGCCGTCCACATGCCGCCCGAGTCACCGCCCGAGATGGACGCCTGGGTGTGCTCGTCCCCGTTCTTCTTGCCGTCCGCCGAGGCATGGCTCTGGTTCAGGCCCGCCGGTCCGGGGCGGACGAGGGTACCGACGGGATTCACCGAGTCGGCCGCGTTGAACCCCCAGTCGAGCAGCTTCGCCGTCTCCTTGTAGACCCCGTAGGGCTCCGACTTCTGCGGGTTCATGACCGTGACCAGCAGCACCCGCTTGCCGCGCTGGGCCACCCCGGTGAAGGTGGAGCCCGCCTTGCTCGTATAGCCGTTCTTGACCCCCGCCAGACCCTTGTAGGGCTTTACGTCGATGCCGGTCAGCAGGCGGTCGGTGTTCTGGATCCCGAAGCTCATGCGGACCTTCTTGCCCTTTTTGTCCTTTTTGTATTCCCCCGGGAACTGGGCGGTCGCCGTCGCGCAGTACTCCCGGAAGTCCGCGTTCTGTAGCCCGGACCGGGCGAACAGCGTGAGGTCGTACGCGCTGCTGTACTGGCCGTCCTCGTCATAGCCGTCCGGCGTGACCACATGGGTGTCCAGCGCGTTCAGCTTCTTGGCGTGCGCCTGCATGTCCCGCACGGTCGCCGGGACGCCGCCGTTCATCGCGGACAGGACGTGCACCGCGTCGTTGCCCGAGCGCAGGAAGACGCCCAGCCACAGGTCGTGCACCGTGTAGTCGAGGTTCTCCTTCACCCCCACCAGACTGCTGCCCGCGCCCACCCCGGCCAGGTCGGACGCCCGCACGGTGTGCTTCTGCGTCTTGGGGAACTTCGGCAGCACGGTATCCGCGAACAGCATCTTCAGCGTGCTCGCGGGCGGCAGCCGCCAGTGGGCGTTGTGCGAGGCCAGCACCTTGCCCGACTCGGCGTCCGCGACCATCCAGGACTTACCGCTCAGCTCCTTCGGCAGCGCGGGCGCGCCCCGCTTCGGATCCACCTGGGTGCCGGGTCGGCCGAGCCGCGCCCCGCCCACCGTGGACATCCGGGCGGGAGGCTTCGCGGCCTCGGCCCCCTTGGCGCCGCCCGGGTCGTCGGCGGCGAGAGCGGGGGAGGCGAGCAGGGGGGACATGAGGGTGGACAGCAGCAGGGCGGCGATGATGGCCGGCGGCGCGGCGGCGCTTCGCGACGTGAAGGTGTTCGAAGAGATCGGCACGTCTGCGAACGTACCCGCAGCCGTGGCGGACGGCGAAAGTGCCGCCACCTTACGGGCGGTGGCCCCCCGCGTGGAGGTACGCGGCCGGGTGCCCATACTGGAGACCATGAAGCTCAGCCGCCCCGTGTCCTGGTTCCTGCTCGCCTTCGGGGTCTGGAGCTGGGTCATCTGGTTCACCTTTGTCAAAAACCTGTGGAAGGACGCCAGCGGGCTCGCTTTTGACGACGCCGGCGACCCCACCGCGTACTTTTGGGTGCATCTGCTGCTCGCGATCACGTCCTTTCTCTTGGGGACGGCCATCGGGGTGATCGGGTTGCGTGGGTTGCGCGCTCTGCGCCGAAATGACGCCGAAGAGTAGCCGTCCGGACAGTTCCACAGCCGCGTAGCCACACAGCCGCGTAGCCACACAGCCGCGTAGTCACATAGCCGCATAGGGGAGACCAGGGATGGTCGTGCTCTTCGTCCTGATCGCACTGGCCGTCGTCGGTCTGCTCGTCGGCGTGCACTGGTACGTGTGGCGGCGGCTGATCCGCGACACGACCGCGCCCGGCGGACGGGCCCGCCGTACGGGCACGGCGGCGGCCTTCGCGCTCCCGCTGATCAGCGTCGGGGCCCTGGCCGCGGGGCGTACGGGCGTGCCCTTCCCGATCCAGCGGGCGCTGGCCTGGCCGGGGTACCTGTGGCTCGCGCTGCTGCTGTACCTGACCCTGGCCCTGCTGGTCGGCGAGGCGGTACGCCCCGTCCTGCACGCCTGGCCGAAGCGCCGCCGCTCCGTCGCCGCCGAGATGGCCGCAGCCCCGGCCCCGGCCTCCGATCCGGCCCCGGCCCCGGCCCCCGATCCGGCCCCGGACCCGGCCCCGGACCCGGTGCCCGCCGCCGCGACGGGAGGCACCGCGACCGTGACGGCGGAGGCGTCCCGGACACCCGAGACCGCGGAGGCACCCGCGACGGCCGGGGTGACCGACGCCGCCGAGACCGGACGTACGACGACCTCGCGGCGGCTGTTCGTCGCCCGGGCCGTGGCCACGGGTGCGGCGGTGGCGGCCGCCGGAACGGTCGGGTACGGCACGTACACCGTGCTGCGCGGGCCGCGGGTCAAGCGCGTCACCGTGCCGCTCGCCAAGCTGCCGCGCCGCGCGCACGGCTTCCGGATCGCCGTCGTCAGCGACATCCACCTCGGCCCGGTCCTCGGCCGCTCGCACACCCGGCGCGTGGTCGAGACGATCAACCGTACGAACCCCGACCTCGTCGCCGTCGTCGGCGACCTCGTGGACGGCAGCGTGGCGGACCTCGGCCCGGCCGCCGAGCCGCTGCGCGGGCTGCGCAGCCGTCTCGGGAGCTTCTTCGTCACCGGGAACCACGAGTACTTCTCCGGCGCCGAGCAGTGGGTCGACCACGTCCGCGAACTCGGCGTCCGCCCTCTGGAGAACGAGCGCGTCGAGCTGCCCTGGTTCGACCTCGCCGGGGTGAACGACGTGACGGGGGAGGACGAGGGGCAGGGGCCCGACTTCGACCGGGCGCTCGCCGACCGCGACCGGGCGCGGGCGTCCGTCCTGCTCGCCCATCAGCCGGTGGTGATCGACGACGCGGTGGAGCGGGGCGTCGACCTCCAGCTGTCCGGCCATACCCACGGCGGGCAGCTGTGGCCCGGGAAGTACGTCGCGGCGCTGGCCAACCCGACCGTGGCGGGGCTGGAGCGGTACGGCGACACCCAGCTCTACGTGACCCGCGGCGCGGGCGCCTGGGGCCCGCCGGTGCGGGTCGGGGCGCCGCCGGACGTCACCGTCGTGGAACTGGCCTCAACGCGCGCCTGACGCCCATTCCGGGGCGCGGTGCGCGGCCGGTACGGGCTGCTCGTCGGCCACCGCCGCGCGTCGCGAATCCGGCGGCCACGGCGAGCAGTTCGACGGGATCGAGGGCCGAGGACCGCCGCCGCGCCCGCGCGCCCGGGGCCAGGCCGACGACCAGCGTCGTCAACCGCCGCCCGAACGGGGCGCCCGAGCCGTCCCGGGAGGATCCGAGGACGGCGGCACCGGCCGTAATGATCTTGAGGGCTACGAGCCCTTCGTGCTCTTCTCGAAGGAGCTGAGGAAGACGCCGAGCGCCTGCTTGTTCTCCTTGGCGTTCCAGTCGTGGGCCGGTGTCGTCCACCGGATGGAGAAGCCCCGGCCGCCGCCGACCAGGAAGCCGCGGCCGAACGTGCGGAGCCGGTCCTGCCCGACCGCGGTGCTCCACTCCATGTCGGCGGCCTCCCAGTCGCGGTAGTCGACCCGGCGGATGTCGTCGATCCGCTGGAAGCCGGGGTACAGCTTCTCGATCGTCGGGATGAGGCGGCGCCAGCCGTCGACGGGGTCCTCTTCGGGGCCCTGCCCGAAGGTCACCACCAGATTGCGGTCGTCGCCCTCCGCGGCGAACTTGATGTGGAAGCGCGAGCCGCTCTTGACCTGCTTCCAGCCCTTGGGGAGGTCGATGGAGAACCCGCCCGCCTCGCTCGTGTAGCGGTAGTAGCCGGGCGGCGGAGGGTCGTCGGGGCCGGGGTAGGCACCGCCACCGCCTCCGGCGGGGGGCGGCGAGGAAGAGGGGGACGACGGGGGCTGACCGGGGGCGGACGATCCGGGCGGGGCCGAATCGCCGGGTGCGGAGGACGGGGGGTCCTCGCGCGGCAGGCTGGGGGCTCCGCCCGTCGGCGGGGCGGAGGGGGAGGTGTCGGAGGCGCGGTCGTCGCCGGTCAGGCCGCTGGTGGTGGCCAGGGCGAACACGGAGGCCACCGTTCCGAGGACCAGGGTGGCGACGGCCAGCGCTAACGGCCCGACGCGGCGCTTGCCATGGCGGCCCTCGGGCCCGCCGTCGCCTCTGCCGCCTCCGCTTCCTCCTCCGCCGCCGCGCCGTGCCGACGGGAACCACGCCTCGTACGTATTGCGCAGCCACGGCAGGCGCGGCGCGGAGCGGATCGGGACGGGTTCGCCCTCGTTGAGGATGCGTTCCAGGGCCTGGCGCACCACCGGTGCGGTCAGCCGCTCCCGCGGATCGTCGCGCAGCAGCCCGTGGATGACCTGGACGAGCGGCCCCGCGTGCGGCGGGGACGGTGCGGGTTCCTCCCGGATGATCCGCAGCGTCTCCTCCGGCGAGGCCCGGCTCCGGTGCGGCGGACGGCCCTCGACCATGGCGAACAGGACCGCGCCCAGCGCCCACAGGTCCGACGCGGCGCACGCGCCGGTGCCGCGCGCCTGCTCCGGGGAGGCGTACGCGGGGTCGGTGACCTGCCGCGACGGCTCGGTGCCGACGTGGCCGAAGCCGGACAGGACGACCTCGCCGTCCGAGCGCATCAGGACCCGCGCGGGGCTGATGTCACCGTGGACGATGCCCGCGCGGTGGGCGGAGTCGAGAACGGCGAGGAGTTGCAGGCCGATGCGGGTGGCACGGACCGGATCCAGCCCGCCGCGCCATTCGAGTTCCACACTTAACGGGCGGCTGTCGCTCATGGGCCGGCCGATTCGTTCCTCTGCGCCGCGCTCCTGCGTGCCGGTCACGCTTTCACCCCTTGATGAACGTGCCCCATCCACCCTCTTCCCCTGGAGGTACGTCGAGGTCGCGGCGGGCGTTCAACGGCTGTGAAAACGCTATGAGTCGCCACAGCGCGACGGGCCCGCCCCCGGGCGAGGGGGCGGGCCCGTACGAACCAGCGGAAGCCTCAGCGGCGACGGTTCAGAAGCGACGCGTGATCAGCGCGCGCTTCACCTCCTGGATGGCCTTGGTGACCTCGATGCCACGCGGGCACGCGTCGGTGCAGTTGAAGGTGGTGCGGCAGCGCCAGACGCCGTCCTTGTCGTTCAGGATCTCCAGCCGCTGCTCACCGCCCTCGTCGCGCGAGTCGAAGATGAAGCGGTGCGCGTTGACGATCGCCGCCGGGCCGAAGTACTGGCCGTCGTTCCAGAACACCGGGCACGAGGAGGTGCACGCGGCGCACAGGATGCACTTGGTGGTGTCGTCGAAGCGCTCGCGGTCCTCGGCGGTCTGGAGGCGCTCCCGCGTCGGCTCGTTGCCCGTCGTGATCAGGAAGGGCATCACATCGCGGTAGGCCTGGAAGAACGGCTCCATGTCCACGACCAGGTCCTTGAGGACCGTGAGGCCCTTGATGGCCTCGACCGTGATGGGCTTCTCCGGGTTGATGTCCTTGATCAGCGTCTTGCAGGCCAGCCGGTTGCGGCCGTTGATCCGCATGGCGTCGGAGCCGCAGATGCCGTGGGCGCAGGAACGGCGGAAGGTCAGGGTGCCGTCCAGGTCCCACTTGATCTTGTGGAGGCCGTCGAGGACGCGCTCCTTGGGGTCGATGTCGAGCTGGAAGTCCTCCCAGTACGCCTCGGCCGCGACCTCCGGGTTGAAGCGCCGGATCCGGAAGGTGACCGTGATCGTGTGCGCGGCGGTGGCGTCGGCCGGCTCCGGAGCCTGGTCCTGCTTCTCAAGCGTGGGGGTGCTCATCAGTACTTACGCTCCATCGGCTGGTAGCGGGTCTGCACGACCGGCTTGTAGTCGAGGCGGATGGACTCGGAGCCGTCCGCGCCCACCTCTCGGTACGCCATGGTGTGCCGCATGAAGTTGACGTCGTCGCGGTTCGGGTAGTCCTCGCGGTAGTGGCCGCCGCGCGACTCCTTGCGGGCCAGCGCGGAGATGGCCATGACCTCGGCCAGGTCGAGCAGGTTGCCCAGCTCGAGGGCCTCCAGGAGGTCGGTGTTGAACCGCTTGCCCTTGTCCTGGACGGAGCAGTTCTTGTAGCGCTCGCGCAGGCTGCCGATCTCCTCGACGGCCTCCTTGAGCGTCTGCTCGGTGCGGAAGACCATGACGTTCTTGTCCATGGTCTCCTGGAGCGCCCGGCGCACCTCGGTGACCCGCTCGGTGCCGGTGGCGTCGCGCAGGTTCTCGACCTGGTCGCGGACGAACCCGGCCGGGTCCTCGGGGAGTTCGACGAAGTCGGCCGTGGCGGCGTACTCCGCGGCGGCGATGCCCGCGCGGCGGCCGAACACGTTGATGTCGAGCAGCGAGTTGGTGCCCAGCCGGTTGGCGCCGTGCACGGACACGCACGCGACCTCGCCCGCGGCGTACAGGCCCGGCACGACGGTGTCGTTGTCGGACAGCACCTCGCCCTCGACGTTGGTCGGGATGCCGCCCATCGTGTAGTGCGCGGTGGGCTGGATCGGGATCGGGTCGGTGTACGGCTCGATGCCCAGGTAGGTGCGCGCGAACTCGGTGATGTCCGGCAGCTTGGCGTCCAGCTGCTCCGGCGGCAGGTGGGTCAGGTCGAGGAAGACGTGGTCGCCCTCGGGGCCGCAGCCGCGGCCTTCGCGGATCTCCGTGTAGATGGACCGTGACACCACGTCGCGCGAGGCCAGGTCCTTCATGACCGGCGCGTACTTCTCCATGAAGCGCTCGCCGTCCTTGTTGCGGAGGATGCCGCCCTCACCGCGGGCGCCCTCCGTCAGCAGGATGCCCATGCGCCAGATGCCGGTCGGGTGGAACTGGAAGAACTCCATGTCCTCCAGCGGCAGTCCGCGCCGGTACGCGACGGCTTGGCCGTCACCGGTGAGGGTGTGCGCGTTGGAGGTGACCTTGAAGAACTTGCCGCAGCCGCCGGAGGCGAAGACGACGGACTTCGCCTGGAAGACGTGCAGTTCGCCGGTGGCCAGCTCGTACGCCACGACACCGGCGGTGCGCTTGACCCCGTCGACCTCGGTCATCAGGAGGTCCAGGACGTAGAACTCGTTGTAGAACTCCACGCCCTCCTTGACGCAGTTCTGGTACAGCGTCTGGAGGATCATGTGGCCGGTGCGGTCCGAGGCGTAGCAGGACCGGCGGACCGGGGCCTCGCCGTGGTTACGGCTGTGGCCGCCGAAGCGGCGCTGGTCGATCGTGCCGTCCGGGGTCCGGTTGAACGGCAGGCCCATCTTCTCCAGGTCGAGGACCGAGTCGATGGCCTCCTTCGCCAGGATCTCGGCGGCGTCCTGATCGACCAGGTAGTCGCCGCCCTTGATCGTGTCGAAGGTGTGCCACTCCCAGTTGTCCTCCTCGACGTTCGCGAGGGCGGCGGCCATGCCGCCCTGGGCGGCGCCGGTGTGGGAGCGGGTCGGGTACAGCTTGGTGAGCACCGCCGTACGGCTGCGCTTCGTCGACTCGATGGCCGCGCGCATGCCGGCGCCGCCGGCGCCCACGATGACGGTGTCGTACTTGTGGATCTTCATGAGTGGATACCTCAGCCCCGGGGCCTAGCGGATGTTCGGGTCGAAGGTGAAGATCACCAGGGTGCCGAGCACGATGGTGAATCCGGCCGCCGTGTAGAGCAGCCCCTTCAGCCACAGGCGGGTGTTGTCCCGCTCCGCGTAGTCGTTGATGATCGTGCGCAGGCCGTTCGCGCCGTGCAGCGTGGCGAGCCACAGCATGATCAGGTCCCATGCCTGCCAGAACGGCGAGGCCCAGCGGCCGGCCACGAAGGCAAAGCCGATCTTGGTGACACCGCCGTCCAGCACCAGCTGGATCAGCAGATGGCCCAGGACGAGGACGACCAGCACGATGCCGGACAGGCGCATGAAGAGCCAGCCGTACATCTCGAAGTTGGTACGGGTCGCCTTGGGCGTCTTACGGGTACGGGCCCGCGGCGGCTCGATGACCGGCGCCGGGTGGTCCACGTCGTACGCGCTGACGGCGTCGGTCGCGGGGGTGGTGGTCTCGGCGGACATGTGCGTCAGCTCCCGAACAGTTCGCGCAGCGTGTGCTGGAGGATCGGGTAGAAGGCACCGGCCATGAGGACGGCCCAGATTCCGACCACGGACCACAGCATCTGGCGCTGGTACTTCGGGCCCTTCGACCAGAAGTCCACGGCGATGACGCGCAGCCCGTTGAGGGCGTGGAACAGGATGGCGGCCACGAGGCCGTACTCCATCAGGTTCACGATGGGCGTCTTGTACGTCGCGACCACGTCGTCGTACGCCTCGGGGGACACACGGACGAGCGATGTGTCCAGGACATGCACGAACAGGAAGAAGAAGATGAGGACGCCGGTGACTCGATGAGCCACCCAGGACCACATGCCTTCCCGGCCGCGGTACAGCGTTCCAGCCGGCACGGAAAACCCTCCGGAAGCGGGGACTGGGGCCTGCCGGCTTGACTGTCGGTCGGGCCCGGCCGGGTACGGTCCACCGGCCCTGGCCATCGTAGCGACGTGCTGTCGGAACGCTCGCGCGGGGGGCTCAGGTGTGATCAAAGAAGCACGTGTGGGCAGGTCACGCGGGTCTGAATCGGGAGATATCCGACATAGGTGCACCCGGGGTCGCCAGCCGGGTGAGCCGCCCGCGGGCGATGCGGCGCAGCTCCTCGGCGGCGTTGACCCGCTCCTCCTCCGGTTCGTTCCCCAGCCGGTCCCGGATTCCGGTCAGCAGCCGGTCCAGCGTCTCGTCGGGGGCCAGGCCGTCCAGGCAGATCACGAAGGCATGGCCGAAGCGCTGCTCGTACGCGGCGTGCGCGGCACGTAACGCGGTGTGCGCGGCCAGCGAGCCGACCCCGGTCTCGGCGGGCGGCGGATGGCCGGTCATGGACTCGTCGGCCAGCGCCTCGGCGAGATCGGCCGGGGTGAGGTCGTAGCTCGCCTCGTCCCCGGCGGCCAGCAGCGCGTCGAGATCGGGGTACGGGCGGTGGTCCGCGATCAGCCGGGCCCAGCGGCGGCTGCCGCAGCAGGAGAGCAGCGCCGCCTCGGCGGCGTCGGCGGCCAGGCGGTTGAGCCGGTCGAGGCTGTCTGTGGTGCTGAAGCTGGACAGCGTGGACTCCTTGGGCGCGCGGGGACACAGGGGGCGCGTGGGGGAGGTGTGCTGGGAAGCGTGAGCAGTACACGGTAACGACGCGAAGAGGTAGGTGTGGCGGAGAGAGCGTAAATTCACTCGTAGGGGGACGTTTTATGGCGTGAAGTAGACATCGCGGCCCAGCACAGCACAGTCCGACAACAGGAGGTGCGCGCCATGGGGTTGCCCGTCGGGGCCGCCAAGGCGGCCATCCTCCGCGGCAGCGTCGCCGGCGCCGCCGCGACCGTCGTCCTCATCGGCCTCGGCTGTCAGCAGACGCAGCCCACGCAGCACGGCTCGGGCTCCCCAGGGGCTCCCTCCGTCCCCACGCGGCACACCGCGGGCTCACCGGCCACCCACGCCAGTACGGCGCCCACCTCCGCCTCTCCCACCTGGCCGCGCTCCACCGCACCCCGCACGATCCCCTCCGTCCGCGAATTCACGCCGCGGTCCGGGCCCGGCTGGAAGCCCGGCAAGAACAGCCGGGTGGTCGCCGACCTCAAGGGCCCCCTCGCCGATGAGGCCCGCATGACCGCCGCCGAGCTGGGGCTGCGCACCGCCTCCGGCACCCCGCGCCGCGGTGATCTGTCCCTCGCCGTCGCGCCCGGTCAGGGCGGCGGCGCCGAGGGGTACACGCTCACCGTCCGCAAGGGCAGCGCCCGCGTCACCGGCCCGGCCACCGCGGGCGTCTTCTACGGCACCCGGACCGTGAAGCAGGCCGTTGCTTACGGCGGCAAGCTCCCCGAGGGCGTCATCCACGACCGCCCCGGCCGCGCCCAGCGCGGGCTGAACCTGGACATCGCGCGCAAGTTCTACACCGCCGGATGGATCGAGGCGCGGCTGCGCGAGATGGCCGACCTCAAGCTCAACCAGCTGGGCCTGCACTTCTCGGACGACCAGGGATTCCGTATCCAAAGCGATACCAACCCCGGGATCGTCTCGCCGCAGCACCTCACCAAGGCCCAGGTCCGGCGGATCGTCGCGCTCGCCCGGCAGCTGCACATCACGGTCGTGCCCGAGATCGACTCGCCCGGCCACCTCGGCGCGGTGATCAAGCAGTACCCGGAGCTCCAGCTGCGCAACGCGGGCGGCACCTCGTTCCAGGGCGACGTGGACATCTCCAAGCCGGGCTCCGCCCGGATCGTGGACCAGCTGATGCGCGAGTACGCCCCGCTCTTCCCCGGCCGCTACTGGCACCTGGGCGCCGACGAGTACCTGGCGCTCACCGTCAAGGACCCCGAGGCGTCGTTCCCGCAGCTCGTCGCCGCCGCGAAGCGCCAGTACGGCTCCCGGGCCACCGTCCAGGACCTGGCCACCGGCTGGCTGAACGACCGGGCGGCGGTCGCCCGGTCGCTCGGCAAGGAGCCCAAGGCGTGGAACGACGGCTTCTTCAGCGGCGGCGTCATCGCGCCCGACAAGAACATCGAGGTCGAGTACTGGACCGGCCGCACCCGCTGGCCCGCCCGGCCGCCGGTGGAGTACCTGCGCGAGGGCCGGAACGTGGTGAACCTCAACTCCGAGTACCTCTACTACGTGCTCGGCGAGCCCAACGGCTTCTATTACCCCACCGGCAAACGCATCTACGACGAATGGACGCCCGCCACCCTGCGCGCGACCCAGCCCGTCTCCGACAAAAAGCTGACCGGCCCGAGCCGCATCCTCGGCGCCCGCTTCGCGGTCTGGTCCGACCATCCCGAGGCGCAGACCGAGCAGCAGGTGGCCCGGGGCATCCGGCTGCCGCTCGCCGCGCTCTCCCAGCGCCTGTGGAACCCCGGGAAGCCCCCGCTGAGCTGGTCCGCCTTCACCCGTCTCGCCGAGCGGCTGGGAGTCTGAGCAGCACGAGGCAGGGCAGAACGCGGCACGAGCCAGGCACGGGAAGGCAGGGGGAGAAGGAGGGACGGCCGGGGCCGCCACCCCCCACAGGAGAGGCCCCGACCGCCGTCCAGCGCGGGCCCGTGAAGGCCCTTGCTCCTTATAGCGTCGCACGCTTCGAATGCGTCACACCCGCTGTGGACCCGAAACCTGACCGTTACGGGCACGCGCACGGGCCCGCCCGGCGTGTCCATGCCCTGGGCCGACTCTGGACGGGACCGGTCGGATGCCCGTAACGTGCAGGTCCGCGCTGCGGGCGCGGTCAGATTTATTTTCTCGCGTGGCTCCGATCGGGCCACGTCCCCAGGGGGATCAAGAAATGTATCCGTGCGGGAACTGCCGCGCTGTCGCCGTCGGCCCCGACGGTCGCTGCGCGGCGTGCGGCACCTATCAGCAACAGCTGAATCCGGCTCCGACCACCGGACCCGGGGGATACGCCGCGGCGCCGCCCGTGAACATGCCCGCGGCGGGCGCCATGCCGCCGGGCGGCGTCGACCTGCGCCGCGGACTGTCCACGGCGCTCACTGTGCTGTTCTCTCTGATGATTCCCACGCTGATCCTGGTCATGATCGGGCGCGGGGGCCAGTACGGTGTCGTCTCGGACATGCTCAGCAACAACGGCGATGTGTCCCTCGACGACGCCAACGAGGCCGACGCCTTCTACGTGGCCATGACCGGCCTCAACGCCCTGGTCGCCATTCCGGCCACGATCGTGTGGGCCATCTGGTTCCGGCGGCTGCGGCGGAACGCCGAGGCGTTCGCGCCCGGCCAGCATCGGATGAGCCCTGGCTGGGCCGCCGGGGCCTGGTTCACCCCCGTGGTGCAGCTCTGGTTCCCCAAGCAGATCGCCAACGACATCTGGCGCGCCAGCTCCCCGCAGGGACCGCACCAAGTCAACCGTGGTCTGCTCAACGGCTGGTGGGTGACCCTCCTCGTCTCGATCGGCGTCGGCTTCATGGGAAGCGTGCAGTACACGGCCGCCGACACGAAGCTGACGCAGATGGAGAGTGGCGACGTCAGCGGCTTCGGCGAGGTGCGCGGGGTGATCGAGGACATGAAGTCGGCCCTCGGCATCAGCATCTTCGCGATGGTGATCACCATCGCCGCCGCGATCCTCGCCCTGCTGCTCGTCCGCCAGATCACCGCCATGCAGGAGCAGCGCGCCGCGCTGCCGCCGCAGGGCCCGCAGGGCCAGATGCCGCCGTCCCCGTACGGCGCGCCCGCGCCCAACCCGTACGGTGGCGGCGCCCCCGCCAACCCGTACGGCGCGCCCGCCTCGTCCCCGTACGGTGGTGGCGCACCGCAGATGCCTCCGGTCGTCCCGCAAGCCCCGCCCGCCCCGCCGTCCGGCCCTCCCGCCGGGTCGCCCTACGGGCAGGGCTAGCGCGCCGCCCGGCATCGCTGGACCGAGACTTCTCCGAGTGGGGCAGGAAGAGAGCGTGCAGGGGGACGACGCGGAACTGACCGCCGCGGTGAACGCGGCGCAGGATGGGGACGAGACCGCCTTCCGGACCGTGTACCGATGCGTGCACCCCCGGCTACTCGGTTACGTCCGCACCCTGGTCGGTGACGCCGACGCGGAGGACATCACCTCCGAGTCCTGGCTCCAGATAGCCCGCGACCTCGGACGGTTCAGCGGGGACGCCGACCGGTTCCGCGGCTGGGCCGCCCGCATCGCCCGCAACCGCGCCCTCGACCACATACGGATGCGCGGCCGCCGCCCGGTCATCGGCGGTGACGAGACCGAGCTGGAGGCCCGGGCGTCCGAGGCCGACACCGCCTCAGAGGCGCTGGAGTCCCTCGGCACCGGCCGCGCGCTCAGCCTCGTCGCCCAGCTCCCGCAGGACCAGGCGGAGGCGGTGGTGCTGCGGGTGGTGCTCGGACTGGACGCCAAGAGCGCGGCCGCGGTCCTCGGCAAACGCCCCGGCGCGGTACGCACCGCCGCCCACCGCGGCCTGCGGCGGCTGGCCGATCTCCTCGGTGACACGCCCGTGCTCGACGGGATACCCGGGCAGCGGGAGACGGGGGTGGCCAGGTCCGCGGGTGTGACGGAATCGGGCGCGCCAACGCAGAAAGACATGTGATGGCCGACGACCACCGCTATAGCTGGCTGGATGACATGGCCGCGGAGCGGCTGCTTCGCGGTGAACCGGTCGAGGGGCAGCACGGCACCCCCGACGGCCGGAACGATCGGCCGCACGCCGAAGCGGAACGCCTGGCGGCCGTGCTCGGCGCCGTGGCCGAGGCGGGGCGCCGCACCGACGGCGCCAACGCCGACAGCACCGCCCCGCTCCCCGGCGAGGAGGCGGCGGTGGCCGCTTTCCGCGCCGCCCACGCCAAGCCGTCGGTGGTCGCCATTTCGGCGGAAGGCCAGGTGGGGGACAAGTCAACGCGCATAGCGCGACCGGCCGACCCTGCCGCGCCGCGGACCGGATGGCGCGGGAGGCGGCGTCCGCTGCGCGCGGGCATGGTGGCCGCGGTCGCCGGGTGCGCGCTGAGCGGCTTCGCGGTCGCGGCGGCGGCCGGTGTGCTGCCGTTCGGGCAGAGCGGCGGCACCCCGGGCCCGGGCTCGAGCGTGTCGGACACCGGCCCCGGGAGCGGGGAGTCGGCGCGGCCGGAGATCTCCGAGGACGACGGCTCGCCCGATCCCCACGCCCCCGGCACCTCGGAGGGTGCCCAGGGCCGCGGCGTGCCGGGCGGCCACGACGGCAAGGGCAAGCACGGCAAGCACGACCGGCAGGACAAGCCCGGCAAGCAGGGCAAGGGCAAGGGGGCGAAGTCCGGCGCCTGGGGCACCGGCACCGGCCCGGACAACGGCACCGGACAGCGTGCCCTGGGCGCCTGCCGCCGCTACCTGGCGGCGGAGGCCGGAACCGGCCCCGGCGTCGGCCCGGAGGCGATGCAGAAGCTGAAGCGGGCGGCGGGCAGCCGGTCCGCGATCCACGGCTACTGCGTACGGCTCGTCGGCGACGACCCCGTTCCGCGCGGCGGTACCGACGATACGGGCACGTCCGCCGGTACCGGGGACGACTCCGGGAGCGACGACGGCGGGTCCTCCAACCCCGCGCCCCCGCCGCCCTCCGGGGACGGCGGCGGTACGCCGAGCCCGGAGCCCACGCCGTCGTCCGACACCCCGTCGAGCACCCTGTCCGGCACCCCGTCGAAGGAACTGTCCGACACCCCGTCCGGCGGCTCGTCCGAGACCTCGTCCGGCGGCTCGTCCAAGGACTCGTCCGCGACGCCGTCCGACTCCGCGACGCCTGCGAAATCCGGCGCTCCCTGAGGCGCCCGCGCACCCCCCGCGCATCTGGTGTGACGTTTTTTTCAGGGGTGACGCTGTAAGAAACGGGCCGACTGGTCATCGGCCGCGCGAGAGCCGAGGTTCCCCCCGTACCGACGGCTCCGCGCATCGGCGCGGGCAGAGCACGTTCCCCCGGCTCTGCCCGCGCCACCCCTTTCTTTGCACACTCAGCCGGCGCCGCTCTCGCGGACCGGGTTCTCACCGTCGTGGTCCCTCCATTGACGGTTGCGGCCCTTACTTGTAGACCACGACCTTGTCGCCCGCTTTCACTTGGTCGAAGACCGCCGCGATCTTCTTCTTGTCGCGGACGTTCACACATCCGTGCGACGCCCCGTTGTAGCCGCGGGCGGCGAAGTCGGCCGAGTAGTGCACCGCCTGGCCGCCGCTGAAGAACATCGCGTACGGCATCGGGGTGTCGTAGATCGTCGAGACGTGGTCCCGGCTCTTGAAGTTGACCTGGAAGAGCCCCTCCCGGGTCGGCGTGTACTGCGAGCCGAAGCGCACGTCCATGGCCGAGACGACCCGGCCGTTGATCATCCACGCCAGCGTCCGGCTGCTCTTGCTGATGCACAGCACCCGCCCGGTCAGGCACCGCGAGTCCGGCTTGGCCGGCGGGTTGGTGGTCGGCGGGTACAGCTCGTCGCGGGTGGGCGGGGTGGTGCGGGACCGCAGGGAGGTCCAGGTGCGGCTGTCCACCGAGCCGGTGGCCGGCAGGCCGCGGGCGCGCTGGTAGGAGGTCACCGACGCGCGCGTCACCGTGCCGAAGTAGCCGGTCGGGTTGCGGTCGAAGTGCCCGAGCCGGCGCAGCCGCGCCTAGAGTTCGCGCACCCGTTCGCCGCTGGTGCCGAAGGCGATGACGGGCGGCGCCACCCGCGGGGCGCCGCGCGGCTTCGCCGCCACCCGGGTGCGGGGCGGGGCGGCCCGGTGGGGCGTGGCCCGCGGGGTGTGGGTGAACGTGCGGTGCGGGCGCGGCGCTGCCGTAGGGGTGCGGGGCGCCGCGCTCGCCGTGCTCGCGCCCGCACGCGGCTCCGCTCTCGTATGTCGCTGTCCGTCCAGGGTCACCGTCTCGCCCCGGCAGCCCGCCACGAGCGCCGCCGCGGCGGCCGTGGCGAGTGCGGTGCGGACGACCGATCTTCCATGCATGGATCCCCCTCTTCACCGGTTCGTCGCCCGGAATGTTGCCCGGGGCTGCCATGCGCCGAACATCGGCGCATGCTGTGAAGAAGGCCCTGAATGGGTACAAGGGCAGGTATAAGCCACCAGAAGGCAGGGACCCATGGCGCGCGAGTCGGAGTCGGGATTCCCGATCGAGCCGGTGTACGGGCCCGGCCGCGACCGCGGCGCGCTCGGCGAGCCCGGCGCGTACCCCTTCACCCGCGGCGTCTATCCGTCGATGTACACCGGCCGTCCGTGGACGATGCGTCAGTACGCGGGGTTCGGCACCGCCGCCGAGTCCAACGCCCGCTACCGGGAGCTGATCGAGCACGGCACGACCGGTCTTTCGGTCGCGTTCGACCTGCCCACCCAGATGGGCTACGACTCCGACGCGGCGCTCGCGCACGGCGAGGTCGGCAAGGTCGGCGTCGCCATCGACTCGATCGAGGACATGCGGATCCTGTTCGACGGCATTCCGCTCGACCAGGTCTCGACGTCGATGACGATCAACGCGCCCGCAGCGATGCTGCTGCTCCTCTATCAACTCGTCGCCGAGGAGCAGGGGGTGCCGGGGGAGCGGCTGACCGGCACCATCCAGAACGACGTCCTCAAGGAGTACATCGCGCGCGGTACGTACATCTTCCCGCCCGCACCCTCGTTGCGGCTCATCGCGGACATCTTCCAGTACTGTCGGACTGCCCTGCCCAAGTGGAACACGATCTCGATCTCCGGTTACCACATGGCCGAGGCCGGTGCCTCGCCCGCGCAGGAGATCGCGTTCACGCTCGCGGACGGCATCGCGTACGTCCGTACGGCGCTCGCGGCGGGCATGGGCGTGGACGACTTCGCGCCGCGCCTCTCCTTCTTCTTCGTCTCCCGTACGACTCTCCTCGAAGAGGTCGCCAAGTTCCGCGCCGCGCGCCGGATCTGGGCGCGGGTGATGCGCGAGGAGTTCGGGGCGCGCGACCCGAAGTCGCAGATGCTGCGCTTCCACACGCAGACCGCGGGCGTCCAACTCACCGCCCAGCAGCCCGAGGTGAACCTCGTCCGGGTCGCCGTCCAGGGGCTGGCGGCGGTGCTCGGCGGCACCCAGTCGCTGCACACCAACGCCTTCGACGAGGCCATCGCCCTGCCCACCGCCACCTCGGCCCGGCTCGCGCTGCGCACGCAGCAGGTGCTGGCGTACGAGACGGACGTGACGGCGACCGTCGACCCGTTCGCGGGCTCGTACGCGGTGGAGGCGCTGACCGACGCCGTCGAGGAGGCGGCGGTGGACCTGATGCGCCGGGTGGAGGATCTGGGCGGCGCCGTGGCCGCCATCGAACAGGGCTTCCAGAAGGACGAGATCGAGCGCAACGCGTATCGCATCGCCCGCGAACAGGAGGCGGGGGAGCGGGTGGTGGTCGGGGTCAACCGGTTCCGGACCGACGCGGACGAGCCGTACGAACCGCTGCGCGTGGACCCGGCCATCGAGGAGCGCCAGCGCGACCGGCTCGCCCGGCTCCGGGCCGGGCGGGACCGCGCGGCGGTGGGGGCGGCGCTGTCGGCGCTGAAGAAAGCGGCCGAGAGCGAGCCGGGCACGGCCAATGTGCTCTACCCGATGAAGGACGCGCTCGCCGCGCGGGCCACGCTCGGCGAGGTGTGCGACGCGTTGCGGGAAGTGTGGGGCACGTATGTCCCGGCTGATGCATTCTGAGCGGTAACGGCTGTATCCGGGGGGTCAGGGGGGATGGGTCCGATGAGGGCTTCATGGGGGCGGGCCGCGGCGGCGGTCTGGTGCGCGCTGGCCGCGACGGCGATCGCGGGCTGCGGCGGCGAGGGGGAGGACCGGGTCTTCGGCGGGCCGAGCGGCAGCGCCGCGTCATCGCCCTCCGCCGCGCCGCCCTCGGCCGTGGCGCGGGACGCGGAGCCGCTGCGGTTCCTGCCCGTCGAGGCGACGGCCCAGGGGGCGTGTCCGAGCCGTACGGCGCTGGGCGCGAGCCCGGACGCGTACGCCACGTACCGGGACGCCGCGGCGGACACCTGCTACGTGGTCACGCCCGCCTCCGGTATGACGGCGCGTCCCGCCTGGGCGAAGGCGGGTTACGAGGCGACGTCGGGCGCGGGCTGGGTCGTGACCGTCGGCCTCACCGGCCGCGACCGTGCCCGCTTCGCGCGGCTCACCGGCACGCTGGCCGCGCAGGCGCCGCCGCGGAACCAGCTCGCCATGGTGCGCGACGGCACGCTGCTGTCCGCGCCGTCCGTCGCCCAGGCCCTCACCGGCGGCACCGTCCAGATCTCCGGGAACTTCACCGCGGACTCGGCCCGGAAGCTCGCCCGGGACATCCGCGGCGGGTGAGCGACACTGGGGTCATGTCTGCTCCCCGCCGCACCTGTCCGGTCTGCACCCGTGAGATCGCGGTGGTCGGCGGGCGCTTCGCCCGCCACGATCCGCCCGGCCGCCGCTCCGACTACGAGCTGGTGTCGTGCCCCGGATCGCGGCGGATCGCGCCGCTGCTGACCACCCCGCCGAAGCTGTTCGGCGGGGACGAGCCGCCGACTCCGGGCCAGCAGCCGCTGTTCTGAGTCAGCTCACGAGCCGGGAGGCGAGCACGACCCCGGGGCTGGACTCGGCCAGCGCCTCGCCGAGCCGGTCACCGGCCGCCGTCAGCGCGGCGTCGTCCATCGGCCCGAGCGCGTCCAGCACGAACATGGCGCGGGTGGTGGTGTGGGTGAGCCGGGTGCGGGTGCACTGCCGCCAGTTCCACCGGCGGCAGGTGACGCCCGCGTCGTCCCGCCACACCACCTCGCCGGGCGCGGGGTGCTCCACGGCGGGCTCGCCGCTCGCCGTCGTCTCGAACGCCTCGTCGCCCGTGGCGCGCACCAGCCGGGCCGCGCCGGTGTAGTGGTCGAGGTCTTCGCCGCCCAGTGGGATCACATGGCCGACCGAGATCGCGTTGTAGAGGTCGGTCAGCCGGTCCACCCGGGGCAGCCCGGCGTCCAGCCTGCGCAGCAGCGCCTCCGCGCTGGGCCGGGTGCGCTGCGGCTTCGCGCCGAAGCCGCGGAACGCCTCGCGCCAGGCGGCCAGATGCGGATGCTCCTCCACCGGCTCGCCCCCGAAGCGCTCCCGCGCCTCCGTCTCGGCGGCGGACAGCCACTTCTCGCTCAGCTCGTCACTGGGCCCGGGGCGCAGGCCCTCTGCGGTGATGAGCAGCGCGCGGTAGTCGGGGCGCAGCGCGTGCACGGCGGGGTCGACGGTGGCGGAAGCGAGCCAGTGGGATGCGGTGGACGTCGTCATGCGGTCCACTATGACATACGTATCAGTGCATTGTTTTGCACTGTCCGCGGTCCTAGAACAGGCCGATCTGGACCGTGAGCATCGCCATCACGATGGCGAGGACCCAGCCGATGGCGTGCTCCACCAGCTCGTCGCGGTCGGAGCCGGAGGGGCCGCCGGTGCCGGTGTGCGGGACGGCGATCTCGGTCATGCGGGTCGTCCTTGCTACTGGGAGAGGCTGAGTCTGCTGGGAGAGGCGCTTGGAGATGCTGCGGAGGATGGTGATGATGGTGATGAAACGGGCAACCACTGTTGCCCAGGGTGCGTGGCGTCCCCTCCCCGGGTAAAGGGGGAGTGGCCTAATTCACCTCTGTGTGAGAGCGAGGAGGTCCATCGTTGACCAGCGTCATTCCGAAGGGGCTGGGCCAGCAGGTCAAGGCGCTGGCCGACGGCGAGGTGACCTCGCGGGCGCTGGTCGAGCAGGCGCTGCGCCGCATCGCCGAGACCCAGGCCACCCTCAACGCCTTCCGGCGCGTCCGGACCGAGGCCGCGCTGCGCGAGGCCGCCGACGCCGACCGGCGGCTGGCGGCGGGTGAGCGGCTGCCGCTCCTCGGGGTGCCCATCGCGGTCAAGGACGATACGGACGTGGCGGGCGAGCCGACCGCCTTCGGCTGCTGCGGCGACTTCCCGGCCAAGACGGAGGACGGCGAGGCGGTGCGGCGGCTGCGGGCGGCCGGGGCCGTGATCGTCGGCAAGACGAACACGCCCGAGCTGGGCCAGTGGCCGTTCACCGAGGGCCCCGCCTTCGGCGACACCCGCAACCCCTGGAACCTCGCCCACACCCCCGGCGGCTCCTCCGGCGGCGCCGCGGCCGCCGTCGCCGCCGGGCTGGTCCCCGCCGCGCTCGGCTCGGACGGCGCGGGCTCGGTCCGCATCCCGGCCGCCTGGAGCCATCTCGTCGGCATCAAACCGCAGCGCGGCCGGATCTCCACCTGGCCGGACGCCGAGTCCTTCAACGGCATCACCTGCAACGGCCCCCTCGCCCGCACCGTCGCCGACGCCGCCCTGCTGCTGCACGCGGCCAGCGGCAACCGCGACGGCGACCTCCACTGTCCGGACCCCGTGGACGTGCTGTCCGCCCCGGGCCGCGACCCGGGGCGGCTGCGGATCGCCCTGTCGTTCAAGCCCGCCTTCACGGGCACGCCGAAAAGCCTGGACCCGGCCGTCCGCGCCGCCGTCACCCGGCTCGCCGAACGGCTCGCCGCCCTCGGCCACGAGGTCGAGGAGGCCGAGCCGCGCTACGGCGCCGTCGGGCTCGCCTTCCTGCCGCGTGCCACGGCGGGCCTGTGCGAATGGGCGGCCCGCGTCCCCGATCCGCTCCTGCTGGACGTCCGCACCCGCGCCGCCGCCCGCAACGGCCGCCTCCTGCGCGGCACAGCCCTGCGCCTCGCCCGCGCCGCCGAAGAGCCCCTGCGGCGCCGAGTCGGGGCCATCTTCCAGCGGTACGACGTCGTCCTCTCTCCGACGACCGCCACCCCGCCCCTGCCCATCGGCGCCATGGCCCGGCTGTCCGGCTGGCACACCGACCGCGCGGTGATCGCGGCCTGCCCGTACGCCTGGCCCTGGAACGTCCTGGGCTGGCCCGCCGTCAACGTCCCCGCGGGCTTCGCCGACCCCGCCACCACCCTCCCCCTGGGCGCCCAACTCCTGGGCCCGGCCTGTAGCGAACCCCTGCTGATCTCCCTGGCGGCGCAGCTGGAGGCCGACCAGAGGTGGTACGAACGCTGGCCCCGGGTCGAGCGCTAGGGGGGTGTCTTGCCGATCATGCCGGGCTCGCGACGCCGCTGTCCGCGCTCGTCGCGCGCAGCGCCTCCCCCAGCTACCGCTGGGAGGTGCCCCCTGCGCTCTCCTCACGCGGGTTGCGAGCTTCCCCCAGCTACCGCTGGGAGGTGCCCCCTGACGCCGCTCGCTGATCCGGCCTGATCGACAAGACACCCCCTAACGCCGGTCGGCCGCGTGCCGGTCCCGGGCCCGCTCCAGCGCGGCGTCGAAGTCGCGCTGGGTGTCGTCGCACCAGTGCAGCAGATCGGCGAGGAGCAGCCGCAGGGTCTCGCCGGGGCTCCGGCGCCACCCGTCGCCGGAGAGCGTGTAGGTCTGGAGGGCCTCGTTGGCGCGATGCACGGCCTCTTGGTGTGCGCTCGGCGTCGTCATGCCCGGGTGTCCTCTCGTTCCTGGTCGTCCGTCGAAAACTGAAACGCATTGTATATTTGCAACGCAATTCAGGATTGGGGGATGTCGCTTGGGGGGTCTGAGATGAACAGCGCACTGCGCGAGGTGACGGCCGTCCGATACGTCACCCCGCTGCGCACCGGCGGCTCCGTCCCCGGCGTGGTGGAGGCCGACGACCTGGGCACGTACGTCGTCAAGTTCACCGGCTCCGCGCAGGGGCCCAAGGCGCTCGTCGCCGAGGTCATCGTGGGCGAGCTGGCCCGGCGACTGGGATTACGCGTCCCGGAACTGGTCCTGGTGCACTTCGATCCCGCGGTCGCCCAGGAGGAGCCGCACCAGGAGATCCAGGACCTGCTGCGCGCCAGCGCGGGCCTCAACCTCGGCATGGACTACCTGCCGGGAGCCGCCGACTTCACGCCGGACGGGCGGGACGCGCTCGGCCTCGACCCACTGGAGTGCGCCCGGATCCTCTGGCTGGACGCGCTCACCGCCAACGTGGACCGCACACGGCACAGCACCAACCTCATGACCTGGCCCACCAACGGCCACCAGCCGCCCCGGCTGTGGCTCATCGACCACGGCGCCTCGCTCGTCTTCCACCACCGGTGGGAGACTGCCGCGGCCGTGGCGGCCAAGCCGTACGATCTCCGTCACCACGCCCTCGTACGCGGCGTCCCCGCCCTCCCGGCGGCCGCCGCCGAACTCGCCCCCCGGGTCACGCCCCGGCTGCTTCGCGAGATCGTGGCCGCGGTCCCCGGCGCCTGGCTGGCCGCCGAGCCGGGCTGGGCGACGCCCGCCGACCTCCGCGAGGCATACATCTCCCACCTGGCCGCCCGCGTCCGCCTCATGCCCGAGTGGTTCCCGCCGTGATCGCGGCCAGCCAGCGGTCCACCGGACCGGCCGTGAGGAGTCCGCTGGCCGCGCCCGCGAGCTGGCCCGTGGCCGCGAGCAGGCGGGCGTGGGTCCGTTCCAGGGCGGCCCGGTCGCCGATCTCCAGGGCGACCGCCGCCTCCAGGGCGCACAGTGCCTCGTACAGCAGATCGGGCGGCGGCTCCGGCAGGGCCCGCAGCGCCGCCCGCGCCTCGTGCCCGGCACCCGCGCCGAGCAGCGCGAACGGCTCGGCCCACGGGCGGTACGGACCCCAGTCCGCGCCCAGATCGACGCCCCGACCCGCCTCGCGCGCGGACGCCCCGTCCGACAGCCGCAGGCACAGCAGCGCGAGCGGCAGCAGCCCCCGCTCGACGCCGGGCATCCCGGCGCCCGCCAACCGCCGGGCGGCGGCCCGGTACGCGGCCTCGGCCCGCGCCGTCTCTCCGGTCGCGGCGAGCCGCAGCGCCCCGTACCACTGGGTGAAGACGCCCACGAGCGGCAGTTCATGGCGCGCGCCCAGCCGTTCCGCGGCGGTGGCGTGCTCGTCCGCCCCCGCGAAGTCGTCGAGGGCGGCGCGCGCCTGAAGGCGGACCAGGTGGCCCAGCACCTCGTACGTCACCAGCCCGTGCCGGGCGGCCACCGTCACCAGTTCCGCACCGATCGCATCGCGCCGCGGCGCGAGCCCGGCGCGGGTGCAGGACTGCATGAACGCGCCGTTCAGGGCGAAGACCAGCAGCGCCGGATCGTCCAGCCGCCGGGCGATCTCCTCCGCCTCGCGCGCCGCGCCGGGCCCGCGCGGGGAGCGGGTGCCACGCATCTCCAGCGCGACGGTGGCCAGCAGACGGCAGCGGGCCGCGTCGCCTCCCGGCAGCGCGGCGAGGGTGCGCTCGGCCGCGCCGACGATCCGTTCCGCAAGCTCCGGATCGTCGCTCCGGGGCCAGATCGCGGGGACGTCGTAGGCGCCGATGACCCGCGCGGTCAGCTCCGGGTCGCCGCACTCCTCGGCGGCGGAGATGGCCGCCATTCGGTGCTGCCGGGCCGCCTCCAGCCCACCGCCGCCGGTCACCGCGAGGTTCCGGATCAGCCCCACCGCGGACTCCAGCCGAGCCCGCGCCCCACCGCCGACCGTCCGCTCGTAAACCGCCGCCGCCTCCGCCCACAACCGGGCCGCGACCCCGGCGGACTCGTCGAGTCCGGCCCCGCCGACCGCCTCCACCGGAGCGGGGGCCTCCAAGGCGGGGTCCTGGGCCAGGATGTCCGCCTGGAGGCGGCTGAGGCGGGGGGTGGGGTCGAGGCCCAGCTGGTCGATCAGCGTGGTGCGGGCCCGGCGCAGGACGGCGAGGGCGTCGCCCTGACGGCCCGAGCGGTACAGGGCGAGGGCCAGCAGGTGCCAGGCGTCCTCGCGCCAGGGGTGCTCGGTCAGGTGGGCGTCGAGGTCGGGGACCGCCTCGGCGCCGCGGTCCAGGGCGAGCAGGGTCTCGGCACGCCGCTCGACGGCGCGGAGCCGCAGTTCGGCCAGGCGGGAGCGTTCGCCGCGGGCCCAGTGCTCCCGTTCGAAGTCGGCGTACGCCGGACCGCGCCACAGCTCCAGTGCCTCGTCGAGCCGTCGCAGCGCCGCCGCGGGCGGCAGTTCCGCGGCGGTGGCGACGGCCGCCTCGAAGCGCCACGCGTCCACCGCGTCCGGCGCGGCCCGCAGCGCGTACCCGGGGCCCTCGGTGACCAGGAGCCGGGCCGGGGACCGTGGCGGACGGTCGGGTTCCAGGGCGCGGCGGAGTGCGCCGACGAAGGTCTGTACGGCGCCGACGGCCCCCGCCGGGGGCTCGTCCCACAGGTCCTCGACGAGCCGGGCCACCGGTACGACCCGTCGGCGGGCCACGATGAGCCGGGCGAGGACCGCCCGGTGCCGTGGCCCCTTCAGCGCGAGCGCGCCGCCGTCGCCCTCGGCCACCACCGGCCCGAGCACACCGAACGCGACCCGTTCCCACGTCACCGGGCCACCGTAACGGGCGAGGGGAGCCTCACCGCCAAGCCGGACTCCCAACGCCGGGCCCGCCACCGGGTACGGCACTCGTGCCACCGGGTGCGGGGGCCTGGCGGGTATCTGGCGCGTCACCGTGCGTCACCGGGTACGGCGCCCGGCCTGCCACCGAGTACGGCGCCCGGCCTGCTACCGAGTACGGCGCCCGCGCTACCGAGTACGGCGCCCGCGCCACCGGGTACGGGGCCTGGCGGCACCCGGCACGCCACCTCGTGCCACCGCTGGCGGGCCCCGCACCCACCAGACTCCGCCCGCCGCCATCCGGCCGATCCGCAAGGCCGCCCCTGCCCGCGCTGACCCGTTGCTGATCCGGGCGCGGCACCCTCGACACGTCCGCCGAAAGACCCGGCGGATCCGCCACCAGCCGAGAGCAGCGCGCGCCATGCCACAGAGCCCCGTCATCCCCGGTTTCGCCCACCACCGCATCCCCGTCAGCGACGACGGCGTCGCCCTCAACGTCGCCGTCGGCGGCACCGGCACCCCCGTCGTCCTCCTGCACGGCTTCCCGCAGACCCACCTGATGTGGCGGCACGTCGCGGCCGACCTGGCGGCCGACCACACCGTCATCTGCCCCGATCTGCGCGGCTACGGCGCGAGCGACAAACCCGCCGAGGCCGACGACGGCACGACGTACGCCAAGCGCACCATGGCCGCCGACATCGTGGCCGTGGCCCGGGCCCTGGGCCACGACCGGTTCGCCCTCGCCGGTCACGACCGCGGCGCCCTGGTCGCGTTCCGGGCCGGGCTCGACCACCCGGACGCCGTCACCCACCTCGCCGCGCTCGACGTGCTGCCGACCCTCGACATGTGGGAGGCGATGCACGGCGTCACCGCTGCGGTCGGCTTCCACCTCTATCTGATGGCGCAGCCGCCGGGTCTGCCGGAGCGGATGATCGCCGCCGCCCCGGACGTCTTCTTCGGCCACTTCCTCGACCTCTGGGGCACGGACCCCGCCGCGATCCCCGCCACCGTCCGCGCCGCGTATCTGGACGCCTGCCGTGCCGCCGTCCCCTCGATCGTCGCGGACTACCGAGCCTCCGCGGGGATCGACGTCGCCCACGACCGGGCCGACCGGGAGGCGGGCCACCGGCTGCGGATGCCGGTCACCGTGCTCCAGCAGGACTGGGGCGCCGCCCTCGGCTTCGACGCGGAGGGGCTGTGGCGCGCCTGGGCGCCCGATCTGCACCACGAGACCGTGGCGTACGGCCACTTCATGGCCGAGGAGGCGCCCGCGGACGTCGCGAAGGCGCTCCGCGCGCTCCTTGCCCGCCCCTCCTGACGGCTCACACCGCCCGCGTCACCGCCACCGCGGCCTTGAGGTCCGCCCAGAAGCCGGGATGGGCGGACACGCGGTAGCCCAGCCGGTAGACGGTCGTCCTGGCGGGGCCGCGGACCCGGAGCCGCACCTCGCTGGGGCCCGGGTACTGCGTATGGACGTGCAGATGCGTGAAGGGGCGTGTGGCTGACACCGCTGCCCCCTGTCAGGCGCCGGAGGGGTCGAGGTCCTCGGCGATCCGCCGCAGTCCCGCGGCCACCTCCCGCGCCGACGGGGCGCGTTCGGGATCGATCAGCCACTGCTGGGTCAGGCCCGCGACCAGGGCCATGTGCACCGACCCGACCGCGCGGGCGAGTTCCTTGTCCTCCGCGCTGTCGGTGGCGTCGATCCCGTGCAGATCCGCCGCCATTTCCGTACGGGACCGCTCGAACGCCTCCGCGATCTGCTGACGGATCTCCGGGAAGCGCTCGGCCTGCGCGAACGCCTCGACGCTGGCCACCAGCAGCGGACGGTCCACGGCCTCGGACCCGACCACCCCCGCCCACATCGCCTCCAGCCGCGGCCCCACCCCGGCATCCCGGGCGGACCCCGCCGACCGGGTCAGGACCTTCTCGCCCCACTCGTGGAGCATCTCCAGAAGCGCGGCGTTGAGCAGCGCTTCCTTCGAGGCGTAGTGGTAGTTGATCGTGCCGAGCGGTGCGTTGGCGGCGGCGGCGATGTCGCGCGAGGTGGTGCGGGCGTATCCCCGCTCCTCCAGGCACTGCTTCGCCCCGGCCATGAGCTGTTCGCGGTGTCGCATGCGGGGCAGCGTACCCCACATCTGAACGCGCGTTCAGGACGATCGTTCAGAATGGTTGCCCCTAGCGCTCCTGGGCAGCAGCGATAGCGAAGCGTGAACGGGGTACGGTGTCCCATGCCTGCCACCTTCAGTTCCGCGAGAACCCGTGCCGCACTCCGCTCATCGGCGCGCATATCCGTCGATGTGCTCCTGGTCCTCGGGATGACCGCGGTGACCCTGTGGCTTCTGGGGCAGATGTGGTCGATCGTCTGGCCGCTCATCATCGGCTTGCTGCTCACCACGCTGACCTGGCCCCTGACGCGTTTTCTCCGCGGGCACGGGTGGCCTCCCGCCGTGGCCGCGTCGGCCGTGACCGCGCTGTTCCTCCTGGTCGCCATGGGTGTCGTGGCGCTGATCGCGGTCCCGGTGGCATCCCAGTCCGGCGAGTTGGTCGACGGCGTGACCCAAGGTCTGCACACGGTGCGCGAGTGGGCCGCCGGGCCACCGCTGAACATCGACGACGCTCAGATCGCGCAGGCAACCGACACCGCGGCCGCCCGCCTGCAAAAGAGTGCCAGCAGCATGGTCGCCACGGTCGTCACGGGAGTGAACGCCGTGGTCGGTGGTCTGGTCACCGCCGTCCTGGCCCTCTTCCTGATGTTCTTCTTCCTCAAGGACGGCCCGCGGTTCCTGCCCTGGCTCGCCCGCCAACTGCCCGGTCGGCTCGCCACCGATGTCCCCACCGTGGCCGCGCGCAGCTGGGACACGCTCGGCGCGTTCGTGCGGTCCCAGGCGCTGGTGGGGCTGCTCGACGCCGTCTTCATCGGCCTCGGCCTGTTGATTCTGGGCGTCCCGCTGGTGCTGCCGCTGGCGGTGCTGACCTTCGTATCCGCGTTCGTGCCGATCGTCGGCGCCCTGTTTGCGGGCTTCGTCGCGGTGCTCATCGCGATGGTGTCCAACGGCCCGACGGACGCGTTGATCACGCTGGCGATCATCGTGGCGGTGCAGCAGCTCGAGGGCAATGTGTTCCAGCCCATGATCCAAAGCCGCGGGCTCGGCCTGCACGCCGCGGTGGTCCTGCTGGCGGTGACGCTGGGCGCCAGCCTGGCCGGTGTCGTGGGCAGCCTGCTCGCCGTACCGGTCGCCGCGCTGATCGCGGTGGTCTGGAACTACCTGCGCGAGCAGCTCAGCGACCCGCTACAGGAGCCGGAACACCTCGGTTAGCCGGGCGTTGGCGGCCTGGCCTCGCAGCGCCCTGCTCGGAGGGTGCCCCGGCTACTCGACGCCCTCCTCGACCGCTGTTCTCCAGCCGGACGGCACGGTTACTGCGTGAAGAAGGACGGCGGGTGGGTGGGGTCCGTCATGCAGAGGAAGAGGCCCGCGTGGCTGCCGCGTCCGACCGTCATGCCGGTCGGCTCGCGTGCCGCGTTGAAGGCCGGGGTGCCCGGTTCGAGGTGGCGTTCCTCCAGCGGCCAGAACCGGTCCGGTTCGCGGCCGCCGTACGTGAACTCGTACGTATCGAACTGCACGAACAGCACGAGCGCACCCCCGCAGACCCCGCACGTCAGTGAATACGGCATGTCCGTCGTCGCCCAGCCCATGCCACCGCCGAGCTTGCAGCCGGGGACCGTCGACACGTCGTCGTACACGTCGTCGTCCAGCCACTCCCTGAGGTCGTCCGGCAGTTCCTCCGGCCACGGGTACTCGACCACCCGCTCCGGATGCAGCGCGCACGGGCGCGGCACCATGTCGCTGTCGTACTCCCAGTGTTCGGCGGGATCGGGCTGTTCGGCCAGCACCTCGCCGACGTCCGCGGCCCGCCGCCAGAACACCCGGCAGGCCTGCCCCCACCCCTCCGGGTGCGGCTGGTCGTGCCAGTCGGGGCACCAGAGGACCTGGGCGAGGTCCGTCCCGGCGGGGAAGGCGATCTCGGGGAAGTCGGCGGCGGTGAACTGAGCCACGGCGACGAGCGGATACGGGCCGAGCGGCCTGCCGTTGATGTCCTTGTGCTCGTCGCAGTACGGCCACGGCTCGGCACCCGGCCACCACAGCGGCCCGCCGATGTGACTGTCCCGCACACCGGGCTCACCCCGCCGGGGATGCAGCCGGACGGTGGTCCGGGCATACGGGGCGATCTCGGGGAGGCTCGTGGCGAGGTCGACGGGCGGTGCGCCGGTGGTGAGGGCCATCGCGGCAGTCTCGCAGCCGCCGTGCGCGGCCGTCTTCGGGGACGGCGCCCGCGTACGGTGCGGTCACGCTCGGGCGGCGATGCGCTCGCCGAGTTCGGCGGCTGCCGGACTGTCGGGCATAGATGTGACGCGGGCGGCGACGTTGGTCAGGCCGTCGTTGATCCGTACGGACTGCACGCCGTCGGCGCAGTCGAGGAACTCCCTCCAGGTGGCCAGAGCCGTCTCGCTGTTGTCGCGTTTGAGCTGGACGTGTCCGAGGTCGGCGAGCACGATCGCCCGGGTGCGCTTGCGGTCGAGGCCGTGGATGTCGAGGGCGAGATGGAGGTGTTCTTCTGCGGCGGTGAGGTCGCCGAGCTTGGCGTGGATCATGCCCGATTCATGGGCCCACCGGCCGTGGCTGTAGTGGCTCGCCCAGGATTGGCCCGGCCGGGACGGCGCCTGCTCGATGGCGGCTTGGGCGGAGGTGAGCATCGTCGTGGCGGTGGGGTGGTCGCCGTCGGCGGCTGCCGCGCGGGCGAGGGTATTGCGGTAGTACGCGAGCGCCTTGGGGTTGTCGAGTCTCCGGCCGCGCTGTTCGCACGCCTCGGCGAGCCGTACGGCGGTGGGAATGTGGCCGAGGTCGATGGCCTGTTCGGCGAGTCCGCGCAAGGCCGTCGCCGCGAGTTCGTTCTCCCCGGCCTCGGCGGCGAGCTTGAAGCTGTGCAGGTGGTATTGCTGGCTCAGCCCCTGGTCGCCCTCGTCACGGGCCATCCAGCCGATCAGGTGCACCAGTTCGCTGGTCGCGGCGAACAGCTCGCGGCCGACCTTGTCCGTGTAGCGGCCGTCCAGCCATCGTTTGACGTCGACGGTGAGGTAGCGCACCGCGAGATGCCGGGCGTGGCCGCCGCCGGTCTCGGAAGCGGCATCGCCCAAGGTGGTGGTCATGGTGCGGACGGCGGCGACTTCGCCCATGCCGACCGCCACGGGGCCGGGACGGTTCACACGGCGGGTGACCGCTTCGGCGTCAGGGAGGTCGAGCGCGGCCAGGCCGACGGCGGCGGATGCGGCGAGGAACTGTCGTCGGTCCACGTCGCTGCCTCCCAGGATCATGACCGAGGTCACGGTATCGGCGAACTCAGACTCATTGTCCTCGGACAGACTGACGGTGAGGACTTGTTCGATGAACGGCAACCACACCTGGGGCACCCGGCGTCCCGTTTCCCATCGGTAGACCTGCTGCCGGTCGCAGAACCCCGTCTTCCCCCAGCGCGCCACTGAGAGTTCGTCCGCAAGCCTCGCCTGGCTGCACTTGGGGCGCCGTGCCGTGCGTGCTGTGCGGATGCGCTCCCCGATGGTCATGTCCGGCCCGATCGTCGGTCCTGGTTCACAACTGGCCTACAGGTGGCAGACATTGCGGCAGCTCCCCACACGCCGCATCCGGGCGTTGACTGATGGTAACCACTCGGTGGGGCAGCCGCCGGGTAGCGGGCGGAAGGAACACCCTCATCATCACCCGAACTGGCACTTCCGCTTCGCACTACACCGTGCTGCTCTCCGCCACCCGCAAGGGCGCCCGCCTTGCCCGGCTGCTCGCGACCGAGCGCATCCGGGCCTGGGAGCTGCCGCATGAGAACGCGGCGCTGATCGTCGCCGAGCTGGCCGCGAACGCCGCGCTGCACGGCCGCGTCCCGGGTCGGAACTTCCGGCTCTCGCTCAACAGGACCTCCGACACGCTCCGCATCGAGGTGAAGGATCCCCGGGCCGACCGCCTGCCCGCCGTTCGTCCGCAATTCGAGACCGGCGATCAGCCGCACGAATCGGGGCACGGGCTGCTGCTCGTCGAGGAGTTGGCGGACCGCTGGGGCGTTCAACCCGAGCTGATCGGCAAGACGATCTGGGTCGAACTCGACCTCCCCACTTGAGCCCGTCCCTCCGGAGGCCGGGAACCCTGGACCCGGTGGGCCGCGCACCGGTGCGGCGGGCCATCAAAGACCAAGAACCCTGGGAAAGAACCCCTCCCAACCCATCCAAACCTCACACTAGTCACCCGGACGGGTGATTCCGCCCAACTCGGCTGGCGCGGGAGCGGATTGGCGCGGCAGGCTCGGTCACAACAATCCCAGACATGCGACGGCCCCCGGCCGGGACTGGCATCCCGAGGCGAGGGCCTGACCACCGAGGAAGAGACAGAGGCTTCCCGATGGCTGAGCAGCACCCTAGCGCGCCTGCGCGCGCCCTATCTCTCGTTCGCCGATCCGTCGGCGGAGTCACTCATGTGAGGGAACGCCACCCGAACCGCTACACGATCGTGGGCAACCACCTCACCCAGCACCGCGACCTCTCCCTCACCGCGATCGGCCTCGCCGCGCACATCCAGTCGCTGCCGGACGGCGCGTCCGTCGACATCCGTACGCTGGCCGAGCGGTTCCCGGAGGGGCGGGACCGGATCGCGGCCGCGCTGCGGGAGTTGGAGGCGTACGGGTACCTCGAACGCGTGCGGGAGCGCACCCCGGACGGTCGGATGGTCACCCGTACGCTCGCGTACAACCACCCGGAGGCCACCCGCACCCGCCGCGCCCGCGAATCGCAACCCGTGGAGCCGGAGCAGCCGGTACGCGAGCCGCAGCCCGTACGGCCCGTACGCGAGCCGCAACCCGAGCCCGCGGCCCCCGAGCGCGCCCACCCCGCAGCCGCGGCGCTCCTCGCCACGCTCCGCCGCGACGACGACCGGTTACTGCTCTCGCAGCGCGACGTACACCGCCTCGCCCCGGCCGTGGCCGCCTGGCTGGAGCGGGGCGCCGCGCCCGACGCCGTACGTCGCACCCTCACCGCGAGCCTGCCGCCCGACCTCCGCCACCCCGCCGCGTTCCTGGCGCACCGCCTCACCGCGCTGCTCCCGCCGCCTCTCCCAGCAACTCCCGCGCCCAGCCCCCGACCGGCGGTCGTGCCCCTCCGGAACTGCAACGGCTGCGACCGTGCCTTCCGCTCGCCCACCCCCGGCGCCCGCTGCCGCGACTGCCGCCACGCCGCCGCACCTGTGGCCGCGTGATCGGCCCGCCCGGAGCGCGGAGGGGACGCAGGGGGCGTATCGCCGTAAACGGGCTTTCGGAGGGTGGATGCCACCCTGCGCCGGAGACCACCGCACCTCATCTGGTCATTCCCTGTTGCTGTGCAGATGGTCACCACGTCACCAGAGAGGTCAGGGATTGCCATGGCTACGGTGAGCGTCCGGTACGTTTCCCCCTTCTCCTGGGTCACTCTCGATGCGAGCGATGCGCTGGAGGTCTTCGCCCTCTTCGGCGACGGCACCATCAGATGCACCTGGCAGAACACCGCCGGTGACGACACCGACTGGTCGGCCTGGCACTCGCTCGGCATCCCCGGGCAGTAGTCCTCCGCCGCCCGCAGGGGCTGGTCCCACCCCTCACGCGGCGGCGGGACCAGCCCCCTGGATCCATCCGGATCTACCTTTTAGTTCTTCTCGCACTTCTTGGTGTCTTTGCTGACACCCATGATCTCGTTGATGTGCCCGAACTTGTACGTGCCCTGGGTCATTCCCTCGAAGCTGACGCACTTGTACCAGGGCGTCGACCCGTCGTTCCAGAACTTGAAGGCGACCTTGGTCTTGAAGCCGCCCAGGCAGTGGTTGTTGTAGTACACCTTGGTGCTCGCGTATCCGGTCTTCCAGGAGAAGTTGATCCGCGAATTGTTCTCATTGCACTTGACGCTGCCCCTGCCCGCCTTCGGCGGAGGGCCCTGTACTGCCGCCGCGGTGGCTTCGGACGCCGAAGTGGGTGCCGCGAATGCCGGTGCGGACATCAGGCCGAGTGCGAGACCGGTGGCGGCGAGCATGCCTCCGGCCATGGTGAGCGTGCGCATGGATTCCCCCGTGGGAAGTCGCGTTTCAGATTGGTCGCGATCACTCAATGCTCCCGGACCGGTAGACGTCAACCCCTAGGCCATGACGGGGCGTTGGGGTCAGCAATGCTCACGGGGAGCTACGGCCGTCACGGCCGTAGAGGGCGTGGGCGCGCGTCATATCGACAGACCCGTCCCCTGTGAAATCCAAGAAGTATTTTGTCTGCCATGCCTGAGTTCTGTTCGCCTGGCGATTGGTCGTGGTCACCCACGGCGGATAGACGCGGAAGCCGCGCTTCCCGCCGGAACCGCCGCGGGACACGATGCCGTGCTCGCACAGCACGTCTCGCGGGAACACGAACTGCCCGAAGTGGCCGCTGTCGCGGCAGCTGATGATGAAAAGGTCAATTCCGTCCTCGGCGTCGAAGGGCCGGATCGGGCCTTCCGTGGATCGCTGCCACACGGTCACGAACTGGCCGACCTTCGTCGGAGTGGTCTTGGCCACGCGAAACCGGACCGACAGCCCGTCGATCGTGAATCCGTGAGCCGCGTATTCGGCGCTTTCCGGTTCCGGCACCGGTCGTGAGCAACGAAAGCCGCTCGGGTTGTACAGCAGCGTCTTCGCCGCCAGCACATCGTCGTGAAACTCCGCCCACGGCTCATTCGTCGCCATCCTCACATCCTGCCAGGGCCGTGTTCATGGTGAGCGTCCAGAACCGCTACAACGTGCTCGACCGGGAGCACGAGCCGGTGCTCGCGGCGTGCGAGGCGGCACGTATCGCGTTCCTGCCGTGGCGGCCGGTCGCGGCGGGGGCGTGGGACGAGACGTCCGAGGTCGCCGCCGTGGCGGCCGAGACCGGCGCCACGCCCACGCAGGTGTCCCTGGCCTGGCTCCTCGGCCACTCGCCGGTCATCCTGCCGATCCCGGGCACCGCCCGGATCGACCACCTGGAGGAGAACGTGGCCGCGGCGGACCTCCGGCTGAGCGCGGAGCAGCGGGATCGCCTCGACCGGGCAGGGGGCGCGGCCGCGTAGACCGCGCGTACACCGCTCAGCGCGGGTGGCGCAGGCCCGCGATGAGCAGCTCGACCAGGGGGCGCGGGTCGTAATCGGCATCGCTGCCCGCGCCGATGCAGAGGTTTCCCACGCCGCGCATCAGCTGGTACGCCTCCACCCCGGGGCGGATCTCGCCGGCCTCGGCCGCGGCGTCGAGCAGTTGGGTGCACACCGGCAGGAGGCGGTCGATGAAGTAGGTGTGCAGCGTGTCGAAGCCGGAGCTGTCGGACCGCAGTACGGCGGCGAGGCCGTGCTTGGTGACCAGGAAGTCGACGAAGAGGTCGATCCATTGCCCCAGCGCGACGTGCGGGCTCGCGTTGGAGGCCAGCAGGGCCGGTCCGGCCTCGGCGCACGCTTCGACCTGGTGCCGGTAGACGGCGATGATGAGGTCCGCCCGGGTGGGGAAGTGGCGGTAGATCGTGCCCATGCCGACGCCCGCCTCGGCCGCGATGTCGCGTACGGGCGCCTCCACGCCTGACCGGACGAAGACCGTGGCGGCCGCGTCGAGCAGCGTCTCCTTGTTGCGCCGGGCGTCCTTCCGCTGGGGCGGGGCCGCGCGCCCCGCGCCGTCCCCGCCCTTGCCGCCGTCGTTCACCGTGCCGCTCCCTTCGCCGTCGCGCTTGCTAAAACGGAACAGCGTTCCGTATCGTCCAAACGGAACGAGGTTCCGTTTGTTCATGATGTCAGCTCCACCCGCAATGGAGGAACACCGTCATGCTCTACCGCACCCTGGGCCGCACCGGCGTGCAGGTCAGCACCCTCGCGCTCGGCGCGATGAACTTCGGCGCGATCGGGCGCACCACCCAGGACGAGGCCACCGCCATCGTCGACGCCGCCCTCGAAGGCGGGATCAACGTCATCGACACCGCCGACATGTACGGCGGCGGCGAGTCGGAGGAGATGGTCGGCAAGGCCATCGCGGGCCGCCGCGACGACCTCGTGCTGGCCACGAAGGCGGGTTTGCCCATGGGGGACGACCGCAACCACCGGGGCAGTTCGCGCCGTTGGCTGGTCACCGCGCTGGAGGACAGCCTGCGCCGCCTCGGCGTCGACCACGTGGACCTCTACCAGATCCACCGGTGGGACCCGAACACCGACGACGAGGAGACGCTGTCGGCCCTGACCGACCTCCAGCGCGCGGGCAAGATCCGGCACTTCGGCACCTCGACGTTCCCGGCCTACCGCCTCGTCCAGGCCCAGTGGGCCGCCCGCGAGCACCACCTGAGCCGTTACGTCACCGAACAGCCCAGCTACTCGATCCTCCAGCGCGGCGTCGAGACGCACGTCCTGCCCGTGACCGAGCAGTACGGCCTCGGCGTGCTGGTGTGGAGCCCGCTGGCCTCGGGCTGGCTGTCGGGCGCGGTCCGCGCGGGCCGGTCCATCGCCACCAGCCGCTCGACGGTCATGCCGGAACGCTTCGACACCACGATCCCTGCCAACCGGGCCCGGCTCGACGCCGTCGAGCGACTGGCCGAGGTCGCCGACGACGCCGGGCTGACGATGATCCAGCTCGCGCTCGGCTTCGTCACCGCGCACCCCGCCGTCACCAGCGCCCTCATCGGCCCCCGCACCCTGGATCACCTGCACGCCCAACTCGCCGCCGCCGACACCGTGCTCCCGGCCGACGTACTCGACGCGATCGACGCCATCGTCGCCCCCGGCACCGACCTCGCCCCGCACGAGAAGCACGACACCCCGCCCGCGCTGCTGGACCCGTCCCTGCGGCGGCGCTGACGGCAACTCGGCGACGTAGAAATCCCGTTGATGTTCGTGGTGACGACCGCTAGATTCAGCCGGGTGACTGCCGGGTCGGCCCCTGAGGGCCATGCACGAGTGAGGCGCCCGGCCTCGGCGTGAGGCCGGGGCGGGCCAGAGCCCCGCCCCTCCATCTCCGTGTTCTTCGTCCGCACCGCGACCATCGCGACCACGACAACACCGGAGATGCCTCACGTGTCCCACGCACACGACATCCAGCTGAACCACACCGCCGTCTACGCCTCGGACCGGCACCGGTCGGCCGAGTTCCTCGCCACGGTCCTGGACCTGGAGGTCGGCGCCCCGTTCGGGCCGTTCCTCCCCGTCGACCTCGGCAACGGCGTCACGCTCGACTACTACGAGAAGCGGGACGAGCCGGTCCAGCCGCAGCACTACGCGTTCCTCGTCCCCGAGGAGCGCTTCGACGCCATGATCGCCCGCCTGGAGGCGGCCGGGGTCACCTATTACGCGGACCCCGGCCACACCGACCCCGGCCGGATCAACACCCTCTTCGGCGGCCGCGGCGCGTACTTCGACGACCCGGACGGCCACAACATGGAGATCATGACCCGGCCGTACGTCCGGCCGTGATCCCCCGGCGCTACGGCGCCAGGATGTCCAGCTCGCGCAGGGCGCCCATGGTGATCTCCCGGGTGTAGCGCTCGGCGCGCTCCGCGTCCCTCGCGCGGACCGCTTCGGCGACCCGGACGTGGAGGGTGACCGCCTCCGGGTCCGGGTCGCTGAACATCACCCGGTGCTCGGTGCGGCCCGCCAGGACCTCGGCGACCACATCGCCGAGCCGCGCGAACATCTCGTTGCCCGAGGCGCGCAGGATCGTCCGGTGGAAGGCGACGTCGTGGACGAGGTAGGCGGGGAGCTGCTGGCCGCGGGAGGTGGCGACCATGTTGAGCGCGTGCTCGGTCAGCTCGGCGCACTGGGCGGCGGTGGCCTGCTCGGCGGCCAGGGCGGCGGCGGCCGGTTCGATGGCCGAGCGCAGGGAGGTCAGGGAGCGCAGCTGGCGGGGGCGGTCGGGGCCCGCCAGCCGCCAGCGGATGACCTGCGCGTCGAAGACGTCCCACTCCTCCGGAGGGAGGACGGTCACGCCGACGCGGCGGCGGGAGCGGACCAGGTGCATGGACTCCAGGACGCGCACCGCCTCGCGGACCACGGTCCGTGAGACGTCGAAGCGCCGCTCCAGCTCATCGGTGCGCAGCACCGTCCCCGGCGGGTAGTCGCCCGCGGTGATCGCGGGCCCGAGGGACGCCAGCAACCGAGCGTGCAGTCCCCGCCCCGTGATGGGCCCCTCGTTCTCCATGGAGTCAGACTACGTGGCTGGCCGCTCACGCTTTAAGTATGACTTTTAAATCACGAACTCTTGAATACGTCGTATCAGTGGGGTTGAGTGTGCTGCCAGCGGTGCCGAGGTCGAGAACGACAGTCGAGGAAGACAGCAGCACCGGAGCAGACAGCGAGGTTTTCCACATGCATGCCCCCCTGGTCGTCGTCATGGGAGTGTCCGGCACGGGCAAGACCACGATCGGCCCCCTGCTGGCGGACGCGCTCGGTGTGCCGTACGCCGAGGCCGACGACTTCCACCCGCCGGCCAACATCGCCAAGATGTCGGCCGGGACCCCGCTGGACGACGAGGACCGCAGGCCGTGGCTGGACGCCATCGGCGCCTGGGCCCATGAGCACATCGGTCACGGCGGCGTGGTCAGCTGCTCCGCGCTCAAGCGGATGTACCGGGACCGGCTGCGTGCCGCCGAGCCCGGGGTCGTCTTCCTGCACCTGACCGGTGAGCGCGAGCTGATCGCCGACCGGATGAAGGAGCGCAAGGGCCACTTCTTCTCCGGCGAGATGCTCGACTCGCAGCTCGCCACCCTGGAGCCGCTCCAGCCGGACGAGCACGGCGTCGCCGTGGACATCGCGCCGGACCCCGAGACCATCACCGAGCGGGCCGTCGCCGCGCTGCGGCAGCGGCAGCCCGGACACCAGTAGCTTCACGTTAGGAACCCTCCGTGACCAGACTCAGCGTCGAGATGCTGGCAGCGGACACCGTCGACCCGATCACGTCGGCCGGTCACGCACAGCTGGGCATAGCCGTCCTCGTCGGCATAGCCGTCCTCGTCCTGCTCATCACCAAGACCAAGCTGCATGCGTTCTTGTCGCTGACGATCGGCTCGCTGGCGCTCGGCGCCGTCGCGGGGGCGCCGCTCGACAAGGTCATCACCAGTTTCTCGGGCGGGCTGGGCGACACGGTGGCGGGCGTCGGCGTGCTGATCGCCCTCGGCGCGATCCTCGGCAAGCTGCTCGCCGACTCCGGGGGCGCCGACCAGATCGTGGACACCATCCTCGCCAAGGCGAGCACCCGGACGATGCCCTGGGCGATGGTGCTCATCGCGGGGATCATCGGCCTGCCGCTCTTCTTCGAGGTCGGCATGGTGCTGATGATTCCGGTGGTGCTGCTGGTCGCCAAGCGCGGCAACCTCTCGCTGATGCGGATCGGCATACCGGCGCTCGCGGGTCTGTCCGTGATGCACGGCCTGGTGCCGCCGCACCCCGGCCCGCTCGCCGCGATCGACGCGGTCCACGCCGACCTGGGCGTCACCCTGGCGCTCGGCGTCCTGATCGCGATTCCGACCGCCATCATCGCGGGCCCGGTCTTCTCGCGCTTCGCCGACCGCTGGGTCGACGTCACCCCGCCGGACCGGCTGATGCCGACGCGTCCCTCGGAGGACCTGGAGCGGCGGCCCGGCTTCGCCGTGACCGTGGGCACCGTGCTGCTGCCGGTCGTGCTCATGCTCATCAAGGCGCTGGTCGACATCGCCGTGGACGACGTGGAGAACACCGTCCAGCGGATCGCCGACGTCATCGGCAACCCCCTGGTCGCCCTGCTGGCGGCGGTGCTGGTGGGCATGGTCACCCTCGGCCGCGCGGCGGGCTTCACCCGGGACCGCATCGCCACCACCGTGGAAACCTCGCTGGCCCCGATCGCCGGAATGCTGCTGATCGTCGCGGCGGGCGGCGGCTTCAAGCAGACGCTCATCGACGTCGGCGTCGGCAACATGATCATGGATATCTCGAAGGACTGGAACGTCTCCGCGCTGCTGCTCGCCTGGCTGATCGCGGTCGCGATCCGGCTGGCGACCGGTTCGGCGACCGTGGCCACGATCTCCGCCGCCGGGCTGATGGCGCCGCTCACCGCCGACATGTCGACCACGCACGTGGCGCTGCTGGTGCTGGCCATCGGTGCCGGATCGCTCTTCTTCAGCCATGTCAACGACGCGGGATTCTGGCTGGTCAAGGAGTACTTCGGGATGAGCGTGGGGCAGACGGTGCGGACCTGGTCCGTGATGGAGACGGTCATCTCGGTCGTCGCGCTCGGCTTCGTCCTGCTGCTGTCACTGGTGATCTAGCACTGAGTTGGCACCGGGGATTTTGAGAACCGAGAGGGTACGAACGCCATGACGACACATCCGCTCTTCGACATCACGGGCTGCACCGCCCTGGTCACCGGCTCCAGCCGCGGCATCGGCCAGGCGCTGGCCCGCGGCCTGGTGGAGGCGGGCTGCACGGTGGTCCTCAACGGCCGCGACCAGGCGGCCCTGGACAAGGCCGCGGCCGAACTGGGCGGCGCCGAGGCGGGCGTGCACACCGCCGCCTTCGACGTCACCGACGGCCCGGCCGTCGCCGCCGGGATCGCCGACGTGGAGGAGCGGGTCGGCCCGCTCGACATCCTGGTCAACAACGCCGGGATGCAGAACCGCGCACCGCTGCTGGAGTTCACCGACGAGGCTTGGCGGCAGATCGTGGACACCAACCTGACCAGCGCGTTCCTGGTGGGCCGGGAGACCGCGCGGCGCATGACCGAACGCGGCCACGGCAAGATCGTCAACATCTGCTCGCTCCAGAGCGAGGTGGTCCGCCCCGGCATCGCCCCCTACTCGGCCACCAAGGGCGCGCTGAAGATGCTCACCAAGGGCATGTGCGCCGACTGGGGCCCGTACGGCATCCAGGTCAACGGGGTCGGCCCCGGCTACATCGAGACCGAGCTGACCCGGCCGCTCGTCGAGGACGAGCAGTTCAGCACCTGGGTGCGCGGCCGCACCCCGGCGGGCCGCTGGGGCCGCACCGAGGACCTGATCGGGGCGCTGCTCTATCTCGCCTCGCCCGCCGCCGACTTCGTCAGCGGACAGGTGCTGTACGTCGACGGCGGCATGACGAGCCAGCTGTGAAGCACATGACAGAGGAGGCAGGGCGGATGGTGCTGGGCTGTGTGATCCACGGACAGGGCGACCTGCGGGTCGACGAACTCCCCGAACCGGAGGTGGCGCCCGGACAGGCGCTGGTGGCGATCCGCTACGGCGGGATCTGCGGGTCGGACCTCCACTACCACCAGCACGGCGGCGTGGGCGACTTCCGGCTGAAGCAGCCCATGGTGCTGGGGCACGAGGTCGTCGGCACGGTCGTGTCGTACGGCGAGGGCGCGGACGGGCCCGCCCCCGGCACCCCGGTCGCCGTGCACCCGGCGACGCCGTGCGGGGTGTGCCCCGAATGCGCGAGCGGCCGCGCCAACATCTGTAGCGACACCCGCTACCTGGGCAGCGCGGCGCGCTTCCCCCACGTACAGGGCGGGTTCGCGTCCCGTATCGCCGTACCCGCAGGGCAGCTGCGGGTCCTGCCCGAGGGGCTGGAGCCGCGCCGGGCCGCGCTCGCCGAACCGCTGTCCGTCGCCCTGCACGCGGTGCGCCGCGCGGGCGATCTGGCCGGACGCCACGTGCTGATCACCGGCTCCGGTCCGATCGGCTGCCTGGCCGTCGCCGCCGCCCGCGCGGCGGGCGCGGCGAGCATCACGGCGACCGATGTGCTGCCCCGGGCCCTGGAGTTCGCGGCGGCGGCCGGTGCGACGGCGTGCGTACGGGCCGACGACCCGGACGACCCGAACTGGCCCTCCGAAGCGGTGGACGTCGCGATCGAGGCGTCGGGCGTGGCCGCCGGGCTCGACACCTGCCTGCACCGGGTGCGGCGCGGCGGGGTCATCGTCCAGCTCGGCATGCTCCCGCCGGGGCAGAGCCCGTTCGCCGGAAACCTGCTGGTCGCCCGGGAGATCGACCTGCGCGGCGCGTTCCGCTTCCACGAGGAGTTCGACGACGCGCTGCGACTGCTGGCGACGGAGCCGTCGTTCGACGCGCTGATCAGCGGGGTGCGGCCGGTGGGGGAGGCGGTGGAGGCGTTCGCCCAGGCGGCCGACCGGCGCGAGTCCTGCAAGGTGCTGCTGGACTTCGAGCAGGCGTGATCCCGAGGTAGGGCTGTCCCTGGAGAAGGCGCCGGGTGCCATGGGGTCCGTACCGGCCATGGCACCCTACGGCCGACGGGCGTCCCGACGACGTTGTCCGGACGCCACCGCGAACGGCGGCGGCTACCTCGTCGGCAACATCAGTGTGAGCGCGCGGGGCAGAACGAGTACCACCCGAGGGGCTGGGCAACGAGGCCCTGTCCCCCTACCGCCAGGCGGGCGCCGCCTGACCCACCACGTCCGATGACGAAGGGCCTGCTCGCGCGGTTCGCGAGCAGGCCCCTTGCGGCGTTCGTGCGCGGCTACTTCTTGAAGCCGTAGTTCAGCAGCTTCTTCGCGTCCGCGGTGCGGTTGGCGACCGAGGACGAGGCGAGGACGGTGCCGATGACCGTCTTGCCGCTGCGGGTGGCGGCGAAGACCAGGCAGTACTTGGCCTCCGGGCCCGAGCCGGTCTTCACGCCGATGGTGCCCGAGTAGGTGCCGAGCAGCGGGTTGGTGTTCTCCCACGTCATGTTGCGGTAGCCACCGCTCTTGGTGACGGTCTTCTGGGTCGTCTTCTTCGTTTTCACGACCGAGCGGAACGTCGAGTACTTCATCGCGCTGCTCGCGAGCTTCGTCAGGTCACGCGGCGTGGAGTAGTTCTTGCCGTGCCCTATGCCGTCGAACGAGTCGAAGTTCGTGTTCTTCAGGCCGAGGCTCTTGGCGGTGGAGTTCATCTTGCCGATGAACGACTTCACCCGCGCGGCGCGGGTCGAGCCGCTGCCGAACTTGTCGGCCAGGGCGTACGCGGCGTCACAACCGGACGGCAGCATCAGCCCGTAGAGCAGCTGGCGGACGGTGACCTTGTCGCCGACGATCAGACGGGCCGAGGAGGCCCAGTTGTTGTCGACGATGTAGTCGCTGTACGCCTTTTGGATCGTGACCTTGGAGTTCAGGTTGAGGTTCGGCTGGGCCAGAACCACCCGGGCGGTCATGATCTTGGTGGTGGAGCCGGTGGAGAGACGGGTGTCGGCGGCCTTCTTGTAAAGGTCCTTGCCCGTCCCGTTGTTCATCACGTACCCGCCCTTGGCGGTGATCGTGGGCGCAGCGGCGGAGGCGGCCTGCGCCGGGACGAACGCCCCGGAGGCCAGCACGGATCCCGCGGCGAGAACGCTCAGCGCGGAGAGGCGACGCATGCGCTTGGTGGTGGTTTTCAAATGAATACTCCAAATGTCCCATCGGCGTCGGCGCGGCCGTCCAGAGGGAAAGCCGTCGAGCCGGGGACGCATGAGAGCGGTCAATGGATGTGCGCTCCGCGATGGTAGCCGTACCCGCTGTTCGGTTTCCCGTCGTATCGCCCTACGCGCCCAAGGTGGTGAGATATCCGGTCACCTCGTCCGCCCGGTCGGCCGCGCACCCCACGTACCCGTCCGGCCGGATGACGACGACGCCCTGATCGCCGTACCCGGCGCGGAGGTGTCCGTCCGGGTCGAGCAGATCGGGTGCCGGGCCGCCGACACGATACGCAACCACGGACGCGCGGTCGGGGGCGGGCGGTTCCGCGCCGCCGAGTGCGAGCACCGTCACATGCGGGCCGCGGAAGGCGTCGAAGAGGTGGAACGGGGTGCCGTCGGGGAGTGTGCAGGGGGCGTCGGGCGCCCGGTCGCCCGCCCGCAGCGCGGTCGCGTCGTCCGGTGTCCGCCAGTCGACGGCGAGGGTCGTACCGCGGTACGTCAGCCCCAACTGGTGCACCTCCGCCGTCCGCCGGGGCTCCTTCGGTTCCGCGCCGCCCTCCGCCTCGGCGCGGTGGATGCGGGTGCTGATGCCCAGCACCCCGGCGGCGACCGGCATCCGCTCCTCCTCGTAGCTGTCCAGCAGCACGGGATCGGCGCCGCCGCGCAGCACGGCGCCCAGCTTCCAGCCGAGGTTGTACGCGTCCTGGACACTGGTGTTGAGGCCCTGGCCGCCCGCGGGGGAGTGGATGTGCGCGGCGTCGCCCACCAGGAAGACCCGCCCCTCCCGGAACCGTTCCGCCATCGCCGCCCGCGCCCGGAACGGTGACGCCCACCGCACCTCGCCCACCTCGGACTCCGCCAGATGCGTCCGGTCGACGATCAGCCGCCGCACCGCCTCCGGGTCCGGGTCGGGTACGGCGCTCTCGCTCTCGTATTGCGCCACCGCCTGGAAGAGGCCGGTCCCGGCGAGCGGGCACAGCGCGAAGGCGCCGCCCCTGGCGTGCTGCCACACGTGCCAGTGGTCGCGGTCCAGGCCGGTCAGGCCGGTCAGTGTGACGTCCGCGACCAACAGCGGACGCGGGTCGACGGTCTCGCCCGCCATGCCGATGCCGAGCGCTTTGCGCACCGTGCTGCGGCCGCCGTTGGCGGCCACGGCGTAGGCCGCCCGTACGGTGGCGGTCGAGCCGTCGGCGTACGAGAGGTGCGCGGTGACGCCGTCCGCGTCCTGCGTGAGCCCCGTGCACGCCGCGCCGAACTCGACCTCGCCGCCCAGCTCGCGCAGCCGCGCGTACAGGATCTCCGCGGTCCGCCACTGCGGCAGCATCCAGATGTCGTGGTACGGGGTGCCCGGGGTCGGGCCGGTGCGGACGATCATCTCGAACGCCCCGAGCCGCCGACCGTCCTCCCACCCCATCATCGGCGGGTACGGCCCGCCCGCCGCGCGGACCGCGGCCATGACCCCGAGGTCGTCGAAGACCTCCTGCGTCCTCGGCTGGAGCCCCTTGCCGCGCGACCCCGGGAACAGCTGCTCGCCGCGCTCCACGATCCGCGCCACGACGCCGCGCCGGGCGAGGTCGACGGCCAGGGTGAGCCCGGCCGGGCCCGCCCCGATGATCAGCACGTCCGCGTCCTTAACGTTGTTAAGTCCCATGCGGTCGAGAGTGCGCTTAACATTGTTAAATTGTCAAGGAGGGCGAGGCTGAGCTGCGAGGATGACCCCATGGCGACAACACGACTGGACCGGGACCAGGTGGTGGACGCCGCGCTGCGGCTGCTCAACGAGGTGGGCCTCGAAGGGCTCACCCTGCGCCGCATCGCCAAGGAGCTGAACGTCCAGGCGCCCGCCCTCTACTGGCACTTCAAGAACAAGCAGGCCCTGCTCGACGAGATGGCCACCACGATCTTCCAGCGGCTGGCCGAGGAACCGGGGAACCTCGATGAGGCGATGACCTGGCAGGAACGTCTCATCGAGGGCCAGCACGCCCTGCGCCGCGCCCTCCTGCGCTACCGCGACGGGGCGAAGGTGTTCAGCGGCACCCGCTTCACCCGCACCGACCACGCCGTCCCCATGGAGGCCCACCTGCGCGCCTTCGTGGCCGCGGGCTTCACCCCGGGCGCCGCGGCGCGCGCCTCGTTCATCGCGTACGCCTTCACCCTCGGGTTCGTGACCGAGGAGCAGGCCGTCGAGCCCATGGCGGGCGAACGCACCCCCGGCTACGACGTCGCGGAACGGGCCGACCTCATCGGCCCCGACTACCCGCTCGCGGCCGCCGCCGGGGCGGACCTCTTCCTGGACTACGACGCCCGCTTCGAGGAGGGGCTGCGCACGATCGTCGCGGGCATCGAAGCCACGCTGGGCCCGGCGGCAGCACAATGACCGCATGACGATCGACTCCGCGACCGCCCACGCCTGGGCGGCCCTCGGCGGCCCACCCGCCCTCGCCGAGCGGATCACGTACGCCCCGGCGGGCGAGGTGCTCCCCGCCCGGCTGCCGGTACGGCAAGTGGCCCGGGCCACCGTGGGGGTGTGCTCGCTGGCCGCCGCCGAACTGGCCGCGCGGCGCGGCGGCGGTGCGATCCCCGCCGTACGGGTGGAGGAGGGCGCGGTCGCCACGGCGTTCATCAGCGAACGCCACCTGCGCATCGACGGCCGCCGCCCCACCTCCTTCGCCCCGCTGTCCGGCTTCTGGCGCACGGCCGACGGCTGGGTGCGCACCCACGCCAACTACCCCCACCACCGCGCCCGGTTGCTGGCCGCGCTGGGCCTGCCGGAGCAGGGCGACGCCGATCCCCTCGCCGCCGAGCTGGCACAGCGCCCGGCGCGGGAGATCCAGGAGACGGCGTACGCGGCGGGCGCCTTGGCCGTGGCCGCCGTGGCGCCGGAGGACAGCGAACTCCCCTTGACCGACATGCCGTTGGTCGAAGGCGTGCCCACGGGCGAGGCCGTGTCCCGACCCCTGTCTCCTGCCGCGCTGCCCGCCGAGGGAATCCGCGTCCTGGACCTGACCCGGGTCATCGCCGGTCCGGTCGCCAGCCGCACCCTGGCCCTGCTGGGCGCGGACGTGCTGCGCGTCGACTCCCCGCGCCTCCCCGAGGACCCCGACGCCCACGCCGACACCGGCTTCGGCAAGCGCTCGACCCGCCTGGACCTCGCCGACCCCCACGACCGCCGCACCTTCGACGAACTCCTCGCCCGGGCCGACGTCGTGGTCACCGCCTACCGCCCCGGCGCCCTCGACCGCTACCTCACCCACCACCCCGGCCTGATCGTCGCCCAGCTCAACGCCTGGGGCTGGACCGGCCCGTGGGCCGACCGCCGCGGCTTCGACAGCCTGGTCCAGGCCGGAACCGGCATCGCCCAGATCGAGGCCACCGCCGACGGCCACCCCGGCGTCCTCCCCGCCCAGGCCCTCGACCACGGCACCGGCTATCTGATCGCCGCGGGTGTCCTACGCGCCCTGACCGACCGAGCCGACACCGGCACCGCCCGCCACCTGCGCTTCTCCCTGGCCGGAACGGCCTCGTGGCTGATGCGCGGCATCACCCCCACCCCGCCGCCCGACGGGACGTACACCCCCGGCCCCTGGCTGACCGGGCGCCCCTCCCCGAACGGCCACCTCCGCTACGCCCTCCCCCCGATCGCGTACGACGGCGCTCCCCGCGACTGGACCCGCCCACCCGGCCCCTGGGGCACCGACGCCCCGGCGTGGGCCTGACGGTCGCTATTTCCGTGTCGGCAGAGGCGTGCGGTACAGCGTGTTGCCGGGTGTGATCACGTACGCCGCATCGCCGATGAGGACCGGCGGGGGTGGGTCGTTGCGTGAATCGGCGTCCCTTGAGCCCCGGTGCGGCTTGCCCATGGACAGATGGCGGCCGGTCAGGGCATCGAGAGTGTGCAGCCGACCCTGCGCGTCGGTGAGAAAGATCTTCCCTTCCCTGACAGCCAGTTGGCTGATTCCACGGGCGCCGCTGTCCTTGTGCCAGGCGATGCGGTCGCGCCGACAGTCGACGGCCGTGATCATCCCGTTGCTCGACGGCGCGTAGGCGAAGTCGTCCGCGACGGTCATCGGAAGGTCTGTGGGGGACTTGAGGGGGATGCGCTTCCAGAGATCGATCCCCGTCTCCGGGTCGGTACGGTCGACCGCGACGTATTCGTCGGCGGGCCCACTGCCCCCTTCAGCAAAGTAGAGCGTGCTGGTGCCTGCCCCAATGGGGCGCAGAGGGGGCCGCGGCGCATCCGGCGCCCCCTCGGCGAAGGCGTACGCCAGGTGCTCGCTGAGGCTGGAGTCGGTGGCTTCGAGGGAGATGTGAGCGAAGGCGCGGTCGTCCTCGTGGGAGCTGACGGTCATGACCACGCTTTTTCCGTTGCTGGCGATGCTTTCTATTTCATCGTCGCCGGCCTTCCAACGGGCGAGAGGACGCGGGTTCTTGGCGTTGAGCAACCACAGTTCCTTCGGACCGCTTTGCACGAGGACGCCGCTGTCGGTGGCGACGAACCCGTCACGGAGGTCGGGGACCTCGAACCTGCGCTCAACTTTCCCGGTGGCGAGATCCAGGGCGACGATGCCGTCGCCGTCACCGTCGGCGGTTTCGCGGGCCTGCGTGTAGACCTTGCCGTCGAACTCCTCGACCCCGACACTCACCTCGGTCGTGGCCGGACGGTCGTAGCTCCAGAGTATTTTGCCGTTCGCCGGGTTCAGCTTGAGGACGAGGCGTCCGCCGTCCTGACACAGCAGGTCTCTGTCAGAGGTGGCCGTGCAGCTGAAGCCGCTCTCCATGGCGTTGGGGACGCCGAGCTCGGCAAGGTCGGTCTCCCACGCGGGGGTGGGCTTCTTGGCGGCCTCCTTGCCCTTGGAACCCCCCGGTGGACCCTCCCACAGGGAACTGCCCCACAGGCTGAGGCCGGTGCCGACCGCGGCGACGGCCACCGCGGTCGCCGCCGCGGCGATCCAGCGGCGCCGAGTGCGTTTCGGGTTCCTGGAGGCGTCGGTCGGAGCGACGGGGGTGGCCGGGTCGGGCGACTCGGTGCGGTAGGGCGCGGGCGCCGTGGGCAACCCGTGCAGCAGCGCCGGGTGAGGGCCGACCGGGGCCTGGCCACCGCGGGCGGCACCGGTGCCGGAGGAGTCGAGTTCGGTGGGTGTTCGGTCCGGCGCCGGAATCCGGAAAGCGACCGTGGCTTGGTCAGGCGGCGTGCCGGCGGCCTCTGCCGCTAGGCGCTCCACGGCGTCCAGGCTCGGGCGGCGTGCCGGGTCCTTGTCCAGACAGGAAGTGACCAGGGCTGCCAGTTCGGGCGGCAGCCCGTCGAGCCGTGGCTCTTCGTAGACGACGCGGTAGGCGACGATGAGAGGATCGGAGCCCTCGCCCGGTCCGCCCTCGAACGGGCTGCGTCCCATCGCCGCGAAGGCCACGACCGCGCCGAGCGCGAACACATCGGCGGCCGCGGTCACCTCGATGCCAGGGTCCCCCGCACGGAACTGCTCCGGCGCCATGAACGGCGGTGTACCGAGCGAGTCACCGGTCCTGGTGAGCCGACGGCTGTCCGTCACCGCTCGTGTGATCCCGAAGTCGATGACCCGCGGCCCGTCCTCGGCGAGGAGGATATTGTCGGGCTTGAGATCGCGGTGCACCAGGCCCGCCCGGTGGACGGCACGCAGGGCCTCCGCCAACTGGCCCGCGAACACAGCCAGTTCCCGCACCTCCCGGATGCGGCCGGAGCGCTCCACGCGGCGCGTCAGCGAGGGCCCCGGCACGAACAGGGTGGCCAGCCACGGAGGGTCCCCGTCGGGGTCCGCATCCACGACCGGAGCCGTGAAGGCCCCGCTCACCCGCTGCGCCGCCGCCACCTCACGACGAAATCGGCTGCGGAACTCGGGGTCCGTGGCGTGCTCCGCACGAATCAGCTTGACCGCGTACTTCCGCCCCGAGACCGAGCGCGCGAGATAGACGACCCCCATCCCGCCGGCACCGAGCCGGTCCTCCAGCCGGTACCCGCCCACCGACTCCGGAACCCCGGCCCCCAACGACACGATTCCCCCTCCTGCGCAACGGCCGCACGCACGCGTGCATCGCGCCGCTGTCCGATCTTCGAGATACCAGGCTATGCGGGCAACGTACCCGGCCGACTCGCCCGGGGCCATCCCACAAAGATCGAAAGTCCCCCGGCCCGGAGCCGTACCAGGTATGCGACGATCTCCGTTCAATGAACGGCGATTTCGGGGGATCTCATGCCGCAGCGTGACGACGGCGACTACGAGCCGGTCTTCAAGAAGAGCAACTGGGGCACGAGCCGGTACGTCTACAACGCCAACAATCCCGTGGGGATGGCCCTGATCGTCTTGAGCGTCGTCTTCGCGCTCGTGATGATGTTCCTGATGCAGGAGCGGAAGGGGCCGTTCGAGCCCCCGAAGGAGACGCCCTGGAGTCCGTCGATCGATGACGATCCCACCTATCCGTGGGACGAGGACCACAACGCGACGCCCTCCGACGGCACGACGCCGAGCCCTGCTCCCTGAGCGCTCACTCTCGCGACGACACCCCCTACGCCCCCTGGGGGCAGGTGAGGGCGAAGCTCTGCCAGTCATTCGGCACTGCCGGCCGACCTCGGGGTCGGGTCAGGCGGGACCGAGCCCGGTGAACAGGGACTGGGTCACCATGTCGGCTCCCTGCGCGGGGGTCAGCTCGGGCATCTCGTGCGAAGCCATGTTGGTGAGGTGGACCAGCAGGGAGCGGGCCCAGCGGTCCGGAAGGCCCGGGCGGATGAACCCTTCGCGGACCGCGCGGGCCATGAAGGCGTCGAGCTGCTCGATCAGCCGACCGAGGCGGGCGGCCGCCGCTTCGTCCTGCACCTGCCGCACGTCCACCGGCCACCGCCTGCTGGCCGTGATGATGCCCTCCGCGTACCGGTGCAGCGCCGCGACCACGGGCGCCTCGTCCAGCCGGGCCTGGGAGAGGACTTCCTCGCAGGCGTCGAGCTTGGCCGTGTGGACGGCGGCCATGAGGGCTTCGCGGGTCTTGAAGCGGCGGTAGACGGTGCGGCGGTCGACGCCTGCCGCCTGGGCGATCGTCGCGATGCTCGTGCCGGGGTCCCGCGCGAGCAGGCGTGCTCCGGTCTGGAGGACCGCGTCCAGGTTGCGTGCCGCGTCAGCTCTCATCGTGACCGGAGCATACGCAGGAGTGGTGCCGACAGGCCAGAAGATGCCACACCGCTCTTGCTTATCTCTCGTTAACTGTCACATAGTTGAGGCGGTTGATCTGTCGGGCGTGCTCCGTCGCGCCGTTCCCCCCTCAGGAGTCATGTGGTGAGCCCGGTCCCTATGTCTGAAAAGCTGAAAGACGCCCTCGATGCCCGGGTGTTCGTCACCGTGGCGACCCTCCAACCCGACGGCAGCCCGCACCAGTCGGTGGTCTGGGTGGGGCGGGACGGCGACGACGTGTTCTTCGTGACGGGCGTCGACAAGCTCAAGGTCCGCAACCTGCGGCGCGATCCACGGCTGAGCGTGACGGTCAACCCGCCCGACGAGCCCTACGGGTACGCGGTCATCAGCGGCACCGCGCGGTTCGAGAGCGCGGGCAGTCGGGGGCGGATGGACGAACTGGCCATCAAGTACACCGGCACGACGTACGCGGAGCACCACCCGGAGTCGTACGCCACCCTCCCGGAACTGGTCACCGTCCGCCTCACCCCGGAAAAGATCGCGGCCCGCTTCCTATGAGCCGAACGACGAAGACCTATGTCATCACCGGAGGCACGGACGGCATCGGCAAGGCCCTGGCCCTCACCTGCCTGAAGGCAGGGCATGAGGTGATGGTGGTCGGGCGCAGCGCGGAGAAGGGCGCGGCGTGGCTGGAGGCCGCGCGACACCAAGGCGCGGCCGCGCGGGCGCACTTCGTGCGGGCCGACCTGAGCCTGGTGTCCGAGACCAGAGCGGTGATCGACCGTATCCGGGCGGCTTTCGCGAAAATCGACGCCCTGGTGCTGTGCGCCCGGCACTTCCGGACCACCCGCCTGGTCACCGCCGAAGGCTTCGAGAACACCTTCGCCCACTTCTACCTGAGCCGTTTCGTCCTGTGCCACGAACTGGCCGACGTGCTCGAAGCAGCCGACACTCCCGTCATCCTCAACGTCGCCGGACCCGGCGGCGATGGCGAAATCCACTGGGCGGACCTGCAACATGAACGCGCCTACGCCGGCCAACGGGCACTCGCCCAAGGCGGACGCCTCAACGACCTGCTCGGCGTCGGCTTCGCGGACAGCCGACCGGAGACGACGATCCGGTACGTACTGCTCAACCCGGGGACGGTCAGTACCAGCTTCTCCGGGCAGTACACCCCGGCCGTCGCGACACAGATCGAGGCCATGCGCCGATCCGCCCAGCCGGTGGACGAGGCCATGGCGCCGATCCTCAAGCTGCTGGCCCACCCACCGGCCGCGCCGCTCAGCGCCATGGTGCGGGGCGAGCCCCTGGACCCGCACGGCCCCGGCTTCGCGATCGAGGAGGCGCGGCGGCTGCGCGCACACACGAAGCGGCTGCTGGCCGCCTGCCCGGAGGGCTGAGGCGGCGAACGCCGCACCGTGCACTCCTTCATGAAGGGTGGCTCGCCATCTCCTGAGGGCAAGGAATCTCCGGTCGCATGCGGTGCGGGCTGCATGCGATCAGGCACACGGACAGGAATCGCTGCCCCGTGAGATACCAACCGCCTACAACATCCTCACCGCTGGTGACCTGATCGACCGCCCGGCCGACCGCATCGGCGAGGCGGTCGGCATCGCGGTCGTGTTCCGACGTGAACGATGCTGCGGAAGCGCGCAGTTGCCCACCGAACCATTCCGCTGCCTGCCGCGGATCGGTCCAGGTGCCGTGGATGAAGGATGCGGGCTTGAGTAGCCAGTGGGCCAGTTCCAGGGGGACGACCTTGCTGGATCTGAACTCCGGATGCAGCGGGCGCCGGGGGCCGTCCTTGAGTAAGTCGTGTGCGGACCCGAGCCAGGTGTAGCCGTGGTGGTGCATGTGCTCGCTCTCTCGGTGAAGAGCGGCCCCCACCCGAGGCGGGGGCCTCCCGGTCTCACCTGCTACTGACGACCGCAGCCGTCGCCATCACCGCAGCCGCCCTGCTGCCCGCCTTCGGTCGGCTCGTCGTCCTCCGGGTCCTGCCGGAGGACGATGCCCTTGAACTCGCGTAAGCGCATCGGGATGATTCCTCTCGGTGCTGTCGGTCGCGGGGGCTCTCCTCGCGCCGTCGTGCACGTGCACCCGTTCCGCGCTGGGCTCGACCTGCCAGGGCTCCGGTCCAGCCGGGACGGGGGTTTGAAAGCGGCCGCTCAGCTCGTGGCGGCCTTCTTGGTCTGCTCCTCCAACGCGGCGCGCATGAGGATTTCCGCGAGGCGGTTCGCGCTGTCGAGCGGAATGCGGCCGAGGGCGACCATGGGGTGCCCAGAGACCGTTACCTCTCCCCGCAGGACGGGCCAGAACAGGTCCTGGTTCTCTACGCCGTGGGGTACGGCTACGTCGGGCGTGAAGCCAAGGCGCCCCAGCGCCTCGCGCAGTAATTCGGCGACGGCCCTTGCCTCGGCTCCGGCCGCCCGGTGGCGCGCGGAACGCATGGCGTCGATGTGTCCCTCGGTGATCTTCATGGCACGTAGCTCCTCGCAAGAGTGGGTGACGGAGTCATTACGGAGCGAATTAATGCCTGCTCAGCGGCGTTGCTCGAAGCTTCTGAGGAATCTCAGCCGAGCGAGCCGCTGGGCGTGCCCCGGGGAGTTGGGCAGCAATCTGCTCGATTTCGGGGACGGCGACCATGATGTGCCCGCGCAGCCGGAGGGTTCGCTGGCCGGCGGACGGGGGGGGTGCCTCTATGTCTTCCGTCAAGACACCCCTGTCGGTTTTGGGGTGGTTCGGGGTTGCTGGGGTTATGCGGCGAGTTCGAGGTCCCTCGGTGTC
>NZ_JAIWIH010000022.1:0-243796 GCF_052851135.1 Streptomyces sp. BRA346 | reverse complement strand
GAACACCACCCCCCAGGTCATGCCTTCGACAGGGGGCAACAGTCATGCCGGGCCCGGAGGCCAGCGGCCCCGTTGCGGAGCCGCGGAAAACATAACGGGCGCCCAGCTTCTGTCGTATCCTCCCCGCGTGGCGACGAACAACGGCAACTGGGCGTATGAACTGGCGGGCGAGCTGCTGAGCGACAGCCTTCCGCGCAGATGGGCGCACACGCAGGGCGTTGCTGCTTGTGCCCAGATGCTCGCACCCCTGGTCGGTGCCAACCCTGAGGTCCTGGAATCCGCTGCGGTGCTGCACGACATCGGCTATGCGCCCCCACTTGTCCACACCGGATTCCATCCCCTGGACGGAGCGCGGTACCTCCGGGATACGCACGCGGCGGACGAGCGGATCGTCCGGCTGGTGGCGAACCACACGTACGCGCTACTGGAAGCCGAGGAGCGCGGTCTTCAGGACGAGCTGGCGGAGGAATTCCCTCTCCTGGATGATCCACTGCTCGTGGACGCCCTCGTCTACTGCGATATGACTACGACGCCGGACGGTCGGCGGACGACATCGGAAGAGCGGTTGAGCGAGATCTTGGGCCGCTACGGCGAGGACAGCGTGGTGGGGCGATTCATTCGCCGGGCCACACCGCACATCCACGCGAGCGTGGATCGGGTGCGGGCGGCTGCGGCCGAGGCCGGCATCGCGCTGTGAGGGTGAGCGTTCACCCGAGGTAGGGGTACGTCCCGGCCAGGTAGTGGCCGATTTGCTCGTGCATGCTCGGGTGGATGTCGAGGGAGTGCAGGTCGTCCGGGTGAACCCACCGCACGCCGTCGGCTTCATCGTTGATCGTGGGCTCGCCGCTGACTGGGCGGCCGATGTACACGACCTCGAACTGCTGCCGGATCTCGCCGTCGGTGTACGCGACGATGTGCGCGGGGTTCGAGTAGACGCCCAGGAAGCCGGTGACCTCCGCGACGATTCCCGTCTCTTCTTGGCACTCGCGGGCCGCACACTGGGCCGGGCTTTCGCCGATGTCCTGGGCACCGCCGGGCAGAGCCCACTGGCCGGTGTCGCGGCGTCGCTGGAGGAGGATGGCGCCGTCGTCGTTGACCACGAGCATGTTGCTGGCGGGGATGAGGGTGTTGGCCTTGGGGGCCTTGGGGTCGTGGTAGTACTCGGTCCTGCCCACGGTGGTTGCTACTCCTACTGGTCGGGCGTCCAAAGGCGCGCGGTCGTCCATACGGCCTCGAAGCTGTCGCCGTACCGCTGGAACCACTCCCCACCATCTGTCTGGCGGAGCTGGAGAATCGGGTTGGCGCTGGCCGGCTGGCCCCAGATGTGGGGGTTGACCATGAGGTGGTCGTCGTATCGGAAGATCGAGTTGTACAGCGTGGTGTCGTGAAGGCGCACCTCACAGCCCGGGTAGCCCACGAGGTCACGGTAGTACGTGAGGGATGCCCTGATCTTGGCGGCGAGCGTGTCTCCGATGCCCTCCTCACGGCCCCGGATGCGGACCGCTTCCCCGGTCGGATCGCCGAAGCACAGCCGAACGCGAACGCCTGCCTGCGCTCGTTCCTGGAGCATCCGCGCGATGTGCGGGTTCGTCTGTGCGAAGAAGGTACCCGAGAAGACGAGCACGTCGATCTGCTTCATCGCTCCGAGGAGGAGGGACAGCCACAGGTCGCGAGGGACGCTGGCTCGGTTGGGGTGGGTGTCGACGAGTTCCGAGCGGTCTGAGCCCAGCCGCTGGGTCCCCTGCCCGTTCTCCGGCCAGAGGTATGTCTCGTCGACGCTCAGCAGGTTCGCCACCGTCCAGCGGTGCCGCCGGTGGGGCACTCGGCCACTGACCCACCGGCTGGCGGTCTTGGGGTCCACGGAGCAGGCGCTGGCCATTTCCTCAACTGTCAGGCCCCGTTGGACGAGCGCGGAACGCAGTCGCTCATTCACTCCGCAAAGCCAACCTGAGTGCGGTGGCGAACCGCAAGTGTGTTGGGCGGGAGGCACGTGGTTGTGGCTGGAAGTGTGCGTGTGCCTACCCTGGCCCGGTGCCGCTGATCGTGCTGTGGGATATCGACCACACCCTCATCGAGAACTCCGGCGTCAGCAAGGAGATCTATGCTGCCGCCTTCGAGAGCGCGGCGGGCCGTGCCGCGGCCTACCCGGCTCGCACCGAAGGCCGGACCGACCGGCTGATCCTTGGTGGGATGTTCCGGGATCACGGGCTGGAGCCCCCGGCATGGGAGCGGATCCTTCCAGTGTTGGAGGCCGCCGGCGCCGCGCGGGAAGCGGACCTTACCCGTCGCGGCCGTGCTCTGCCAGGTGCCCGAGAGGCCCTCACAGCCGTGGCTGCGGAGCCCGGCATGATCTCCTCAGTCCTGACCGGCAACATCCAGGCAAACGCCCGGGTCAAACTCAGGGCCTTCGGACTGGATGGGCTGCTCGACATGGAATCCGGGGCCTACGGAGCGGACGCGGCGGATCGGACCGACCTGGTCGACGTCGCTCGGAAGCGGGTCCATACGGCTCATGGCATTCCGTTGGACGCACCCACCGTCCTCATTGGGGACACCCCGCGTGACGTCGAAGCTGCTCTGCACTCCGGCGCGCACATCGTCGCGGTGGCCTCCGGGGTACACAGCGAGGATGAACTGCGTCAAGCAGGAGCCGACATGGTGCTCGCCGACCTCACCGACGTCGCTGCCCTGATGCACCACCTACGGTCGCTGGAACTCGCCGTCCGCTGAAAACGTCCCGGGACGTCCGCCAAAAATCCCTGCGCGTGGTTCGTCGTCCTGGCGCACAACGGCAGTCTCTTGCGTGCCGTCGGCGGAGTTGCCCCCGCACTCCGTCGACGCGCCATCCCACTCCGACCTCATGGATGGAGCACGCGCGTGACAGCACTACTCGGTGGACAGGTGGGCGCGACGTCCTCGCTCGCGGACGTGGAGCGACTCGCGCAGCAGTACCGAGTGCCGGTCGAAGACGCCCTGCTCATCGCGGTCAATCTCTATGGAATCAACGGGGAAACCCCGCGCCACCGGGCGCGTCTTCAGGTTCGGCTGGACAGCGCGCGGTCGGTGCCCTGGCAGCTCATCGTCCCACTGAACGCCACGGAATCGCCGTTCCGGTTGGTGGAGGACGGGCAGTTGCTGCTGGGGGATGCCCCGGTCGGCACCGTGGAGCGCGTCGATGCCGACGAGGCAGTTGGCGGCTACCTCCGCGACAACGGCACCGCCCTGACGCTCAACCCGAACGCCCGCAGCCGCTGCGTCGGGTGCGCCTTCTGCCCCAACACACTGGAGGCGGCAGCAGACCCGCGGCTGTCGGAGGAACGGGACCTCCGGGAACTCCTCGCCGTACTGGGAGAGCAGCACCCGAGGCGGGACCTTACGGAAGTCCGTGAGGTCACCGTCTCAACGGGGTGCTTTGAGCGGGAACCCGCAGCCGTCGACCACCTGCGTGCTTTGCGCTCGGTGCTTGTCGAGTACGGCGTGGAAGCCCGCCTCGGCTTCCTCACCTCGGTGCTGCGCTCTCAGCAGGCGTTCGAGGAGCTTGCCGACGTCGGGCCCTTCGTGCTCCGGCTCACCGCGGAGTGCTTCACGCGCCGTGATCTCCTGCTGAAGGCCAGCAAGGCGGACCTGACGTCCACCTGGATGCCCGAGGTACTGCGGCGAGCGGTGGCCGCGGGCCACGGCAGTTCGTTCACGTACATCGTGGGACTGGACGACTTCGACGCCCTGCGCAATGGTGTCGAATCCCTCGCGCCCTACGTGACCGAATTTCCCAACTTCCAGGTCTACCAGGCCCACAACCGCATCATGGCCGGCCTTCGCGCCTCCGGGGCGCAGGAGCTGGAGTACTACCTGCACGCCCGCACGGAGATAGAGCAGATCTTGAAACCGACGGGGCTGCGTCCGGCGGCGTGGGAGTGCTACCGCCCGCTGTGGTACTTCACCTTCGCCGACGAGACCCTGGTCGGCGCGTGATGGTGGACGACGCTTCTCTGGCCGACGCCCTGTGGAGGGCCATCTGCTACGCCACGGTGTGCCAACTCCATCTGCGGGACAACGTCATGCTCCAGCAGCCGCTGGCCGCAGCCCACGTAAAGGAACACCCTTCGGGCCACTGGGGAACCGTGCCCGGCGCCGCCTGGGCACTGTCCCACATTGCCCTTGCCGCTGGGACCCTCGAACGGGACGTGGACCTGATGCCGCTGCTCGGAGCCGGTCACGCCGGCGTCGTGCAGCTGTCCGCAGCCTGGGTGACGGGCGACCTCGGCAAGCTACGCCCCGACTTCGCGCCGGACGCCGACGGACTGCGACACCTGTCCCGGTCGTTCCCTGATGTCGAGGGCCTGGGCGCCGAAGTCACGCCGGCGCTGCCGGCGGGCGCGTTTCTCGGCGGCCGTCTCGGCGGTTGCCTCCCGTTCGCCCAAGGGGCTGCGCTGGACGCCCCCGGCCGGGTCGTCGTTCCGGTGATCGGCGACGGAGAGTGCGAGACGCCGACGACCTCGGCCTCCTGGCTCGCGCACCGAGCGCCGGGCCGAGCTGCCGTACTCCCTGTGGTGCACGTGAACGGTTTCCGCATGGGTGGGCCATCCCTACTCGGAGGGTTGGACGACAGCGAACTCCATTCGTACTTCGCCGGTCTGGGGTGGGGAACCAAGATCGTTCGCGTCAGGACTGGATCACTTGACGAGCACGCCGACTTCCATGCCGCGCTCTGGGACGCGATGGAATCCGCCCTCGAAGACAGGCCCACAGCGGTCGTCCTGCGGTGCATCAAGGGGTGGACTGGCCCCTCCGCCCTCGGAGACCAGACTCTCCTCGGCACGCAGGCTCTGCACAAGACACCTCTCACCGACCCGCGTACTGATCCCGAGCACCTGTCGCTCCTCGCTGACTGGCTCGCTTCTTACCAGCCCTCCCAGCTCTTTGACGAGGAGGGACGCGGGCAAGGTCCCCTCGCGGAAGCCGTCACGCAGGTCCGCTGGTGCTCCCTTCCTCCGGCGCCTTCCACACGCCAGGGCGTCTCCGCTGGCCCAAAGGAGGACCGTGGTGTCTCTTTCACGAGCGCGGTCAGCCAGGTCGTACGAGAGCACGCCACGCGAGGCGATGTCCTGCTGGTCAGCCCAGACGAACTGGATTCCAACCGCCTCGGCGAGCTCGCCGGTGAGCGGTGGGTTCACGAGCTGTTGGCGGAGGAGGTACTGCTGGAACGGCTCGCCGGCTGGACCGCCAGCGGACGCCGTGGGCTGCTCGTGTCGTACGAGAGCTTCGCCCCTTTGCTCGCCAGCGGCCTGGTGGGACACATCAAACAGCGACGTCTCGACGGCGCACGGGGCCTGCCCAGCCTCAATCTGCTGCTGACTTCCTATGGCTGGAACAACGTCTACACACACGGTGACCCGTCCCTCGCCACCGCTCTGCTGGGCTTGGCGGCCCCCGTCGTGCGCGTGCTGACGCCTGCCGACCCGGCACGAACCGCAGAGGCCCTCGACGAGGCGCTCGACTCGGTAGACCGCGTCAACCTGGTCATCGCCGGTAAGCACAGCCGCACTGCCCACCCGACGGAAACGCTCGCCGAGGAGCAGAGCCGTGGTCTCGCGGTGTGGCCGCACCTCAGCGACGAAGACGAGCCCGACCTGGTGATCGTGACGGCCGGGGACATCCCCGCTGCCGTAGCCACGCAGGCCGCCGAGCGTGTCCGGGAGCGCCACGAGTGCCGGGTCCGGGTCGTCAATCTGCATGACCTGACGGTGCTCGGACCCCCGCATGTGTGGCCACGGGGACTGGGCGATCGCGAGATCGAGGACTATCTGGGGATCAACGCCGCTGTTCTTGTCCTCACTCTTGGCCACCCCGCCGCTGTCTGGGGCCTGATGGCTGGGCGCCTCCGCCGTCCCACCGACGTCATTGGCTGGCAGGAGCCGGGCGGTCCCATGCCACAGCGCGACCTCGCCCGCACGATGGGGATGGATGTGGCGGGCGTCGAGCGGGCCGCAGGCCGTCTCTTGGCCTGCCGCGAGGTGGTCCGATGAGCTCTTGGACCATCGAGGGCCTGCACGTAGTTCAGACGAGGCAGCCCGTGGCACCCGGAGATGACACTTTTTTCGTCGGGGTTCGGTCCACCACAGCGGTCGGATGGTACGGGCCGGTCGGGGAGAACGTCGGACGCTACGTGAGCGACGTTCTGGCGCCCGAGGTGAAGGACGCGGCGGTCACCGACCACGTCAGTCTGCTGGAGCAGCTGCGTGCGGCGGCTCGCAGGTGCCCGTCCGAGGTGGCTTCTTGGGCGGTCGGTACCGTCGACTGCGCCGTCTGGGACCTTCATGGTCAGCTCGCGGAGCGCACTGTTGCCGAACTCCTCAACACCGTGGCTCCTCGGAAGTCCGTTCCCGCGTATGCCTCGTGGCTGACCTTGGACCTCAGCCGCATCGACCGCCCGGACGCGCTGAGCGGTGTCGCAGCCGACGGCTGGAGCTTCACCAAGTGGGGACTACGCCGCGACCCGGCAGCCCCCTCCGAGCAAGCCGCACTGCGCATGGCCCAGGCAGTCGAGCGCTACTCCCAGGCTCTCGGGGCTCCCCTCGCCGTCGACGCGGTCGGCACCTGGACGCCGTCCGTGGCACTGGCCTTCGCGCAGGCCGTCGATCCCTCTTCTCTGCGGTGGCTGGAGGACCCGCTCCCGCATCACGCCGCGGACGCCTACGAATTCCTTGCGGCGACCTCGGTGCCCCTGGCAGTCGGTGAACGTGCGCACTGCGACGAGGACCCCACCGGACTGATCCAGTACATCCGTCCCAGCGCCCTGACCCTCGATGTCGTCGGGTGCGGCGGTCTGACCCGGGCGGCCCAGATCATCCCGATCGCCCAGGCCCAGGGCATCCCTGTCTATCCGCACGGTCGCTCACTCCTGCCGGGCCTCCACCTCGCCGCTGCCTTTCCCACCGTCGCCCGGGCTGTCGAGTACCGGCTCAGGTGGGAGCCCGGACGACAACGCCTCCATGAGATGCCGATCCGTCCCGAAAACGGCCATATCCGCTTGCCGGACACCATTGGTCTCGGCGCCACGCCAAGGAGCACAGCATGCCCAACGCTCTGCTGAACGTCCCCGTCGAGGGCACGGTCACCCACAGCCCGGAAGGGCCCATGCTCCGCCTGTCGCAACGCCTCGACGGTCACGACACCTTTCTCACCGGGAGCCTCGACATCGCGGAAACGTCCGTCCGCGTCCGCATCCTGACCCTGGACGACGTCACTGTCCTGCGCCCCACGGACAGCTTCCCTGCAGTGGGCGACGGCGAGCACTGGCACGGCCGACTCCACCTGCCGCACGGATTGCGCCCGCGCAGCGTCCCACCGGACCTCAACGCCGCCGCCGACCGGGAGGGACGATCCCTCAATGGCCTTGACGAAGCGGAGCTGCGGTACGTCCTGACGTTCCTCTCCGAGGCCACCACAAGGGACATCCGGAAGGCCCGCATCGGAGCCGTCGTCTCCACGCTGCCTGCCACTTCGCGGAGGAACCAGTGACGTCACGACCCGGACTCCTGGTCTCCGTGGACGTCGGAGGGACGCTGGGTATGGCCGACGGCCCCGGCTTGACGATGCGGCTGGTCGAAGCCTCTCCGCTGCCTCCCGCGCGCACCCGGGCGATCCTGCGGTCCAGCCTTCACACCCGACCGGCCCTGACCGACGCTCTGGTGAGCGAGGTCTGCGAAGCCGTCCAGGTGCCGACGGAGGCGTTCCCGCGAGACGCGCCGCCGGCCCCGTTCAGCCTCTACCCCGGTGTCACTGAGGCCCTGCGCCGGATCAGCGCCGTAGCGACCGTGGCCACCCTCTCCAACGTGACCTGCGTCGACGCTGACACCGACGGACTGCGCACACTTCTCTCCCCGTGGGTGAGCGACTTCTTCCCGTCCTGTCGCATCGGCCACACCAAGCCCGACCCTCGCGCTTTCCACGCCGTCACCGACCACTTCGCTACAGGACCCGGTGGCCTGATCCACATCGGAGACGACTGGGCGTGCGACATCGTGGGTGCCATCGAAGCAGGGTCGAGCGCTGTGTGGATCTCGCGCGGAAGACAGGTCCCCGACGAGTCCCTGCTCGTTGACCACGGTGTGCTCGTCGCCGATGACCTTGCGGCAGCCGCCACCCACATCCAGCACCTCGCAGCACGGAGCGCCACATGAGCCTGTTCACCGGAACCGCCAGCTACTACCGCCAGTTCCGCCCCGGCATCCCCGAAGACGTCGCCGTGGTCCTGGACCAGGCCGTCCCGACCCGCACCGAAGGCCCGCGCCGCCTGCTGGACGTCGGCACCGGCACCGGGCTGGTCGCTGAGGCGCTGCTGGGCCGGTTCGACGACATCATCGCCATCGACAACGATGCCGACATGCTCACCGCGGCGGAGTCGGCGCTGCGCCCGAAGCTCCCCGAAGGCTCACGCCTCTCGCTCGTCGAGAGCACCGCCGAGGACTTCGTGCCGCCCATCGGTTGGAAAGCCGACCTGGTCACGATCTGTCGCGCCTTCCACTGGCTCGACCAAGCCGCCGTACTGGCTCGACTGGATGACCAGGTCGCCCCCGAAGGCGTCGTCGCCATCTTCGGCGACAGCAGCTTCTGGACCACTACGAGCCCTTGGAAGGAAGCCGTCCGGGACGTCATCAAGACCTTCCTCGGCGAGGAGCGCCGGGCCGGCTCCGGTACCTTCCAGCACCACAACCGCCCGTACAGCGAGATCATGGAGGAATCACTCTTCGACCAGGTCGAGGAGACCCGGATCCCTGTCCATCGCACGTGGACCAGGGAGAGCATCCTCGGCTATCTGTACTCCACCTCCTTCGCTGCCCCCCACCTCTTCGGCGATCGGCTGCAGGCATTCGAGACCGCGGTCATGGAGCGGCTCGCCGACTTCAGCGAGGACGACACCTTCCCGGAGGAGAACGAGTTCCTGATCCGCTTCGGGCGGCGAAGCAGGAGGTGACGAACGACCACCCCAGACGGGCCTTCGCCACGCTCACCGCACCGCGCGCGGCAGTCGAGCTGAGTGAACAGTCTGTCCTCTGCCTGCCGCTCGGTTCCGTCGAACAGCACGGCCCGCACCTGCCGTTGGACACCGACACCGTCATCGCTGAGCGATTCGCCCACTGTCTGGCCGCACAGGTGGCGGACCGGCACGACCTCTGGGTCGGGCCGGCCGTCCCCTACGGACTCTCGCCCGAACACGCACGCACGCCGGGGACCGTCACCCTGGACGTTCACCTGTACGCCGCGCTCGTCGGCGTGCTCGTGGAGGAGTACGTCCGCACCACGTCGGCTCGGTGCGTGCTCCTCGTCAATGGCCACGGCGGAAACCGTGGCGTGCTGGAGGTGCTCGTCCAGCAGCTCCGCCACAACCATGGCATCACCGCCTGGGTCCTCCACCCCGCCACCCTCGCTGCCGGTCGCCTCCCGATCGACAGCGAACTCCCCGAGGTGCATGCCGGGATCCTTGAGACGGCCCTCATGCTCGCCCTCGACCCTGACTCGGTCCGACTGGACCTCCTGCCGAGCGAGGCCCTCCCCGACCCCGGCCAGCGCCGAGCGATCAGCCGCCTCGTACTCGACCGCGGCATCACCTGGCCATGGACCTCCGACAACCCCACCCTTGCCACTCACGGCGTCATCGGCGGAGACCCGCGCAAAGCAACCACAGAACTCGGCCAGAAGCTCCTCGCAGCGGCACTCGACGCGAGTAAGCACGCCTTGGACCGCATCGCCACGGCCTCGTCCCCAGGGACGCCGGAGACCTCACGGAGACGCCATGCCCCTCACACCTGAGGAGAAGCACACGTTCAAACGGGATGGCGCGGTCATACGCCGCGGGCTGATCGCCCCCGAACTGGTCCGGTGCGCCGCATCACTGGTCGAGACCTGGTACCGCGACCGCCTGAAGGCTGATGACGTCCCCGGGTACAGCCAGCGAACGTTCGCGCCCGAGTTGGGCAGTCACCCCGACATCCTCGCCCTGTATGGAGGTACGGGTGCCGCCGACCTGGCTGGCGACCTCCTCGGCGACACCGCTCCCATCACGACCGCCCAGATCCAAATCCGGGTGCCGGAATCGGAATTCCCTGGCGTGCAGCCGGAGAAGCCGATGCACGTGGACGGTGTCTCCTGCCCGCATCTCGATCCGCGAGAACTACGTACCTTCTCGCTCCTTGTCGGCGTCGTCCTCTCGGACGTCACCAGCGCACAAGACGGCGCGCTGCGCTACCAACCGGGCGGCCACCGCACCATGGCGGACTGGTTCCGCAGTGCATGGTCGCTCGGTATGACGGAGCAGGTGCCGCCGGAGGTCGATCACGAGCAGGGTGTGCCGTTGCTCGGCGCGCCTGGCGACGTCCTGCTCATGCATCATCTTGTCCCGCACTCGGTGGGACGGAACCTCACCCCGTTCCCCAGGGTGATGGCTTACTTCCGCGTCTCCCACCCGGACCACAAGGGCCGCCGCCTCGAAGCACTGTGCGACCCGTGGCTCGATTACCCGCCGCTGACCTTCGTCCCTCAGATCTCAGCCGACAAGGAGTAGCTCATGCGCGTTATCGGAACCCAAGACCTCGACGCCGCCGCTGAGGCGATCGAGGGTGGAGAACTCGTCGTCGTCCCGACCCAGCGCTGGTACATGGTCTGCGCGGATGCCAGCAACGCCCGGGCGTGCGACAGCATCATCACGGGCAAGCGCCGCCCGAGTGGCAAGCCCCTCGCCTACGTCGCCCCTTCTGCTGCCTCCTGCGAAGGCGTCTTCACCTTCAGTCCGGAGGCAAGCCGACTCGCGGCAGCCTTCTGGCCTGGCGATCTCGCGCTGCTACTGCCGTGGAAGAGCCCGGACGACGCGGCCCGGCACGCGGCAGTCGGATCACCGGCCCTGGTCACGGTCGATCCCGGCATCCTCGGGGACCTCGCCGCGCGGGTGAAAGTGCCCCTCGCGGCCACCACAGCGAACATCTCCGGAGACGCAGGCCCGAACGACCCCGGCCCGGCCGTCACCATTGAGCAGGTCCATGCCTTCATCGCCGCTTCCGGCTTGGAGGTCAGTGTCATCGTCGACGGTGGAGTGTGCCCGGCGGCGAACCACATGACCATCGTCGATTGCTTTATGCCGGAGGCCCGGCTCGTTCGCACGGGCCTCGTCCACCAACGTGCCATTTCGGTGGCGCTCGGTACCGAGATTCGGACCGTCTGACTACCAGGCCCCTCCTGCCTGCTTGCCAGGCAGGAGGCCACCGGAGTGAACACGATGACTACGACCGGCGGCCGATCCGCCCTTGACATGCACCCGACGAGAAATGACGAGGCGTTGCGGCGGGCCCTGGAAGACGCCTCCATGGGACGTTGGGAGGGTCCGCAGGAGTTGCTGGCCTCTACCGGTGCCGACTGGGACCGTCGAGTCTTCCGCCTCCAAGTACTCGCGGAAGCAGGGGCTCGGCTGAGGTTCGCCGACACGTGGGCGAAAGCGGAGCCTCGCTCGCCACACGCGCTGGCCCTCCTGGCAAATGTGCAGGCCCTCCGAGCGATGATCGCTGGGCATCGCGCCGGCCGGTCATTGATGGAAGAGGCGTGGGCCACCTGCCGCCTGACATTGAAGGTGTGGCCGCACGATGTGGCGCCCCTGGTGGTGATGCTCGCATTGCTGCGGACCCACGCGCCGGACCGGGCGACGCTGCACCGGATTTGGGCGGAGATCAAGCAGCGCGACCCCTGGAACCGCGAGGCGCATCACGAGGTGGCCACCTACCTCTTCCTTCGGCACCACGGCCGGGCGGGGGAGGCGATGTGGTGGGCCGAGGAGCAGGCGTCCATAGCCCCGAAGGGGCTGCCGATCGCGGTCCTGCCCTTGGTTGTGGTTGCCGAAGCGCACCGATCGCGTCAAGAGCAGGACCAGACGGCGTACGGGCTGACGATCCACCCCTGGATCGACTGCCCGCAGATCGATCGCGTGCTGGACCGTTGGTGGCGATACCGCGCGCCGCGCCAGCACGCCTGCTTCGCCGATGACGCCAACTACCTAGCACACGCACTGTCATTCGCCAACCGCCACACCGAGGCGGCCGAGGTCTTCGACGCGATCGGCCCTTACGCCACCCAGGTTCCATGGGCCTACTGCGGCCAGGCCGACCAACTGTTTCTGCGGCACCGCGCCTGGGCCTACAGCCCGCGGCGGCGCCGGCACCACTGAGCACTCGACCCCACGCGCGATCCACGAAGGGCGGAATCTCCATGCCTCTTGACGTCTCCCGCATCTCCGACGAGGAGCGCCTGAAACAACTCGGCTATCAGCAGACGCTCTCCCGCTCGATGTCCGGCCGGGCCAACTTCGGCGTCAGCTTCACGATCATCTCCATCCTGTCCGGCTGCATGACCCTCTACGGGTACGGCATGAACACCGGCGGCCCGGCGGTGATCATGTGGGGCTGGCTGTTCGTCGGCCTGATGACGCTGTTCGTCGGCCTGTCGATGGCCGAGGTCTGCTCCTCGTATCCGACCAGCGCCGGCCTGTACTTCTGGGCGCACCGCATGGCCCCCAAGCGCTCCGCAGCAGCCTGGGCGTGGTTCACCGGCTGGTTCAACACACTCGGCCAGATAGCGGTCACCGCCGGCATCGACTTCGGCGCCGCCAACTTCCTCAACGCACTGCTCGATCTCCAATTCGGCTACGCCGCCACGCCGGGCCACACCATCACGTTGTTCGGAGCCATCCTCGCCCTCCACGGTGTCCTGAACACCTTCGGCGTGCGCATCGTCGCCCTCCTCAACGAAGTCTCCATCTGGTGGCACATCCTCGGTGTCATCGTCATCTGCGGCGCCCTGGTGCTCGTCCCCGACCACCACCAGTCGACCGGGTTCGTGTTCGGTGAATTCGTCAACAACACAGGCTTCTCGTCCAGCGGCTACGTGGTGCTGATCGGTCTCCTGATGGCGCAGTACACCTTCACCGGCTACGACGCCTCCGCCCACATGACCGAGGAGACCATCGACGCATCCACCGCCGGGCCCAAAGGCATCGTCCGTTCGATCCTCGTCTCCCTCGCGGCCGGGTTCGTCCTCCTCTTCGGCTTCACCTACGCCATCCAGTCCTACGCCGGCGCACTCGCATCGGGGACAGGGGTGCCGCCGGCGGAAATCCTCATGAACGCCCTCGGCGCGGCGGTCGGCAAATGGCTACTGCTCGTGATCATCGTCGCGCAGCTCTTCTGCGGCATGGCGTCGGTGACCGCCAACTCCCGCATGATCTATGCCTTCTCACGTGATGGCGCCCTGCCCTTCTCCAGCACGTGGCACAAGCTCAACCCTGCGACGCGAACCCCCACCAACGCCGTGTGGCTCGCCACCGGTGGCGCCTTCGTCCTCGGTCTGCCCTACCTGTGGAACACCACCGCGTACGCGGCAGTGACCTCCATCGCGACCATCGGCCTCTACATCGCCTACGTGATCCCCACCTTCCTCCGGCTGAGGCAGGGCGCCCGTTTCGAGCGGGGCCCCTGGCACCTTGGCTCGTGGTCCACGACCGTCGGCACCATCGCCATCGTGTGGGTGCTGGTGATCACCGTGCTGTTCATGCTGCCGCAGACTTCGCCCGTCACCGCGGAGACCTTCAACTACGCACCTATCGCGGTCGGCGTCGTCCTCGCCTTCTGCGGAACCTGGTGGCTCGCCTCGGCGCGTACCTGGTTCCTCAACCCTGCGCACCCGCGCAACTCCAGCTCGGATCGCCAGGGTGTCGGCAGAAGGGGCGGAGTTCGTCGATAGGGCCCCGGAGATCCGACTCGTTCGACGAAACGGCCGAAGTTGGTCGAGCGAGCACCGGAAAACCCTGGTCATCGGCGTTCAAGCGCACCGGGCTGCGGTAGACGCTGGCCGAAAATCGATCACTTAAAGTGATCAAACCTCCACACGTTGTCAGAGCTGCGTGCTCTCATTGCCTGCGCGGGGATCGTCAACGGCTCTGGACAGGAGGACTTACTTCATGGGGGTAAAGGTGGAGGCTCACGTTCGGGTCGCTGTCCCGATATGGGCGCGCCCGGGTACGGCCCGATGAGCCGCCGACGCCCGGCGCGGCGTACCGGCCGACGTGGGCCGGTACGCCGCACCAAGAAGCAGGATGAGCAGGTTGCTCTGCTGGCCACCGGGGCTGTGGCGATCGTCGTGGTCGTCACCGTCGTGCAGTGGCTGCTCGCGCACTGGTGGATCATCCTCCTCGCGGTCGTGGTCGCTGCGGTCGGCGGCGGCTTCTGGCTGCACCAGGTACGGCAGCGGGCCGAGTGGGAACGTGTGCGCGCCCGTGCCCTGCGGATGCGGATCGCTGAGTTGGACGCGCTGGATCACCGCGCGTTCGAGTTCGCGATACGCGACCTGATGCGACGGGACGGCTGCCGTGCCGAGCGGATGGGCGGCGCCGGCGACAACGCCTGCGATGTGCGGGCCGTCGATCCCGCCGGGCGTGTATGGGCCATCCAGTGCAAGCACCGCCGGGACGGAGACCGTGGCTCTGCCGTTGGCGTCGGCGTCCTACAGCAGGTCAACGGCACCGCACGGCAGATCCATGGAGCGGATATTGCCCTCGTCCTCACCAATGGCCGCTTCAGCTCCAAGGCCATCCCATGGGGAAAGGAGCACCGGATACATCTCGTCGATCGCCGCAAGCTCGGCGAGTGGGCTGCCAGCTCCCGGCCCTTGTGGGAGCTGCTGGACCGCATCCCGCCCCCACGTCGTCCAACAACCCTGTCCTGAAACTGCCGAGTGGGGCGGTGGGTGCGAGGGGAGGGTCCTGGCGGCCAGCGTAACGCCGCGAGAGCGCCATGAAACCAGCCGCTGGACAAGTGCTCTATCGCCAAGCACTGCGGATGGGGCCGTTGAGAAGTACCCGGTTCGAGCTATGCAGAGAGGCGGAATGCCCGGTGCTGAGGGGAGGACTGGCCGGATGATTTTGACCATCAACGTCGCGGTTCTGCTAGCGGTGATCATCGTTATGCGACTGCGCCGACGCACACAGGCTCGGAGCCGGTTCGACGAGAAGATGACCGTGGTCATCGTTCTGGTCTTCGGCGTCCTGATCGCTCCAACCAGCTTCGGGCAATGGATATTTAGCGTCGTGGGCCAACTCGCACAAAACATCTCGCAGACCGACGGCCGCTGAGTCCTTGACACCGTCCATGGCTGTCGAATGTCCGTACCCGGTCGGCATTCCGGTCGGGTACCGAGGCATGTCCGCGCCGCGATGAGCGGTGCACTGCTGCCTCAGCAGACCAGCGCCGCACTGTGCCGTCTGGTTCCATCGACCTGGATGGCCAGCCTTGTGCGCGGGCAGAGGCGCCGGATGCTGGGCGCCGTCAAGGAAGTGCCGTTTGCTGCCCCGGGGCTGAGGCTGTCCGGGCATCGCGGGTCGGACGGGAGGTCGGCGACGAGGAGTGGTGGCATCGTCTCAGCAGGCGGAGAAACTGGTGCGAGATGGCCCATGATCGTCTGTTCTCCCTGAGCTGTTAGCGTGCCACGAGATCAACTTAGGGGCAGGGGCGGACCTGGATGGACGCCAGGCGACCACTCTGGTCGTTGAGTCAGGCGCAACATGGAATAGTCATCGTGGAGTAACGCGTCCCTCTAGGGCACCCTCCGGTCGTGCTCAAGGTTGTCTTCAACGACGGTCGGCAGAGACCGTCCTAACGAGAGACCGAAGGGGGATCACCGCCCATGACCAAGACCCGTGCACGGCTGGGTACAGACACGGATGAGTCGGAGGTAGGCCCGCACGCTCCGATGACGACGAGTACATCCCGCCCCGACGTAGCAGGTGGGCAAGGTGAATGGTGCGAGGACGCTCTCGCCGGGATCCCAGCTCCTTATCGGCCAGACTTGTTGCAGGTTCTGGTCCAGCTGCATGCGGTCAACAGCCGCCAGTGGGATGCCGAGGACCGGGTACGGCAAGCTGGGGACGGGGAGATTCCGGCCATCAAGCGGGAGATCGACGAGCTCAACGGCCTTCGCCATGCACTCATCGAGCAGATCGACCGGATCTTGGATGCGGCGTGGAGCGCCAATGAGGACGTGCCTCCCATCACGGAGTCGATCGGTTCGGCGCTTGACCGGCTCTCGGTGCAAAAGCTTCGAATCGTTTACACGGAGCGAGTGGTCGGGGGTGACGCCGCCGCGGCAGAGCGAGTCGGGATTCTGCGTCGTCAGTACGACGATCTGGTGTGGTCCATCGCGGTTGCTTGTGAGGATCTCGCGGCCGGTCGACGGCGCACGCCCCGCCCCGAGCGCATGAAGCTCTACGGAAAGTCCGTGCGATGAGCACGGTAATGTTGCTCCTCCGAAGCGCCGGGATCGATCTGCGATGACGACTGATCCCTACGGAGCCGGAGATGAGTTTGAGCGCTGGCGCAGCGGCCTGTTCCTGCATCCCGACGGGACCAATGCCGATGCGCTTGTCGATCTCCTTCGCCGCGCCCTCGATGAGACGCTGAGCCACCAGGGCGAGGGGCCCCTGTATCCGCGCACCGGCCAGGAGGATGGGCGTTCCCCTGTGGGCGACGGACGCCTGCCGGAGAGCCCTGTCACGGCGGAGACGGCTCTCAGCCAATTGCGCTGGTGGCTCGCTGGGTCGGTCAAAGTGCATCACCAGATGTTCGCCAAGAACATCGTTCCGCCACCGTCGTTCGTCAACCTGGCAGCGCTGTGCGCGGTCTCGTTGTTCATGCCGAATGGCGTTACTGGGGAGGATGCTGCGGAGACCCTTTCCGCGGAGTTGTCATCCGCCCAGGCGCTGGCGCGCCTGGCGGGGTACGACCCAGAGCGGGCAGGCGGCCTGTTCACGTTCGGCGGCACGGCGACCAACCTCTACGCCATCAACGTCGGCATTTCCAAGGCACAGCCCGACCACGCCGAGCGTGGGATTGAGCCCGGGATGGCCGTCGTCGGGTCCTGGCCGGCGCACTACTCGCAGAAATCCGCGTGCGCGTGGCTTGGGATCGGCACCCGAAACTACATATCCGCTGCGTCGCTACCCGACCAGACCACGGACCTGGAGTCGATGGAAGCAGCCTGTCGCGACGTGCTGGCACGCGGCCACCGGCTTGCGTGCATCATCGGCGCGGGCGGGACGACTTCCAACATGGCTGTCGACGACTTCGGCGAGATCGCTGGGATGCGGGATCGCCTGGCCGCCGAATATGGGTTGGATTACACGCCCCATGTTCACGCAGACACGGTCATCGGGTGGGCATACCTCTGCTTCATCGACTACGACCTTCATCAGAATCCCCTCGGCTTCAGCCCTCCCGTGGTGGCCAAGCTGTCACGTCTCGTGGAGCGTCTGAAAACGGTGCGGCACGCCGACTCGTTCGGAACGGACTTCCACAAGACCGGTTTCGCGCCCTATACGTCGAGCATGATCGTCATGCGAGAAAGTCGGGACTTCTCGCGGATGCGTCGCGACGGCGGAGAAATGACCCCGTTGTTCCACGACAAGGACGCCTACAACCCCGGGACCTTCACGCTGGAGACGTCCAGGTCGGCAGCGAACATGGTCGCGACCTGGGTTGGCTTGCAGGCTCTGGGTAAGCAGGGGATGCGGCAATTGCTCGGCCACGCGCTTGAAACAGCCGAAGCGCTCCGGCGGCACATCAATGCCTTGGCAGGTCGCGATGCGACAGCCATCAACAGACATGCGTACGGCCCGGACGTGTTCGTGCGTTGTTATCCGCCGGATGATCCCGCCATTACCGAGGAGGATTTCGACGACACCAGCTCTGTCCGCCGGATAAACCAGTACACCTCTGACCTGTTCGCGTGGCTGTCGAATCAGCGGGTGCCGGACGCTGAACAGATCGCGGTGAGCAAGACCTCCGCGGCGTTCTACACACCCGCCGGCGAGCCGGTCGTTGCTCTACGGGTGTACTCCCTCAACCCGTATTTCTCCGATGCTCACGCCAAAGAGCTGGTGGTGCGCCTGCTGAGGGGCAAGCGACGCTTCGACGCTACGTACATGCGTGCAGAGGCGTACGAGGGGGCTCGATGAACCGACCGTCGCTGTGCGGCCGAGAAGAGCTGCCGACGCGCTTCGCAGCCGCCGACCTTCCCGTCCGTGACTGCGTCGAGTTGGCCGCTGGCCTGGCCTCCTACGCCCGGACACATGGACTGACCCAAGTCGAGGTGAGCGGGCCTCCGGCGATGCGTGATCTCATCGAGGAGTTCGGCTTCGACGAGGTGCGATTTGTCGATGCCCACCAGCAGGCCGCAGTGGACATTGCTGCGGTTCCCCGGACTTGGCGCTGCGGCCAACGAGGGTTGCGCTGCCTGGGCGACCAGCTCGTCGACGCAGCGAAAGCCGCGTCGCGTGAGGACACGCCGCTGTCAACGCTCGCCGAGGGAACCGTGATGCGGTTTGCCCGCCATAACCGCCTCGGCGACGCGCTGGGCATCGTGACCGGCCTGGAGCACTACTGCCGCGACAACGCCGTGGCGTCGATTGCCGTGACTGGTTCGTCGGCCCTTGCCGAAGTGGCGGAGGTGTTCGCGTGCGAGCGGGTGAGCTATGCCCCTTCGCCCAGCGAGTCGATTAACGGCGACGCGATCTTCGCCCGATCCTCATGGAGCATCCCTTGGCTTGATCGCTTCAACCACGCCGTCACCGACGCCTTTGGAGGGCGGGCCCGCCACCGAGTACAGCCGCTGCCTCTCCGCCGGGCACCGACGCCTCGTGGCCAAGAGAATGTGGTGTATTGCCAGCTCGATGCGCGTTCTAGCACCGCGCCATCTCGACAATCAGCCCGGCGGCTCCTGAATCAGGTCTCAGCACACGGTGAAGTGCGGATCCTCGGTGGCCCCGACACCCAGACGTACCTCGGCGAGGACCTGACCTACGTCCGGGCCGACCTCCCCGAAATGGTCGCCCGCCTGCTGTCATGCCGTCTCTTCGTGGGGTGTGACAGCGGCCTGGGCCACCTCGCGGGTTGCCTCGGTGTGCCTGGCCTGATCGTCAGTACCGACGACTTCGAGACGACCTGGTCATTCTTTCGAGGCTACGCCAGCCTCAATGTCATCCCGCTCGCGGCAGCAGAGGTCCTCCTGCCATGAAGCCTCCGACAGAGCAGGCAGTCCTGCGGGCGGCCGGTCGATGCCTGAATCAAGAGGCCGTAACCGCGAACCGAATCCCGATGGGCCGCAGTCACTTCGTGTTCACGGTGCAGTTGGCGTCCGGTGAGCGCGTGATCGCACGGATCACGCGCCACGACCGTGCCGAGTGCTTCACCGGATTCGCGTACTGGCGGCGCCAGCTGGCAAGGGTGGGAGTGCCCGTTCCCCGCGTACTGCACATGGACCTGAGCGGGACCGTACTGCCCTGGCCGATCATGTTCCTTGAGCAAGCCCCAGGAACTGATCTCTGTAACGTCTACGCGAACCTTACGGCGGCCGAGAAGCGCAGCATTGCCGACGACCTGCTCGATCTCCAACACCGCACGCGCGGGCTCCCACCCGGCCCTGGGTACGGCGGTATCGCCAGCTACGGCGACCTTCGTTGTCATCCGCGCTGGTCGGACGTGCTGTGGGAGTACTTCACCGGTGCAGTTGATCAGCTCGCGCCCCTGCAACGTCAGGCCCCGGCCATTGGACAAATCCGCCGGAGCATCCACGAGCTGGGTCCCGAATTCGATGGGATCGACCCGCTGCCCTATCTGATCGACGCCACTCACCAGAACGTGTTGGTGGAGGGCGGGAAGGTCACGGCAATCGTCGACCTAGACGAGGTCGGATTCGGTGACGCCCTGTACCCGCTCGGAGTCGCGCGCGCCGGTCTTCTTGCCCGTGGACCGGAAGCCGACTGCATTGAGCAGGTTGCGGCACCGCTGTGCGTCGGCCCGAGTCGGCGTCGTGTATTCGACCTGTACTCGGCGGTCGCATGCCTCAAAATGCTCGCCCCGAGTCCCCTCAGCGTCGTCGGCCCGCCCTCCGTTGGCAGCCAGATCGCCACCCGGCTCTGGAGCTTGCTCGATGCCTTTGCCGTCGCCGCGGCCCACAAGGAGTAACGTCATGGCCGGTGTCCTCTTTGTGAGTATCGACGACTTCACCCGCGAGGGCTTCACAAATGGCCTGTTCCTGCAAGTTCGCGAGCTACTGAAACGCGTCGTAGCCCGAGGGCACCCGGCCAGCCTCGCCTGTATCGCTCAAAGCGCGGACCCCGGAATCGGACGCAGAGCCCGAACAGTCCAGGGCTGCGCTGTCCACGAAGCCTTCGTCGGTGCTCCGGGGGCGGCCAGCGCGTACCGGCAGGCTCTTCAGGATATTTTGAATGATCTGGATCCCGACGTGATCCTGCTCAACTCGTGTGCGGTTCGCCTCAATGAAGCGCATCACGCCGCGCTGGATGAAAGCCTTGCGAGCGGTCGGCAGGTAGCGATGCTGGTGACTGACCAGCTCTACCCCACAAGCAGTGACCACCCCGACGAAGAGGTGGGGAGCTACTACGAACTGATGAGGCAGACCAGCGTGTATGCGGTCAGCCAGACCATCGCCGATGCCTTCCATGGCCAAACCGGTGTGCCGGCGCAAGTTCTCCCCAACCTCCTACCCGAGCGACGAGCCGACCCTGCACCTTCGGGGGCAGAGGGGCGGTTCCTGACCTTGATCAATCACCACCCGATCAAGGGCCGGTGTGTCTGGGACGCACTCATTCGACAGCGCCCCGGCGACGACTACCTGGTCGTGGAGACCTGGCCCGATGTCCCGGCGTATGTGCCACCCTCATCGAACGTCCAAGTGGCCCCCTTCGCCCCGGACCCCACCACGATCTACAACCGCACCAGGATTCTGCTGGTGCCGTCCCTGGGCCCAGAAGGTCTCGCGCGGGTCACGCTGGAAGCGATGGAGTCAGGCGTGCCCGTCGTGGCTCACCGGATAGGCAGCCTGCCCGAACTTGGGAATGCCGCGATGTTCGTCGACCCGCCACCCATCGCCGACTACGAGCTCGATGGCAACGTGCTGTATCCCGTGGTTTCCGGGAATGACGTCAAGCGGGCCGCGCGAGATCTTGGGCAGGCAATCGACGCACTTGATCATGATCCGGCGTTCCGGGCCCGATTCGTGACCAACGGGAGGGCGCTCGTGCGTGACTACCGTGATCACAGCGAAGCTGTCGCCGACCGCCTGCTCGACGCATGGTTCGGGACTGTGTGACTCAGGACACTCAGATGTGGGGTGATCTTGACTGTTCCGTCCCACACGCCGTCGTTGACCAGCACAAACGCAGAAGCTCGGGCTGGACGACTAGACTGGCCGCCGCACTGTACGCGCGACTCAAGGAGACACGGGACCGTGACGGCCATCGTCGACGAGCTCACGTGGCGCGGGCTGATCGCCCATGCCACTGACGAGGACGCATTGCGCAAGGCTCTCGCGGACGGCCCTGTCACCTTCTATTGCGGCTTCGACCCCACCGCGGCCAGCCTGCACGTCGGCCACCTGGTGCAGGTGCTCACTATGCGGCGACTCCAGCAGGCCGGGCATCGGCCGCTGGCACTCGTGGGTGGCGCGACCGGTCATATCGGCGACCCTCGGCCGACCGCCGAGCGCACCCTGAACGACCCGGAGGTCATCGCCGAGTGGGTGACCCGGTTGCGTGCACAGATCGAGCCGTTCCTCACCTTTGAGGGCGACAACGCGGCGACCATGGTCAACAACCTGGACTGGACCGGCGGCCTGTCCGTGATCGAGTTCCTGCGGGACGTCGGCAAGCACTTCCGCGTGAACAAGATGCTCACCAAGGACTCGGTCGCCCGGCGCCTGGCGTCCGACGAGGGCATCAGCTTCACGGAGTTCAGCTACCAACTGCTTCAGGGTATGGACTTCCTGGAGCTGTACCGGCGGTATGGCTGCACCCTCCAGACGGGCGGTAGCGACCAGTGGGGCAATCTCACGGCTGGTCTGGATCTGATCCACCGCCTGGAGCCGCACGCCGAGGTGCACGCGCTCGCGACGCCGCTGATGACGAAGGCGGACGGAACCAAGTTCGGCAAGACGGAGACGGGCACGCTCTGGCTCGACCCGGAGATGACCACTCCGTACGCGTTCTACCAGTTCTGGCTGAACACGGATGACCAGGACATCTCGCGGTACATGCGCATCCTCTCCTTCAAGTCCCGCGACGAGCTGGAGGAGCTCGAAAAGGTGACCGAGGAGCGGCCGCAAGCCCGTACCGCGCAGCGTGCGCTTGCCGAGGAGCTGACCACGCTGGTGCACGGCGCCGGTCAGTGCGCCTCCGTGATCGCAGCGTCAAAGGCGCTGTTCGGTCAGGGCGAGCTCGCCGAACTCGACGAGGCGACGCTGGCCGCCGCGGTCTCCGAGCTCCCGAACGCCAAGGTGAGCGAGCTCGGCCAGGTCACCGATCTGTTCGCTGAGGTCGGCCTGGTGCCGAGCAAGTCAGCAGCCCGCCGCACCGTGAAGGAGGGCGGCGCCTACGTGAACAACGTCAAGGTGACCGCCGAGGATGCCGTGGTCACGGCCGACGAACTCCTTCACGGACGCTGGCTGATGCTGCGCAGGGGCAAGAAGAATCTGGCGGCTATCGAGGTCACCGGAGCCTGACGCAGACCGGGAGCGGAAAGCTCAGCCGTGAGCCGGGGGAGCGCCTCCGGCTCACGGAGCCAAGTGGTAGGGACGCTGCGGAAGTTCAGTGGGTAGTGGCGGCCAGCAGCTTGGGCAGGTCGCGCATATCGTCGAACAGGGTGGTGCCTGGCCCTTTCAACCGTGAGGCTGGCGTGAGACCGCCGCAGTAGCCCAAAGTCCGCATACCGGCGGCACGGGCTGCCTGAACTCCGTACGCGCTGTCCTCGATCACCACGCACCGCCCGGGTTCCACGCCCATGGATCGCGCAGCGTGCAGAAAGAGGTCAGGGGCAGGTTTGCCTCGGGCGACGTCGGCTGCGCTGAAGATGTGCCCTTGGAAGTGGTCTCTCAGGCCGACGATCTCCAGGTTTCTCCTGAGGCTGGCGTGATCAGTGTTCGATGCGACGCAGACGGGCATGGCAAGGCCGTTCAGGGCTTCTGCGACGCCATCGACAGCGGTCAGGTCAGCTTCGAGGGCCGCCTGGTAGAGATGCTCGTATTGCCGCAGCCAGTTCTTCTCCAGGCGCCGTCCCAGCCGTTCTTCCACGGCGGCCGTGTAGACCTCCGTGGACGAGCCGACGAACTTCTCGATGATCTCCTCCTCGGTGAACGCGCACCCCAGGTCAGCCGTGATCATCGCGTCCACTTTGACGCATATCCGCTCGCTGTCCACCAGCACGCCATCACAATCGAAGATCGCCAGATCGACAGGACTCCGCGTCATGATCGGCAGTGTAGTCCTGCGGCGACCAACCTCCCTGCCGCGTATGGACGCCGTCGACCAGTCCCGCAGCGGGCGCCACCGACGGCTGCGTACGCGTAAACGCGCGACGTCTCGATCGGGGACAGATTTGTCTTCTGTCATCTAATCGCAGCGTTTGACTGCCGCGCATGTGCCGCCCCGTCATGCCTCCGGGGGCGTAATTGGCCGAAGGCGGGGTGGCGCCAGCGATGGCTGGGCGGCAGGAAGCGAGATACCGGACCGTGCCCGCATACGCGTTGCTGGGTTAGGCGCCTCGATCGTTTTGGCACTACGTGTTGCGAGGCGGGTCTCAGAGGGAGGTGTACACGTACTGAAGACAGTACGAGCGCCCATTGACGATGTATGCCGGCGCCATGACGAAGAGCACCGGTGCTCCCTGGTCACAGGAGGGCCATTGTTCCTGGCGTGCCGGGTCGAGCGCCATGCCCGGTTTGTATTCCATGTCCCAGCTGTGGTGGAGACCGGCTCGGTGGATCTCCAGTGCTAGCTCGGAGCAGTGACCTCGGAGTGTGGTGAGGGCGCTCTCGATGTGGCCATTGCCCTCCGGGAGGTGAAGGCGGCGGACGATCTCTCGGCTGGACCTGAGGTCGTCGGTGAATAGCTGCTGGCTCAGCAGCCCCATGAGACGGTAGCCGCGCTCATGTTCAGGATGGTCCATGACGCGGTCACTTCGCTCGGCATAGCGGCGGGCAAAGTTCAGCAGACGCTGCTCGACCAGGGTGCGGTACTGGCGGGCGAGGGCCTGGTGTTTGCCGTGCTCCGCTCCGGGGAGGTCGTCGCGCTCTGCCGTCCGGGCAGCCATCAACGCGCCGAGCTGACGTTCCAGGCGCTCCAGTCGGCGCCACAGTTGCCTGTGTTCGTGTTCGCCGACTTTGGCGGACTTCTCCAGCTGATCGATCCGCACCAACGCCTGGTCAAGCAGTTCCTGCAGGGGTTCCTCCTCATATACCCACTCGATATCTGCTGCAGGGCTGTCTTCGGGTACTTCACGACGAGGACTCATGAATTGCATCGTCGTTCCCTGTTAGTAGTTGGAGTGGAAGCGGACGCTTGTAGCGACTTCTCCGCCGCCTTGGACGAGTTCTGCACGAGCTTTGATCTCGGTCTCGCCGAACCGCATGAACAGGCGCAGCGCGCGTTCCTCAAGACTGAAGCGCATGACGGGCCTCAGGTCCACGGTGACCGTGGCCAGGGCGTCGCACCCTGGATCGGTGACGTAGCGGGGATCCGGATGGCTCGTCGCGTAGATCGTGAAGTCGACCTCGGTGTGGGCCTCTTCGAGCGGCAGGTACTCGCGCATCACCTCGGCGTCTGTGGGCACGGAGGCTCCGGCTCGGGTGAAGATGGAGAAGCGGTCAGCGCAGGTGGCCCTGCCCTGCGATGTGACGTAGCGCTTGGCCTCGGGGTCGGTGCCTTCCTCGAAGTCCTCATTGACCTCCGTGCCGTAGGTGAAGCGGCTGCGCCGCGCGCGGGTCTGGGGGTCGTAGCAGAAATGCGTGGCGCCGAACAGGACAGCGATGTCGGGGTTGGGGGGCACCATCACCTGGGCGCGCTCGCCGAAACGCTCCTTGACCGCCTGCTGGAGGTATGGGGAGTTGCTGAAGCCGCCGACCAGGAGGATGACGTTGGGGCTGCTGTTCTCCCCGCGGGTGGCATCCATCTCCTTGAGCTGAGCCTCGATGAGGTCAAGCGTGCCGGGGATGACGGTGTCGAACAACGCGTGGATCTGGGCGGGGGTGAGGACGATGGCATCGTTGATTTTGTTCTGCCGCCGGGCGAGGCGCTTGCGGACGGCGGCCCCCAGCCGGCGGTCGATGGCCGTGGGGATGAGCAGGTTGAGGTTCTCGTCCTGGTCGAGAGCCACGTGCAGCTTGCCGCGCTCCCACTGGTCAACGAGGTTGAGCAGGGCATCAGGACAATTCTCCTGGATCTCGTCCAGGATGTCCTGATCGCCGAGGCAGTCCCTGAGATGCTCCTTCTCGAAAGCGCGATTGAGGAAGTCTGACCCGAAGCGGTCGCCGATGGACCGGCCGATCTCGATCATCTTTCCGTCGGTGTCGTTCTCGTAGGCCGTGATGTCTACGGTGCCGCCCCCGCAGTCCACCACCATGAAGCGAGAGCCAGGCGCCAGGAGATCGCTGGTGGGGCCATTGTGGTCGCCGACGACCCGCACTCCGGACACCCGCGCGTAGTGTGCTGCCGCCTCCGGCTCGAGGGACAGCAACACCCTTCCGTCCTCACTGGGCAGTCCGGCGTCCATCGCGATGCCGCGCAGCACAGACTTCTGGTAATCGCTCCAACAGGCGGGCGATGTGAGACACCAGCGAACGTCGTCCTCGTCGTATCCGCTGGCAGCGATCTGGCGGAGCGTCACCGCGACGACCTCGCGCAGCAGCATCGTCAGCAGGTCAGGTGTCAACCGGTCGGTGGGGGTACTGCGCTTCAGCACTTCCCGCTCCGTGTCGCCGGGTTCTGCTGGCAGAGGGGCCGAGTCAGCGCTGCTGTCGTCGGTGGTCTGTGGAGCCGGGCGCACCCCGAGGTCCATCTTGAAGCCATGGTGGTAGCGCACCCCCTGGTCGCGGAGTGCTGCACCCTGAGTGAGCCAGAGCCGCCGGGCGTCGTACCCCCAGGCGATCAGCTTCCCGTTGCCGTCGAGCAGGAGCGCCGACAGGTTCTTCGCGGTGGGTGCGGGCTGTGACTCCCACTGGTCACAGAAATGGATCTTCCGGCTGGAGGGTTCGGCGTTGGATTCCGAGATGACGCACCAGGCGGCGCCGATGCCGTGGGTGCCGATGTCGATGGCCGCTACGAGGCGAGGAGTAGACACGCGATTCCGTTCGTACAGACGAAAGGGTGAACCTCAGGCCCGGAACACGGTGCCGGAACGTGAGAGTTGTGCAGTTCTGCACAATCGCTTGTTTTCTGCGCTGAGTTGACGCTCAAGATGTCGCAGACCGGCGGCGTTTTCGTCGGCAGGGGAATGGCGACGCGGCGAAGAAGTCACTCGCAGGGAGTAGTCAGGCTGTGCAATTTTGAACAGTGGTGTGCAATGCTGCACAGTCGCGTGAGCGCCGTCACCGCTTACCCTGCGGCGGATGGAGAGCAGCAGCAGCGACGTCCGATCGCATCGCGCGTACAAGACCGAGAGGGCGGGCGTCTCGGATGCACCGTCGCCGGACAACGCAGACACCGCGCGGGAGAAGCTTGAGAAGTACCGGCGTACCTGTGCCACTCGAGATGTCTTGGTCATCGCGGCGAAGAGATCGGGGTTGAGTGAGGTCGAAATCGCTCAACTCTCGGGCCACTCCCGCAACACAGTCCGCAGCATTCTTGCAAAGCACGGTGAGCGCGCAGACTGAGAGGGTTTCGTGGCAGTACGGGACTTAGCTACCCGGCCGGCGCTCAGCAGTCTCCCCCTCGACTCCCTCCGGTCAGGTGCCGCTTCACTGGACCCCTAGCGGGCGCAACTGCGTCAGGAATCCCTTGCCAATCCAGGGCCCCGTATAGCGTCTCGGCTCAGTTCGATGACAAACGACTGGGTTCGATGTCAAAGGACAAGAGTTCGCCGGGGGCAGACGGCAAGGATCCACGAATGACTGGCCAACGTGTGCAAGCACATGCCAACGTGGACCTTCGTCTAAATCCCCAGGTCAAAGAGGTGATTGCCTGTGGCTGAGGTACCCCCGAGTCCCGGATTCTCCACCACCATCGAGGCCCTGCGGTTGCGTGAGTGGCTAATCGGTCCGGGTGAGCCCATGCTCGTGATAGATCAGTTCTACGCCGACGATTTCAATCTGGTCGTGGACGACCGTGCGGACGTACACGTCAATTCGAAGGACGGCCGTTTCTATCTCGGATGGTTCCCGTCCGGGCGCCCTGGCACCGATCGCGAGGGATGGAAGATCGCCGTTACCGGCACGGCCAAGGCGCGCGGATACCGGATTTCATTCGACACCGAGACGCCGGCCGATGTCGTCGCTGCCGCTGTGACTCGCGCGCTGGAGACCTCCCGGCAGGTGTGAGCCGAGGATCGAGTCGCAGGGCCGCAACTGGAGGCTGCTCTCCGCCCACCCCGGCGGCCTCACGGCCGGTTTCCACCCCGTCTTGCCTCGTGCCAGGAGGCTGACTATGGCACGGAGATTTCCGTCGCCGACCTCATCGACGTTGTCCGCCTGCACTCGGGCATGCCAGTGCGGCATGTGATGAGTCTGTTTTCCCGATGCCGCCCCGGCTGGCGCACGTCGCACAGGCTACGGAGCAACCGGGCGGTTCGTAATTCCCCACCAGCCCCTGGAGGCGCTCCTGTATCCCGACTTCCCGTACGACCCGTCCACCTCGACCAGCGCTCCGTCCGCGTATTGGGTCGGCCCCCGGCATCTGGCAGGTGACGACGGGCATCTCTACGATGCCGTCGCTGACACGCTCGCCGACCTAGGTTGGACGAGCGTGACGATCGTCCGGGGGCGACAGGAGTTGGACGAGGTGCCGGAGGACCGTCAGGTTCTGCGCAGCACCGTCCTTCACCTCAGCCCCGACACCCTCCGCTGGGTCCAGTGGGTCCTGCCGGACGAGCCCTTCCACCTGGGGAGTTTGCCGATCGCCTGGCAGGTCTCCGCTCGTTCGGACACAAGCAGCCCGCTCGCGCAGTGGTCGGCGTACTTCACCCGCGATGTCCCCGGCGAGGTCCTCGCTGACTTTCTCGTCGCGCTCGACGAGCGCGATCAGCCTGCCGTACCGCTTGGCGGCCACGAGCTGGTCGTCGACGCTGTTGCGGCGCATGGTTGGCTGCGCGACGTCGACCAGCCTGGGGTGAGGGCAGTGGATCCGACCTTCGCCTCCCACATCCGCCTTGGTGAGGTGCCGCCTCTCATTCAGGACGCCGACCCGCTCGCCCTCGTGGCCGAGGCTGACGAGGCAGTTCTGGCTGGGTGGCAGGCGTGGGCCGAGCCGGTGTTTGGCGCGGGCTATCTGTGGGCGGCGTCGTTCGGCGCCAGCGTGCCGCATGACCTCGTCGCTGCGTTCGCCGACTCCCTCAGCTCCACCGCACCGGTCTTGCGTCGGGTGCTGCCCGAGAGCACACAGGACCGGCTTCTGCGAGCGCCAGCCGACTGACGACCGGCTGCTCTCCCCTGGCGCGACGAGCCCGGCTTCCTCGGATGAGGAAGCCGGGCTTTATGCACGAAGTCCGCAGCTATGACCGGCCGCGGCGGACCGGGGATTGGCTCCGTGTCTGCTGCCACGTGTGGTGGGCGGCGTGCTGGGCTGTGTGTGCTTCGGTTGCCGTGTGGCTGGTGGCGGCCGGTAGGTCGGCGGTTCGGCGCAGACGCCAGACCAGCACGTTGCTTACGGACTCCGCCGTGGCGAGTTCGCGATGCCGGGCAGCGTCGCTCAGGAGAAATGCGAGGTCGTGGCCGGTGGCCTCGGCATCGGTGAGGGTGGCGGCGAGCGCGTACCAGCCGGGCTCGGCGAGGACCTGCTCCGCCAGCTCCGGCACGGCTTCGCGCAGTACTGCCGTCTGCCGCTGGAGGAGAGGGCGGCCCAAGCGTCGGCCGCGCTGGTAAAGGACACTGAGGGGCTCGGCCGCCGCGGGCTGGTAGGCGGCCCGTAGGTGCTCGGCGGTCTGGCGGGCTGCGGCAGCCTGCTGGGCGTGTCCCTTCTTCGCGTGCCAGTGGGCGGCGGCGGTGATGAGGAAGAACATCATGTCGATCGCCATCGCGGTGGTCGCACCGTCTTCTCCGAGGCCCAGGGCGGGTCCGCTGTGGATGAGGTCGCGGGCGGCTTGTCGCAGTGCCCGGTCGTGTCCGCGCTCGGCCCGGATATGGGAGCGGGAGGCGCGCTCGAACGCGATGGCGGCCTTGTGTAGTTCACCGCGCGTGTGGGCGGCGGAGGTCTTCGCCAGGGCGTCCAGAACCTCGCCGGTCGCGGCGATGTGCGCGGCGGCGAGGGCATCGTCGCCGTGCTCGACGAACAGGACCGCGTCCCATGCCGCCGCTGCTGTCCGCCTACGGGCGGTGGCTGGTGTGCCCGGCACGTTACGGACGGGAGCATCTTGCCTGGTGTCCTGGTCGTGGGCGTCGCCGGACCAGCGTTCCCGGATTCGGGGCAGGGACAGGTCCGGCGCGAGGCGCGCGCCAGGGTAGAACACCGGCTCGTCGTCCTTGTTGCGGTCATCGGGCAGGGCGACCTTGTAGCCGAGCAGGTCCCCGGAGGGGGCGAGGCGCTTGCGGATCAGCAGGCCGGCGGAGGCCAGCCGTTCGAAGAACTCCTCCTCGCTGGTTGCGCCGGCCACCGCGCGGCGCACCCTCTCCCGAAGTTGTTCCCGCGCGGTGCGTTCGCGGCCCTGGCGTTCGGCCTTGTGGCGCTCGGCGCTGGTCGGTCGCCGGGCGGCGGTGCCGTCGCCCTTGTTGAGGCGGCGCAGGCCCAGCTCCGCTTCGAGGGCGCGGGCCTGGGCTTGGACGCGGGCGGCGTCGTGGTTGAGGTCGGGCTTGTAGCCGTCTTCGCGGGCGACGGTGGCGACGATGTGGATGTGATCATCGGCGTGGCGGACGGCTACCCACCGGCATCCCGCACCTTGCTCGGGGTCGTCGATACCGGCGGCGGCGACCATCCGGCGGGCCACCTCGCCCCACTCCTCGTCCGCCAGGATCCGGTCCTCGGCACTGTTGCGGACGGACAGGTGCCACACGTGCTTCTTCGGCCGCTGGGCCTGGTCGATGTTCTCGACGGGCTGGTCCAGAAGCTGCTGGAGCTGCCGGAGGGTGGCAGACCGGTCCCGGCCGGGGTCGGGGGCATTGTGGTCCCAGGAGGCGACCAGATGCGGGTCGATGTGCTCCTCGTGTTTCCCGGGCCCGTACAGGTAGTACAGGAGCCCGATGGTGCGCTGGCCGCGCTTCTGAATCCGGGGGATCATGCTGTGTCCGAGGTGGTTGGTGGGAGTGGTGGGCGCGGGGCGGCGTCGTATGTAAGCCAGGTCAGTGCTGGTCCAGCAGTCGGTCGGTGGCTGCCTGTACGCGGGTCACGGCGCGCTGGACCGCCGCGATGATCGCGTCCATCTCTGCTGGCTGGCCGCCGGAGTTGATGGCGCGGGCAATCTGATTGAGGTTGTTGCCGACCTGTCCGAGGTGTCGGCGGGCAGCGAATAGCTCGGCGACCAGCTCGCGGTGGCCTGCGATGGCGGCGGCGGTGTTGTCGAGGTCGTGTGCGGCGGCGAGGCCGCTGCGGGCGAGGAAGGCCGGCAGGCTCGTCCGCGTCGTGCTGGCGGCAGCGGAGAGCAGGGTCTTCTCGTCGTCGTTCAGGCGGACACTGCACACGTAATCGCGCTTGTGAGAAGGCGGCTTGGGCGAGCGTTTGCGCGAGGTCTTCTTCGCGTCGCGGCGCTGGCGTGGTGACGGCTTCTCCTCCGGCTGCGATCCGCCCTCGGTCGTTGCCCCATGGGCCAGCTCCCCCCGGTGCTGGTCCGCTCCCGCCACTCCCGGGGCGGGCTCTGGCCAGGCTGCCTTCCCCGACGGGGAAGAGTGTCGTGGCCGATAACTTGCTCCGCTTGGGGCTGGGGTGTCGGTTGACGCATCACGGTGGGTGAGGTGCATGTGGTGCTCGTCGTGCATTGGGTTGGTCTCCATCGAGTCGTGTGGGGCGCGGCTGCAGCCGTAGCTCGGAGCCGGAGTCGGTCAGGTGAGGTGCCGAGTGGCGGAGCTCGGTGTTGATGGCCTGGTTGGTGGCGTGGTTCAGCTGGCTGTGCCAGGTGGTGGCGGGACGTGATCCGCCAACGCCTGCTGTTTCGCCATGGCCCTCACGTGACGATGCCGCTCTTGGCGGCATTCAGTTCCGCCCTGACGGCGTCGGCCGCCTTCTTGGCGTCGTCTTTGCTCACGGTGTAGCCCTTGGCCCTGACTGCCTCCTCCAAGGCGGTGCGAGGGACTTGACCGGTCTCGGCACCGAGGGCGCGTGCCGTGGCCAGCAGTTTCTCTTCGGGGACGGTGCGCTGGCGGGACCTGGGCGCCTTCTCGGCGGAGGGAATCTTGGTGGCGCCGGGCTTCGCCTCGGGCGCCGGCGCGGGGCTGCTCGTCCTGGCGGGCGCCATGGTGTTGGCGTCGCTCGCCAGCTCTTGGCGGATCTGACGGCCATCCCCGGGCTTGGCGGACACTGCTGGCGCCGTGGCGGGCCTCGCTTCCGCCACGGTGTCGTCGGCGAGGTGGCGGTTCATGACGAGGTAGAGGTGGACGGCGCCGGCGAGGGCGAGTGGGGCGATGGCGGACAGGGCACCGGCGGTGGTGTTGTTGAGGCGGAGGCGGGTTCCTTCGTTGAGGCCGATTGCGTGGACGACGTTGGCCGCGATGCTGGTGCCGGTGGCTGCACCGATGAGCGTCCACACGTAGAGGCGGGAGCGTAGAGGCGCGCCTCGCAGGATGAGCAGGGCGACGATGCCGATGGCGATGAAGCCGTCGATCACAAGCGGGAAGAGGTAGGTGAGCGGCCCGCGGACGTGGCCTGCGACGGCCATCTGGCGCAGGGCGTCGTAGGAGAGCGCGAAGCCGAAGGCGGCGAGCAGGACGATGCCGACGCGGATGGAACGGCTGCCGCGTACGGCGGCGAGGGCTATCGGGGCGGGGGAGGGCAAGTCAGGTCTCTCCAGGGTGGCGCGGTGAGCTTGCGGTGCGGCGTTCACGGAGGGGGCGTACACGCAGGCCCCCTTCTAAAGGGGGGCCCGCGCGTGATCGCTCGGTCGCGTGTACGGCGTGGACGCTCGCGTGGTCGCTCTACCTGCGGTTTTGCGGCGAGCGTGGACGCCGTGGGCGGTTTTCCGGGGCGTGTGCGCGTCAGGGGCGCGTGTACGGTCGCGTGATCGCTTCCGGGTCTGCGGGCGTGGTGTCAGCCGACGACGCCGATGTGGCGGGCGGATGCGTAGTAGCGGGCCTGCTGCCCGCCTCCCGTTCCACCAGCCATACCGTCGGCTTTGACGGCGAGGTTGGTGGCGACCAGGCGTTCGAGGTGGCGGCGGGCCTTCTCGACGTCGGCGCGTTCGGGGTTGGCGTCGCCGGAGAGGCGTGTTGCCAGGTCGCGGGTGGTCAGCCCGTTGGGTGCGCTCCGCAGGAGGACCGTTGGGTCGAGGGTCGGCTCGACCGTCGTGGTGCCGTGCTGGTGGTCGTGAACGACGTTGAGCGGGCCGATCTCGCCGGTCACGGTCTTGAGGTGGTGGATTGTGACGGCGGGGTCACCTGCCTTGCCCTCGACGAACAGCACGCTTCCGGCACCGGAGGTGAGCCAGGTGGAGCCGTAGACCCTGTCCAGAGCGGGACGCTGACCGCGCGGGGCGTCGGCCGTGGCCTTGCGCTGGTGATGCAGTTCCATGACCTCGACGCCGTTGCGCAGGGCGCGCATGCGGGCGTTGTGGTAGGCCACCGCGAGGGCGTCGTCGACGAGCGTGCTGACGGCGTCCTTGAGGCTGTCGATCACGATCGTGTCGGCGCCGTGCGCTGCGGCCAGGTCGGCCAGCAGGTCCGGCTCCTTGTCGAGGGTGGCGGGCAGCGGGCCCTGCCAGACGGAGAGCCGCTCGCGGAGCCGCTGCTCGTCACGGAGGCCGACGCGGCGGGCCATGGCGCGGGCGATCTGCTTCGGCCGGTCCATCGCCAGGTACAGCACGCGCCCGCTCTCGGCGACCGGCAGGTCGAGGACCGTGTCCTGCATGCCGAGGCGGGCCAGGACGACCTGGTGGGCGAGGGTCGTCTTGCCAACGCCGGGAGCGCCGACGATCATCAGGCACTCGCCGGACGACCAGGCGGTCTGGTCGCGCGTACCCCACAGGGGGTCGGTGTCCGCACCGGTCTTGGTGACGAAGTCCCAGCCGTCGACGAGGTAGCGGGAGAGGCGCCCGCTGCCGGAGGCCAGAGCCCGTTCGCGCTCGGTGCGCAGGTCCGCCTCGAAAGTGCTGCGGACCACATCTGGATCGGCGCCCGGTTCTTCGGTCTGCTGCTGCAACCGGAGACTCATGGAGTGCAGGCGTCGCCGGTCGGCCTGGCGGCGCACGATGTGAGCGTGATGCTCGGCGTCGCCGACCGATGGCGAGGCGCTGGCGAGTTGGTGCAGGTAGGCCGCGCCGCCTACGCGGTTCAGGTCACCGGCGGCGTCGAGGCGCTCGCTCAGCACGATGGGGTCGGTGGGCAGATCCTCGCCCCGTAGCGCGAGGAGCGTGCGCCAGACCGTCTCGTGCGCGGGCCGGTAGAAGTCGGTGGCGTCCAGGATGCCCCGAGCCACGTCCACGGCCTCGCTGCGGTGCATACATGCGCCAAGCACTGCCTGCTCGGCAGCCAGGGCATACAGGGGTTCGCCCGGACCGCGGAGACCGGCCCCAGGGTCCTCGTCCAAGGGCTGGCGGGATGGAAAATGGTGTGGCAGGCCCGTACTCTGGGCCATAGGACTCCTCTCCCGGCAGGCCGCATGGAGCGCTAACTCCGGCCACCGGTCCAGATCGTCATGGTTGGGCGGTTGTGAGGTATTCCGCTTCGCCCCCGGTGTTCGCAGCACCGGGGGTTTCTGCTTGTCCAGCCGCGTTCGCCGCCGGACGCCATAAGTCTACCCTAGGCATTCGGGAAACATCTACTTGCATTCGTCTTCCAAATGCGCTCTACTGGTTCACCCTGGGCCGTAGCTGAACGGCCAGGCCCGTACGACGAGGAGGTGAACCATGGCCGAGGGCAAGGGCGACGACGATGCGCGCTCTACGAACGCGCGACCCCCGGTCGAGGACAACATCGCTGAGCGCGTGAAGCTGGAGCGTGAGGCGCGCGGATGGAGCACGGTCACCCTGGCGGAGAAGATGGCCGAGATCGGCCACCCCATCGGCCAGTCCGCGGTCTGGCGCATCGAGAGCGGCAAGCCGCGCCGCCGGGTCAACACCGATGAGGCGCTCGGCTTCTGCAAGATCTTCGACATGACCCTCGACGAGCTGGCCAGCCCGCCAGGGCAGATGGCCAACCCGATCATCCGGCGCCTGGTCGGCGAGTACGTCGAGCTGTGGAAGGAATGGCGCTCCCTCGGCAAATCCATGGACCGCGTCCAGGACCAGCTCCGGGAGTACACCAAGGCCAACCCGGACCAGGACACCATGGTCCGCAACCTGCTCGCCCACGAACTGGACGCGGCCTCCGACGGCGACTTCCAGCGCCACCAGGGCGCCCGTTCCCGGCTGATCCGCTGGCTCGGCGACGCCGTCAATCCGTCGGCCGCCGACAGCGGTATCGACCAGTAATCCCTGCTGCCAGGCCCTCGGTGCTGCGAACACCCAGGGCCTTCCACTGCGGCACCTTCGCGCGTCTGCGCAACCGCCCAACCACACCCACACCACCACGACCGGTCCGGTCGGAGTTGGCGCTCCGTACGCGACCGGGGTGAGGAGCCCTCTTGCCCGAGTTCCCCCTGCCCGTCACCCAGATCGCCCAGCTGCTCGGTATCCCCGAGGAGGCCCTTCGGGCCATGATGGCCGAGAGGGGTGACGAACCCGGCGACCCCACCCTAGTCGGGCTCACTGTCGAGCAGGCCGCCCGCCGCCTCGGCATCGGCCGGACGAAGATGTACGAGTACGTTTCGTCCGGGGAGATACCTTCCGTCAAGATCGGCAACCTGCGACGCATACCCGCTGAGGCGGTCGGAGAATTCCTAGCCCGCCGCTACCGGGCCACGGACTTCGACGCCGCGGCCTGAGGCGGGCGCGCATGGCACAGCCCAAGAAGCCCCGCACGTCCCGCCAGCCCAACGGCGCCTCCTCGATCTTCTTCGGGAAGGACGGCCGCTGGCACGGCTATGTCACCGTCGGCGTCAAGGACGATGGTCGCCCCGACCGCCGTCACATCAGCCGCAAGACCCGTCCCGAGGCCACCAAGGCCGTACGCGACCTGGAGAAGCAGCGAGATTCCACTGGTGTTGCCAAGGCTGGTCAGATCTGGACGGTCAAGACCTGGCTGACCCACTGGGTGGAGAACATCGCCGCACCCAACGTCGGTGAGAACACCATCGACGGCTACCGCGTCGCCGTGTACCACCACCTCATCCCCGGCCTGGGCGCCCACCGCCTGGAGAAGCTGGAGCCGGAGCACCTGGAGCGCTTCTACCGGAAGATGCAAGCAAACGGGAGCGCCGCAGGCACCGCCCACCAGGTACACCGCACGGTCCGCACAGCACTCAACGAGGCCGTACGTCGTCGCCACCTCGCTACCAACCCGACCTCCGTCGCCAAGGCCCCCAAGGTGGAAGAGGAGGAGGTCGAGCCGTACACGGTCGAAGAGGTCCAGCGTCTCCTCCTCGAAGCGGGCAAGCACCGCAACACCGCCCGCTGGGTCATCGCGCTCGCGCTCGGCCTCCGCCAGGGAGAGGCCCTCGGCCTGAAGTGGGAGGACGTCGACTTCGAGGTTGGCGTGATTCTCGTACGCCGAGGCCGCCTGCGGCCCCGCTACAAGCACGGCTGTGGAGACAAGTGCGGACGTAAGCCTGGCTATTGCCCGCAGAAGATCAACATTCGTCGTGAGACGAAGGACACCAAGACCCGTGCCGGCAAGCGCCCGATCGGCGTGCCCGAAGAACTGCTGAAACTACTGCGCCGGCACAAGGAGCAGCAGGATCGCGAGCGGACGCTCGCGCGCGACCTATGGGTGGAAAGGGGTTACGTGTTCACTTCGCCGACCGGCGAGCCGCTCAACCCCAACACCGACTTCCACAGGTGGAAAGACCTGTTGAAGGCAGCCAATGTCCGTGACGGCCGCCTTCACGACGCCCGTCACACCGCCGCGACTGTGCTGCTGATCCTTGGTGTCCCCGAGGCAGTTGTCGACCGCATCATGGGCTGGGAGCCCGGCAAGTCCGCCCGGATGCGCCGCCGCTATCAGCACCTCACCGGCCAGGTGCTCCAGCAGACCGCCGCCAAGGTCGGCAGCCTGCTCTGGGGGACGGCACCGTCCCTGCCCACGGCAACAGACGAAGGAGGTCCGAATGGGAATCCGGCCGCCACCGCACCGACCGTGTACGTCGCCTGCCTCGGCGAGCGCCATGTGCCCTTCGCCCACCGCGCGTATGCGGAGGCGGTCGCTGCCCAGTGGGGCGCCGACCATCCCGGGTGCTCCACAGGAATGGAGGAATGGGACCGGGAGAAGTGGGAGCGCCACGGCTCAGGCGGTGGGCTAGCCGTGCGCGATCGGATGCCCGACCGCCGGGTCGTCCACCACGCCCACGCGTTGTTCTTGGCCGGAGGCCACCGGTTGAACACTGGTGGTCCCGAGCGGTGGTCCACACCAGCCTGGGAGTTCGAGGCCGAACATTACACCGATCTGCCGGTGCGATGGCACACCGCTCGTCGTCCTGGCCAAGAGGTCGATGCCCTGGTCCGCGGCACAGACAAGGGAGCGGTCGACAAGGCGTTTGGCGAGGCTTGTGCACAGGCTGTGGATCGCGCGGCGAACCCGCGGAAGTATGGAGACAGCGAGGCGCGCAGTGATTCGTGACTGCTATTACGCCGCGCTTCCTTGAGGAAACGTTGTGGGCCCCGACTGTCGTCTCGGTCGGGGCCCACCTGAGTTACGACTCTTCACGGAGCAGCGGTGGCAGTTCCACATCCAGGTCCGCTGCCAGGTGCTCAAGTTCGAGTAGGGCTCCGCGTAGATCGGCGGAGAGCGCGAGGGTCAGTTCGGACAAGGATTTGGCCTTCACAGCCTCCTCGCTGTCCGGTTCGATCAGGCCGATGTCGAGGTTGACGTCCTTCGTGGCGGCGAGCTCCGCACCGTCGAAGACCTGCAGCCGCCCCCCAGGCTTCCGCCGGGCGACGGCGTCGGCAATCTCTCCGCACTCGCCTACTCCGAAGACCTGCTTCTCGAAGTCCTCGAGGTGCCCTGGGAGAAGCGGGTTCTGTTTGAGCGTGAACCGATTGCCGGTCCTCAGGTCATACACCCACAACTGCTGCGTGTGCGGAGGCTCGTCCTCGCTGCGGCGGGGCGGCGCCGCGTCGAAGAAGAGGACATTGGCCTTGACGCCTCCCGCGTAGAAGATGCCAGCAGGCAGGCGCAACATGGTGTGCAGGTTAAATCGCTTGAGTAGTTCGCGGCGGATGTTCGTGCCCCGGCCGCCCTCGAATAGGACATTGTCGGGCAGGATCACCGCAGCCCTGCCGCTGTCGGTGAGCAGGCTCGCGATGTGCTGGACGAAATTGAACTGCTTGTTGGTAGTGGTCTCCCAGAAGTCCTTGCGGTGGTAGGACATGTCCTCGCGGCTGACCGTGCCGTCGCCATGGGTGATCACGATCGAGGACTTCTTACCGAAGGGCGGGTTGGCCAGCACCAGCGAGGCCCGCTTGGAGGGAGCCTTGGCCAGGGCATCATCGACGTCGATCAGCGGCTTGCCATCGGGCCTGCCGATGCCGTGGAGAAGCAGGTTCATCGCGGCGAGACGCGCGGTGGCCGGCACCAGCTCGGTGCCCCAGATCGCACCCTCGTCGAACCGTGCGGACTCCTCGACGGACATCTCCTCGCCGTACGCGTCCACGATGTAACCGTGCGCGGCGAGCAGGAATCCACCGGTTCCACAGGCCGGGTCGGTGATGGTGTCCTCCGGGGTAGGCCGCATGCACCGCACGATGGACTCGATGAGTACCCGCGGGGTGAAGTATTGCCCGGCACCAGCCTTCGTGTCCTCCGCGCTGCGGGCGATCAGCGCCTCGTAGGCGTCGCCCTTGATGTCCTTGCTGGACTCGAGCCAGTCCTCATTCTCGATCAGGTCGACGATGAGGCGGCGGAGGTTGGCCGCGTTCTGGATACGGTTACGGGCGCGGTGGAAGATCAGGCCGAGGGTGCTCTCGTGACCTTCGTCCTGCTTGCCCAGATCGGTGAGTAGCTGGGTGTACGCCTCCTCCAGCTTGTCGCCAGAGAGTTCGAGCAGCTCCGGCCAGCCGCGCCCCTGCCACTCCTTGGTGTCCGGGAGTACGGGGCGCTGCTTCTCCTTGGAGAGGCCCTTGTCGGCTACATCCTTCTCGGCAGCCATCTTGAGGAACACCAGGAAGCTGAGCTGCTCCAGGTATTCAAGGCTCGATACGCCGTCGTCACGCAGGACGTTGCAGTAGTTCCAGAGACGATCGACGAGACGGCGTGCTTCCGGCTTCACTCGGTGAACTCCAGGGGGAGGGTGGTCTGTTCGCCCTCGGGGAGGGGGGTATGGGCAGCAGGGGCCGACGGAGGCGCGGCCGTGGAGAGCTTGGCCGCGCCTTGCTGCTTCTTCCGCCTGGCCTGAGTAGTGGCCCGCCGGGCCGCCTTCCGCTCGGTCTCCGCGGCCTCGCGCTCGGCCCGGATGCGCTTGAGGAGGTCCTCGGTGGGCTCATCGTGGGGGTCTTGGGGGACGAGTCGGCCGGCGAAGGCTTCGGCGAGGAGGGTGCCACGGAGGGCGGTGGCGTGGGCTTCTGCCTCGTCCAGAAGCCGCTCCAACGCGTTAACACGAGCCAGCCGTCCCTTGATCGTGGCGATGAGTCGCTGCTGCTCGTCGAGTGTGGGAACCGGGAACTCTACAGCCCTCAGTCGAGATGCACTGAGGTGCGCGATGTTGGTTGTGATGCGCACCTCACGCATGAACCGTCCCGCTTGCAAGTGACGGCGGAACACGAGCAGCGCCCAGCCGGGAAGCACGCCTTCCCCGGCGCGAAATCGGAGCAGACTGTTCGTGAAGCCCACGCCGTCGGGGATGCCCCTGTACATTGCCGGACGCCCGACAAGATGAGGGCTCTGCCCCTCGTTGAGGAGGATGTCGCCCGGCAGGAGACGGTATTTGCCAAACCCTTCGGAGAAGTCCATCTCCATGAGGCTCGTGGTGTCGATGTAATCCTCGAAGACATTGGCGACGCGCAGGTAGGGGCGCATTTTGGGACCAGTATGCCAGTCAGGGTGCCGTGCTCTGCCAAGGTCGACTGTTCCTGCCTGTTCGACGGTCAGCGCCTTCCAGCCAACAGGCCAGTTGGCCACCTCGGGAATGGCGTCTAGGAGCACCTGCTTGCGGAGGCTGGCGGAGTGGGCTCGTGCACGGGCGATGAGCTGGGTCATCTCGCCGAGCTGAGTGAGCCGGTCGTCGAGGGCGGCGGCGATGCGTCGCTGCTCAGCGGCGGGCGGGATCGGGATGCTGATCGCTCTGAGGTTGGCTTGAGAGACGTTTCTCATGGAGTCCGAGGTCCCGGACGCCTTCGATGCGATGGCTCTGCGTACAGCCGGGGACCTGAGCCAGTACACGAACCATTTCCGATCGACCGCCGAACCAGGCGTAAATCGGAGACTCTTGTCGCTCAGCAGTAGCCGGGGCCGAACTTCCTCGACAAGTACCGGAGCACCTACGTGATCAACGGTGTTTGCGCGACTCACCAAGATGTCGCCGGCCTGGATCTCGTAGTCTGGGTTGACCAGCGACTCGTCGAGCAGGGCTTTGTTCTCACTCGCTTGGAACTCGCCCCACGTCATGGCGCTGACCTTGATGATGCCCCATTCATCCGTGGTGGCAGGGCGAGGCTCGCACTTGAACGATTTGCCCGAATCGGATCTAACGAGGATCTCGCCGACGGTGCCCCAAGCCCAACCATGGGGCAGCTTGGGCTCCGACGCACCCGTGCCCGCTTCGCCTCTCTCCACACTCACGCACCCAGTTCCCGATCCAGTTCATTGATCAGCTCGTCCGGCGTCCGCGTTCCTCCCGCGAATACCGTCCTGAACCTGCTCCAGCCGCCTTCAGCTCGGCATACCGCATGCCGGTCAAGCGCTTCCACGGAGACCGTCGCCGAGGTGGCGACCACGTTCGCGACGCGCTTGAGCCAGGTGCGCTGCTCCTCCGTGAACGTCACTCCCGCCGTCTCCTGACGCGCGAGCCACTCCTGGAAGCGGAGGTCCACGGTATCCCGGTACGGCCGGAAGCCGCCTCCATCGAGTCCCAGCTCGCATCGGAGTACGGAGAGCAATTCGGGCAGCCCTGCGTTTCTCCGCCTCCTCGTGCGCGCGATGCCAAGGTCGACGTATGCCTTCCAGAGCTTCTGTCCGGTCCATTGCTGCTGCGGTGGACTGACCATGCTGAGAAGCTCGTCGATCTGCGCCTGGACCTCGCTCAGCGGTTGCCGGTCCTGAAAGGCAATGCGCAGGGCGGCGAACTTGTCCTGCTGTTCCGTCATGTACCGGCGCCAGTCCTCCACGGTCCGTTCGGCCCGCATGACGTCCGTCACGCCTTCGGCGATCACGCCCCCGTCTTGGCTGAGATGGTCGATCTTGATCCAGCGACGTCTCGCCGCATCGAGGAGTGCCTCGCGCAGTGCCTCGCCTTCGACGAACGGTCGCAGAGCCTGCGCCAGCACAACTGCGACAGCGGCTTCGCCGTCAGCCGCGGGACCGGACTTATCTGTCTCTGGCGCTTCTTCGGGCTCTTCGGCAGCGCTGACTCTCTCCTTCGCCAGCCGGTCCGGATCCGAGGCACGTACCAGGTCCGTCACCAGATCGGTTAGCTTGCGGCCACCCGCACACCCCTCGATCCGGGCTAGCTGCTGCTCGTCGAGCCGCTGCCCGAGCCGGCTCAGTCGGCCGGCCAGAGTGGAGACGTCGGCAATACTCAGCGGGGCTCCCTGCGCACACAACTTGAGGAGTCGCTCCAGGCTGGGCAGCTCCCGCAGGTCGTCCTGTACGAGGGGCCGGGCCTCGACCATGGCGTGCTCGGTCACGCCCACCGTGTCGACGATCACGAACCGGTCCTTGCACAGGGCGTCCTCGGTGACCTTGCGCAAGTCCTCCGGTTTGATGATCCGTGCACCCCTGCCCTTCATCTGCTCGAAGTACGACCACGTCCGCACGTCCCGCATGAAGACCAGGCACTCCAGGGCGGGGATGTCGGTGCCAGTGGCGATCATGTCGACGGTGACGGCGATCCGGGTCTCCGACGCATTGCGGAAATCCTTGATCGCCTTGGCTGGTTGCGACGTCTCGCTGTTGATCTTTAGGCAGAACTTGTTGCCTGCGTTCCAGGCCCTGCGCACCTCGGCCACGATGGCGTCCGCATGCCGGTTCGTGGCGGCGAAGATCAGGGTCTTGGGTACGACGGTCCGCTGGTGGACGATCTCCCCGGTATCGGGGTTGGCCTCGGGCGGGAAGATCTCTGTGAAGAGCCGATCCCTGAAAGTCTCGATGACCGTACGAATCTGACTGGTGGACTCGACCCGGGCGTTCAGCTCGGCCGCCGTGTACTCGTCGTCCTCCGCCTGCTGGTGCCAGTGCTGCTCCCGTGTGACCCGGTCCACCTGGGCCACGACAGTGTTGATCTTCTCGATGGTGCCGTCGGGGGCCTGGGTCTCGGTGACGGCCGGGATCTCCGAACCGTCCCGGGTGATCCGGGTCGAGATTCGGTAGACGTCGTAGTCGACGTTGACCTCGTCGGCGACCGCTTCCTCGTATGTGTACTGGCTGACCAGGTTGTTCTCGAAGAAGGCGAAGGTAGGGCCGATTGGCGTAGCGGTGAGCCCCACGATGTGCGCGTCGAAGTACTCGAGTACGGGCCGCCAGGCGCCGTAGATCGAGCGGTGGCACTCGTCGATGACGATGAAGTCGAAGGAGTCGGGCGGGAGTGCGGCAGAATAGTGGACCTTGGGCAGTCTCCTGCCGAGACCGGCTGTCCCGCTGCCCTCGAAGTTCTGTGCTTCCTCGCTGTCAGGTGGCGGAGGGGTCCGGTCGGTCAGCATGCACCATAGCCGCTGGATAGTCGTGATCACGATCTTGTCGGAGTCAGCCAGGCCCGAACGCCCACTGGAGAGGTGCTTGAGGGGGAACTCCTCATGCAGTGGCTTTCTTGAATCCGCTGGCTGGAAGTCGCGGTACTCCAGGTATGCCTGTTCTCCCAGGTTGTAGCGGTCGACGAGGAACAGCACGCGATGCGCGCCCGCGTGCTTCAGTAGCCGGTGGCTCGCCTGAACGACCGTATATGTCTTGCCGGCTCCGGTCGCCATCTGGATCAGCGCCCGATGATGATCAGCCGCGAGTGAGCCCTCCAGACCCTCGATGGCCCGGCGCTGGGCGTCGTACAGCTGCCGCCGCGGGTCGAGATGGACTCTCGGCAGCCAGCGCAGCCGGGCCCGCAGCGAGGGCGTGTCGGGGTATTGCACAGCCTGGCGCTTCCAGCGGGCGACGGTAGCTGGCCGGGCCGGGGCGAATACATAGCGGCTGCGCGCCCCGCCCTGGGGCGCGTCGGCGGAGGGCGTGCCGTCGAGGTGCTCGGCATCGAGGGCGTTGAGGAAGCACCAGACACGGCCGTTGGTCCCGTAGCGGAACGGGAGGGGACGTTCCTGCCAGGTTCGCCGTAGGTACTGAGTCGCGAGTGGAGCGGCGAGATCGTTTGCCTCGGCGAGCAGTTCGTGGGGGTCGGCTGTCTCGGCCCCCGCCACCACGAGGCCGCTGAGGTCCCGGTCAACGTGGAGGAGATAGAGGCACACTCCGTTGAGGCCGGGATGTGGGGCGCGGACAGCCGTCGCGTCCGGCTTCAGATCGCGCTCGTGCGGGGCACACACCCGCCAGCCGGCATCGTGCAGTGCCTGCTCGACCTTGTCATTGTTCGCCTGCGCGCCAGAAGCGCTCACGGCCCCTCCCCGTACCTCGCGGCCTCGCGTGTCCTATATCTGTCCCGCGCCCTGGAACAGTCATTCGGCCTCACCCATTACACCAGTCGATGTACGCGTGTCTGGGGCTTTCGTCACCACGCGGATGATGACCGTCCGGATTAGGCCACGGGCTCCGCCGCGTCACTGTCAGTGCGCATTCGTACAGTGGGCGGTAAGTTGCGACGGGCCAGCGGGTCCGGCCCGATCGGGAAGGCCAGGGAAAGACCAGGAAGGACGCTGCGGTGTATGTGACGAGGCTCCGGCTCGATGGCGTACGTGGGTTCCACGGCGCCAGGGCCTGCGACCTCGACTTCACCCGTCCGGATGGGAGTTTCGCCGGGTGGACCGTGCTGGCCGGACGCAACGGCTCGGGGAAGACGACCCTGCTGAGGGCTATCGCCCTCGCTCTGGCCGGTCCGGAAAGAGCCAGTCGGCTGGACGGCGAGGTAGAGGACTACCTCGCCTACGGACAGTCCCGGGGGAGTCTGGAGCTTTCCCTCCGAGCGGACACGAAGGCTGACCTCGGGGCTCCTGCCACGCCTGATCCGCGCACCGTCAAGCTGGTGTGGGAACCGGGCCGGGAGCCGCTCAGTGCGGAGGACGCGCCCCCGACCCGCGTACGGTTCCTCCCCGACTCGGGTGCCAGGACGGCTAACCTGTTGTGGTCTTCCTCACCGCCGCCAGGCTGGTTCCACGCCGCTTACGGGCCTTTCCGACGCCTCAGCGGTACCGGCTTGTTTGAGCGTGACCGGCAGAATCCAGATCGTGCCGAGGCCCTGCGTACCCTCTTCGAAGAGAAGTCGGCACTCACCGAATCGGTGGTCTGGCTCGTCTCTGTCCATACGCGTCGGTTGGAAGGCGAGGCCGGCGCGGGGGCATTGATCGAATCGGTACTCGCGCTCCTGAACGACGATCTCCTGCCGGGAGACTTCCGCGTCGAGGACGTCACCTCACGAGGACTGTGGTTGCGGCACGCTGATGGAGAGGGACCGCTGGTCGCCCAATGGCGGATGAGTGACGGCCTGCGCACCGTCACGGCACTGGTCCTGGACGTTGTACGGCAGATGCATGCCGCCTATGGAGCACTGGAGCTGTGTCGCGACAGTGGCGGCCGACCGTACCTGCCGTACCCAGGAGTCGTCCTCATCGACGAGGTGGACGCGCACCTCCACGTGTCCTGGCAGCAGCGCATCGGTGACTGGTTCAAGGCTCACTTCCCAGCAGTGCAGTTCATCGTCACCACGCACAGTCCTTACATCTGCCAGGCTGCGGATCCTGGCGGCCTCATCAGGCTGCCCGGCCTGGACGAGCAGGTCCCACCGGAGGTCGTGGACGAGAAGGAGTACGGCACGATCGTCTACGGCACCGGTGACGACGCAGTCCTTTCGGACGTCTTCGGCCTTCGGTCCCCGTTCTCCCGTCACGCCGAGGAGCTACGGGAGGAGCTGGCGGACCTGGAGTACGAGGTAGCGGCGGGGGACGCCGATCCGGAGACAGTACGGCGGTTCCGCGCCCTGCGCCGGACTCTGGCTAGCTCGCAAGCGACCTACGTGGAGGACTCCAGCCTGCGGTCCAGGAGGCGGGAGACCGGTGGCTCGTGATCAGGATCGTACGACCGCGGCTCCCCACCGAACTGGAAGCCTCTCTGCTGGCCCTAACCCAGGAGATGGCCAGCACCCCGGTTCCCGAGCGAGGTGAGCACGCCGAGCGGATGTGGGAGCGCAAGACCGTGCGCCGGGACGTGTACCGGCCCGTGCGCGAGGCCCTTGAGAACATCGCCCCCGGCGTGGACTGCTGCATGTACTGCGGCAATCACCTGGCCGACACGGTGGACCACTTCGTGCCCAAGTCCCGATGCGCCCTGCGGACCTTCTACTGGCCGAATCTTTTACTGGCCTGCAACACCTGCAACACCCGCTTTAAGGGCGACAAGCATCGCAGCGACGGCCTTGTCGGCTCGCTGCTCATCGATCCGACATGTGAGGACCCCTTCGAGTACCTAGACCTCGGCCTGGCTAGCGGCGTCTACCGCCCGGTCGAGGGTTCCCTTAAAGGCGAGTGGACCATCAAGGTCTGCGGCCTGAACGAAGGGAAGCGGCCACGAGTGCGGGCCGAAGCCTGGCTGAACCTGACAGACGACCTACGGGGCTGGGATCGAGCTCGCGCCGACGGCGATCTCAGGAACATGCGCCGCAAGATCTACCGTATGCGCACCCAACCGTTCGCCGACGTCTGCTACGCGGCGCTGCACAAGGCTGTGTCCGAGGAAGCTCCCCGGATCTTCGCCGACGAGGAGCCCGGAGTCCTCGAACTACTCCGGGACGAAGAGCTGCGGACTGCCCTCCAGATGTGAGCGGCTAAGCGGGAGCCTCGCTGCGGTCGACTCCCCCGGCGTCAACCGCAACCAAAACTGCAACCACAGCACAACGAAGGCTCCGACCGAGATCCGGTCGGAGCCTTCGTTTGCCCAGGTGGGCGGCTGCGGAGGATACGAGATTCGAACTCGTGAGGGGTTGCCCCCAACACGCTTTCCAAGCGTGCGCCCTAGGCCTCTAGGCGAATCCTCCGCTGGAGACTCTACAAGACGATCGGGAGTGCTCGCGAACTCGTTCCCACCCCGGTCTATCCGCTAGGGTGGGGGCCAGCCCCTCACGTGGCGCTATCTCACCGAACTCCCCCAGGGCCGGAAGGCAGCAAGGGTAAGTGGGCTCTGGCGGGTGCGTGGGGGGCCCTTTCGTTTGTGGGGGCGTTGCGGGGCGGGGACCCGGGCGGCGTCCGGATGTCGGTGGGCCCCGATATCGTCGTAAGCGTGTCGTCCCTCGCGCTGTACCGCCGCTACCGCCCCGAGACCTTCGCGGAGGTCATCGGGCAGGAGCATGTCACCGATCCGCTGCAGCAGGCGCTGCGCAACAACCGGGTCAACCACGCGTATCTGTTCAGTGGTCCGCGCGGCTGTGGCAAGACGACCAGTGCGCGCATCCTGGCCCGCTGTCTGAACTGTGAGAAGGGCCCCACTCCGGCGCCGTGCGGGGAGTGCCAGTCCTGCCAGGACCTCGCGCGGAACGGGCCCGGGTCGATCGATGTGATCGAGATCGACGCCGCGTCGCACGGTGGTGTGGACGACGCGCGGGAGCTGCGGGAGAAGGCGTTCTTCGGGCCCGCGTCGAGTCGTTACAAGATCTACATCATCGACGAGGCCCACATGGTCACCTCGGCGGGGTTCAACGCCCTGCTGAAGGTGGTCGAGGAGCCGCCGGAGCACCTGAAGTTCATCTTCGCGACCACCGAGCCGGAGAAGGTCATCGGCACCATCCGGTCGCGTACGCACCACTATCCGTTCCGGCTGGTGCCGCCGGGGACGCTCCGCGACTATCTGGGCGAGGTCTGCGGGCGCGAGGAGATCCCGATCGAGGACGGGGTGCTGCCGCTGGTGGTGCGGGCGGGCGCCGGGTCCGTCCGGGACTCGATGTCGGTCATGGACCAGCTGCTCGCGGGCGCGGGCGAGGACGGCGTGACGTACGCCATGGCCACCTCGCTGCTCGGTTATACGGACGGCTCGCTGCTCGACGCGATCGTGGACGCGTTCGCGGCGACCGACGGCGCGGCGGCCTTCGAGGTCGTGAACCGGGTGATCGAGGGCGGCAACGACCCCAGGCGCTTCGTCGCCGACCTGCTGGAGCGGCTGCGCGACCTGGTGATCCTCGCCGCCGTGCCGGACGCGGCGGACAAGGGGCTCATCGATGCCCCGGCCGATGTGGTCGAGCGGATGCAGGCGCAGGCGTCGGTCTTCGGCGGGGCCGAGCTGAGCCGGGCGGCCGATCTCGTCAACGAGGGGCTGACGGAGATGCGCGGCGCCACCTCGCCGCGGTTGCAGCTGGAGCTGATCTGCGCGCGGGTGCTGCTGCCCGCCGCCTTCGACGACGAGCGGTCGGTGCAGTCGCGGCTGGAGCGGCTGGAGCGGGGTGCCCTGGCGGGCGGCCTGGGCGGTGGCGTCGGCGGCGGTGGTGGCGGCGCCGGTGGTGGGCCCGGGCCTGCCGTGGGGTACGTACCGGGGCCCGACGCCCACGTCCCGGCCGGGCCCTCCGGTCCGGCGGCCGCCCGCGCGGCGATGGCCGGTGGCCGGGGGCCGGGCGGGGGCGCGCCCGAGGCTCCTGCGGCTCCTGGGGAGCAGCCCGGCGGGCAGGACGAGACGGTAGGCGGCGGTGGGGGACCGGCGCCTGCGCACGACGCTTCCGGCGGGAGTGCGGGAAGTGAGGGCGGCGGCCAGCGGCCGGGTGCCTGGCCCGGCGGTGCGCAGCCCGCGGCGGGCGGCGGCCCGGCCGGAGACGGCGGCGGTGCGGGCAGCGGTAGTAGCGGTCATACGGACGTCGGCAGTACGGACAGCGGCGGTGCGGACAGCGGTGCGCGGCGGCCCGGCGCCTGGCCTTCCGGGGGTGGAGGCGGCGGCGGTGCGTCCGGGCAGGCGCCGCAGGGCAGCGGGCAGCGGCCCGGGGCCTGGCCGACCAGCGCGCAGCCCGGTGCGGGCGGCGGTGGGCAGCAGCCCGGCGGTTCGCCCGCGGCGGGCGGGGGGCAGCGGCCGGGGGCCTGGCCGACCGCCTCCGCGCCGGGGGCCGGGGCTCCCGCGCCCGCGCCCGCACCTGCGCCCGGGGCCGGACAGGGGCGTCCCGCCGGTGGGCCCGGCCAGCCGCAGCCGACGCCGGGCATGGCGCAGGGCGCCATGCAGGTGCGGCAGATGTGGCCGGACATCCTGGAGGCGGTCAAGAACCGTCGCCGTTTCACCTGGATCCTGCTGAGCCAGAACGCCACGGTCTCCGGTTTCGACGGCACGACCCTCCAGATCGGGTTCCCCAACGCGGGCGCCCGCGACAGCTTCGCCAACGGCGGCAGCGAGGACGTCCTGCGGCAGGCCCTCAACGACGCGATCGGCGTGCAGTGGCGCATCGAGGCGATCGTCGATCCTTCTGGCGGACAAGGAGGCGGGTCGGCCGGTCCGGGCGGCGGTCCCGGCGGGCCCGGGCCGGGGGCGTCCGGCGGTCCCGGCGGCTTCGGTGGCGGCGGCGGAAACGCAGGCGGCTTCGGCGGAGGTGGCGGAAACGCAGGCGGCTTCGGTGGCGGCGGTCAGCCCGCCCCGCCCCGGCAGCCCGCCCCCACGCCCCCGCCCGCCCCCGCGCCGTCGGCCCCGGCCCCCGCGCCCGCCGACGCGGGGCCGCCCCCCGAGGCGTCCGCGTACCGGGAGCCCGAGCCTCCGCCCATCTCGCCGGAGGACGACATGCCGGCCGAGGACGACCCGGATCTGGACGAGACCGCGCTGAGCGGGCACGACCTGATCGTGCGCGAGCTGGGCGCCACGGTCATCGAAGAGATCGCGAACGAGTAGAGCGGGCAGAGCGAGGAGAACCCGTAGAGCGAGGAGAACGGGGAGAGCGGGGAGAGCGCGTCGGCCGTACGGCGTAGGGGGCGGGCCCGGTGCCGGGCGCGGCCGTCTCCTTCGTACGGCGTAGGGCAAGGCGCCGTGGGAGCACGTAGGCTCGGGCTATCGAAGAGAACCGCAATCGACAGCCAGGAGCGAACTCGTGATTCCCGGTGGTGGCCAGCCTGACATGCAGCAGTTGTTGCAGCAGGCGCAGAAGATGCAGCAGGACCTCGCCGCGGCCCAGGAGGAGCTGGCCCGTACCCCCGTCGAGGGGTCCTCGGGTGGTGGGCTGGTGAAGGCGACCGTGACCGGTGCCGGTGAGCTTCAGGGTCTGGTGATCGACCCGAAGGCGGTGGACCCGGAGGACACCGAGACCCTCGCGGACCTGGTCGTCGCGGCCGTCCGCGACGCGAACCACGTGGCGCAGGAGCTTCAGCAGACGAAGCTCGGCCCGCTGGCGCAGGGGCTGGGTGGGATGCCGGGGCTGCCTTTCTGAGGCCGTAGGCCCGAGACTGAAGACCGTTCGACGGGCCCTGTGTCCCGTTTCGAGCGGCGCAACCGAATATTCAGATGAAGTACAGCCACCGCGCGGCGGCGCGAGATTGGATGCAGGCGTGTACGAGGGCGTGGTCCAGGACCTCATCGACGAGTTGGGCAGGCTGCCCGGCGTCGGTCCCAAGAGCGCGCAGCGGATCGCCTTCCACATCCTCCAGTCCGAGCCCACCGACGTCCGCCGCCTCGCTCACGCGCTGACCGAGGTCAAGGAGAAGGTGCGGTTCTGCGCGGTGTGCGGGAACGTCGCCGAGGCCGAGCAGTGCCGGGTCTGCCAGGACCCGCGCCGGGACCCCGCGGTCATCTGCGTGGTCGAGGAGCCGAAGGACGTCGTCGCGATCGAGCGGACCCGTGAGTTCCGCGGCCGCTATCACGTGCTCGGCGGGGCGATCAGCCCCATCGAGGGCGTGGGCCCGGACGATCTGCGGATCAGGGAGCTGCTGGCCCGGCTCGCGGACGGCACGGTCACGGAGCTGATCCTGGCCACCGATCCGAATCTGGAGGGTGAAGCCACCGCCACGTACCTCGCGCGCATGATCAAGCCCATGGGGCTGAAGGTCACGCGCCTGGCCAGTGGTCTTCCCGTCGGGGGAGACCTGGAGTATGCCGACGAGGTCACGCTGGGTCGTGCCTTCGAAGGGAGAAGACTTCTCGATGTCTGACGCAACGTTGCACGACGCCCACCCGGACCCGGACGACTTCTCGGTTCAGATCGCCGATCAGATCGAGAGTTTCATCGTCGCGGTCACCGAGGTCGCCAAGGGCGACGAACCGAACAGCGCCGTGCCGTTCCTGCTGCTCGAGCTCTCCCAGCTGATCCTCGCCGGCGGGCGGCTCGGCGCCCACGAGGACTTCGTACCGGACGAGCGGTACGAGCCGGACGCCGGTCCCGAGCCGGACGTCGACGAGCTGCGGGAACGGTTCGCCCGGCTGCTGGAGCCGGTCGACGTCTACTCGGAGGTGTTCGACCCGTACGTACCGCGCAGTGAGCCCGTCCCCTGCCGCATCTCCGACGATCTCGCCCTGATCATCACGGACCTGCGGCACGGCATGGCGCACTACCGCGAGGGCCGGATCAACGAGGCGCTGTGGTGGTGGCAGTTCTCGTACCTCTCCAACTGGGGTACGACCGCTTCCGCCGCCCTGCGCGCGCTCCAGTCGCTCGTCGCGCACGTACGGCTGGACAGCCCGCTGGACGAGCTGGACGGGCTGGACACGGACAGTAGCGCGGGCGGTGACGAGGCGCTGGCGGAGGAGGCCGGCCGGGTCATGGCGGCGGAGATCGCGGAGCCGCTGGGACTGCGCTCCCTGCGCCCCTGAGAGGCCATCCGGAGGCCCGCACGGCCTCCGCGCGCCCTGTGAGCTGGGTTACGTTCCTGTGTGCTTCGCCCGGAAGCGGGCAGGGTTCGTCGCTGAACGAGTGGTACGGGATGCCAGGAGTATCCGCGGTACGGGGACGTTGTGCCGCATGATCCCCCTGGTCCGCCCGGGTCCGTCTGGTCCGACCTGGTCGGGTGGTGAGGCGTGTGTCTCGCTATCTGATATTGGGAGGGCACTTTCCGGCCGCTCGCTAAACTGAGCCGACCGCATTATTGAGATCTGCGAGGAGCGCACGTGGGCCTTGTCGTGCAGAAGTACGGAGGCTCCTCCGTTGCCGATGCCGAGGGCATCAAGCGGGTCGCCAAGCGAATCGTCGAAGCCAAGAAGAACGGCCACCAGGTGGTCGTCGTGGTTTCCGCGATGGGCGACACGACGGACGAGCTGATCGATCTCGCCGAGCAGGTATCCCCGATTCCTACTGGGCGCGAGTTCGACATGCTGCTGACCGCGGGAGAGCGAATCTCCATGGCGTTGCTGGCCATGGCGATCAAAGACCTCGGTCACGAGGCGCTGTCGTTCACCGGCAGCCAGGCAGGAGTCATCACCGACGCGGTCCACAACAAAGCGCGGATCATCGATGTCACGCCGGGGCGCATCCGCGATGCGCTCGAACTGGGCGCCGTCGCGATCGTCGCGGGCTTCCAGGGCGTGTCCCAGGAGAGCAAGGACATCACCACCCTCGGCCGGGGCGGCTCGGACACCACCGCGGTGGCCCTGGCGGCGGCCCTGGAGGCCGAGGTGTGCGAGATCTACACCGACGTGGACGGAGTGTTCACCTCCGACCCGCGCGTGGTGAAGAAGGCTCGCAAGATCAACGAAATCCCGTACGAGGACATGCTGGAGCTCGCCGCGAGCGGCTCCAAGGTGCTGCATCTGCGCTGCGTGGAGTACGCGCGCCGCTACAACATCCCCATCCACGTACGGTCGTCGTTCTCCGGCCATCAGGGCACCTGGGTGCGCAATCGGCAGGAAGCGGGAGAAGGAGAAGAAGGCATGGAGCAGGCGATCATCTCCGGGGTCGCGCACGACACGTCCGAGGCCAAGGTCACGGTCGTCGGGGTGCCGGACAAGCCGGGTGAGGCCGCGGCCATCTTCCGCACGATCTCGGACGCCGAGATCAACATCGACATGGTGGTGCAGAACGTCTCCGCCGCGTCGACCGGGCTGACCGACATCTCCGTCACGCTGCCCAAGACGGACGGGCACCGGGCGATGGAGGCGCTGACCAAGGCGAAGCCGCAGATCGGCTTCGACTCGCTGCGCTACGACGACCAGATCGCCAAGATCTCGCTGATCGGCGCCGGGATGCGGACCAACCCGGGCGTGACCGCGACCTTCTTCGAGGCGCTGTCGAACGCCGGGGTCAACATCGAGCTGATCTCGACCTCCGAGATCCGCATCTCGGTCGTCACCCGCGCCGATGACGTGAAGGACGCGGTCCGCGCCGTGCACAGCGCGTTCGGGCTGGACAGCGACAGCGTCGAGGCGGTCGTGTACGGAGGGACCGGCCGATGACCCGGGCCGGCGGCGCCGGTGGCCGGAAGCCGACGCTCGCCGTCGTCGGTGCGACCGGCGCCGTCGGCACTGTCATGCTCTCGATCCTGTCCGAGCGGGCCGACGTGTGGGGCGAGATCCGGCTGATCGCCTCCCCGCGCTCGGCCGGGCGGAAGCTGACCGTCCGGGGCGAGCAGGTCGAGGTCGTCGCGCTGCGCGAGGAGGCGTTCGAGGGCGTCGACGTCGCGATGTTCGACGTCCCGGACGAGGTCTCGGCCCAGTGGGCGCCGGTCGCGGCGAGCAAGGGCGCGGTCGTCGTGGACAACTCCGGCGCCTTCCGGATGGACCCGGATGTGCCGCTGGTCGTGCCCGAGGTGAACGCGCACGCGGCGCGCGTCCGGCCGCGCGGCATCATCGCCAACCCGAACTGCACCACGCTGTCGATGATCGTCGCGATGGGCGCGCTGCACGCCGAGTTCGGGCTGAGCGAGCTGATCGTCTCCTCGTACCAGGCGGTCTCCGGCGCGGGCAAGGAAGGCATCGACGCCCTGCGCGAGCAGATCGCGCTGGTGGCCGGTACGGAACTGGGTACCCACCCGGGCGACGTACGGCGGGCGGTCGGCGAGACCGGGCCGTTCCCGGCTCCGATGGCGCTCAACGTGGTGCCGTTCGCGGGCTCGCTCAAGGAGGACGGCTGGTCCTCGGAGGAGCTGAAGGTACGGAACGAGTCCCGCAAGATCCTGGGGCTGCCGGACCTGCGGGTCACCGCGACCTGTGTGCGCGTGCCCGTGATCACCACGCACTCGCTGGCCGTGCACGCGCGGTTCGAGAACGAGGTGACGGTGGAGGCGGCCCACGAGATCCTGGCCGGTGCGCCGGGCGTGGTGCTGTGCGACAACCCGGCGGAGGGCGAGTTCCCGACGCCCGCCGATGTCGTGGGCACCGATCCGACGTGGGTCGGCCGGGTGCGGCGCTCGCTGGACGACCCGAACGCGCTCGAACTCTTCGTGTGCGGCGACAACCTCCGCAAGGGCGCGGCGCTCAACACCGCGCAGATCGGGGAGGTCATCGCGGCGGAGCTGACCGCCGCGTAGTGCCCCGCGAAGAGTGCACCGCACGAGGTGCACGCCCCGGATAATGTGAATATCCTGTGATCTGGTCAATGGCCTGGACCAGTTGGTCCGGGTCGATGGCCCGTCCGACGAACCGCTCCCCGCTTGCTGCAACCGACAGCGAGTGGGGAGCGTCTTTCTGGTCGCCCACCCGTGGGCGCTGTGAAAACTGGGCATTGGGGAGAGTTGGGGCGCATGGGGGGATCTGGTGCAGCGTCAAAAGCGGTGCCTCGCGCGTACAACCCTGACGGGGGACAGCGTGTCCAACAGACGTGGCAGAGGTATTCGGCATCGCAACGGTTCCAGGGCGCGGCGGCACGGCAGTGCGGCCCCCGCGGCCGCGCACATCAGGCGGCATGCCGGTGATCGCGCCATGGTCGACCGCCCGCCCTGCACCTCTCGCGACGGGGCGCGAGGACGCTGACGACGCGATGGCGATGGCAGCGGGGACCACAGTCGATCACCTCACCGAGACCTACCGCGCCCATTACCGGTCGCTGCTCGGGCTCGCGGCGCTCCTCCTCGACGACACCGCATCCTGCGAGGACGTGGTGCAGGAGGCGTTCATCCGCGTGCACTCCGCGCGCAAGAGAGTCCGCGATCCGGAGAAAACCCTCGCCTATCTGCGGCAGACGGTCGTCAACCTCTCCCGCTCGGCGCTGCGCCGCCGCATCCTGGGGCTGAAGCTGCTCTCCAAGCCGATGCCCGACATGGCCAGTGCCGAGGAAGGCGCGTACGACCAGCTGGAGCGCGACCAATTGATCAAGGCGATGAAGGGCCTCCAGCGCCGCCAGCGCGAGGTCCTCGTGCTGCGCTACTTCGCCGACATGACCGAGGCCCAGGTGGCCGAGACGCTGGGCATATCGCTCGGCTCGGTCAAGGCGTACGGCTCGCGCGGCATCGCGGCGCTCCGCGTCGCCATGGAGGCTCCCGCATGAACCACGAGAACGACACGCCGGGCCCGGAGGACCCCGACCGCCAGGGCGACCGCGAGCCGCTGGAGGCCGCTCCCGACGGAGCGGCGCCGGACGCCGCGGCCGCGGACGGTACGGGTTTGGACGGCGCGCGTTCGGACGGCACCGGCGCGGACGGTACGGGTCCGGACGGCGCGCGTTCGGACGGCATCGGCGCGGACGACGCGGGGGACATACGCCGCGCGGCTGACATCGACGAGCAGTCGCTACGGCGGATGCTGCACTGCGCGGTGGACGACCTGGAGCCGCCCCCGCACTCCCTGGAGCGTCTGCGGCGCGCCGTGCCCGCCCGCCGGGCGCGGCGCCGCCAGGCCCTGGTCGGGGCCGTGGCGGCGGTGGTGCTCGGCGGTGCCGCGCTGCCCGCCCTGGTGCACGTCACCTCCGCGAGCAACGCCTCGAACGACCACCCGGCCAACGCGGCCAGCAGCCACCGCACCCCTCAGGGGGGCGACAGCAGCGGGCGCGGCGAGGGCAGCGGCGGCAAGGACCCCGACGGGCCCTCCGACAAGACCCGGACGGACGACCACGGCGACGAGGGCAAGGACGGCACGAAGGACGAGGACAAGCCGTCCAAGGGCGCCCAGGGCGGCGACTCGGGCGGCACCGCCCCCGACCCCTCCAGCACGCTGAACGCCACCTCGCCCACCTGCTCCCGCACCCAGCTCGGCGGCAACGGCGGGTCGACCGGAGCGGCGGACGCCGAGGGCCGGATCTACGGCTCGTTCCGCGTCGAGAACACCTCCGGTCAGGCCTGCATGGTCGAGGGCGACGGCAGGTTCGGCGTGGCCGCGCAGGGCTCGGCGGACCCCGGGAAGGTCTTCTTCGTCGATCACACGGCGGGGGACGCGGCGAGCGGGCTGCCCGACCCGGCCACCGAGCCGGGCACGCTGATCCTCCAGCCGGGCCAGGCGTACGAGGTCCGGTTCGCATGGATCCCGGCGTCGGGCGGCGGCCCCAGCGGATGCCCCAGCTCCGGCGACGACACCCCGACCGCCACCCCCACCCCGGATGCCGCCGGTGGCCCGGCGGACCAGCCCGGCTCGGGCGACCCGAGCGGCTCCCCGGGCGGCGGCGGTGGCGAGCAGCCTGCCGCGAGCGTCCAGGTCAGCTATACGCCGGAGGCGGGCGAGCCCGCGGTCGGCAGCGTGACCCTGAGCGGTGCCTGCGCGGGGACGGTCTACGGCACCGGCCTGCTGGCCTCCTCCTGAGCCCCCTCGCGGGCCCTCTTCCGGGCGCTGTCCCGGCCCACGTGCCGCTGCCCGTCCCGGTGCCCGTCGTGGTCCTCGCGGCGGCGTCAAGCCGGGGCCCGCCGCCGGGGGCCCGCCGTGGGGCCCGTACCGTGGGGGTGTGTATCGGTTTCTGCTGACACCCCGCTGGTGGGTGATCAACGTGTTCACCGTGCTGGCGATCCCGTTCTGCCTCTTCATGGGCAGCTGGCAGCTCAGCCGCTTCGAGACGCGCATCGACACGCACGAGCAGCAGCAGGAGGACGCGTCCGGCGCCGAGAAGGCCGCGGCGAAGCCGCTGCACGACCTGCTGCCGGTCACCACGGAGACCTCCGGGCGGCGGGCGACCGCCACCGGCCGGTACGACACCGAACACCAACTCCTCGTTCCCGACCGGCGACTCGGCGACCGGACCGGCTTCTACGTACTGACGCTGCTGCGCACCGACGGGGGCAAGGCACTGCCCGTCGTCCGTGGCTGGCTGCCCGGGGACGCCTCCTCCAAGGCCGACACCGCCGAGGTGCCCGCGCCGCCGTCCGGCCGGGTGACGGTCACCGGGGCGCTCCAGGCGACCGAGCACGAGGGCAGCGGCGGGGTGACCGCGAGCGGCGCGCTGCCGCGCGGTCAGCTGGGCATGATCAGCGATGCCTCGCTGGTCAACCTGGTGCCGTACTCGGTGTACGACGCGTGGATCACCTCCTCCCAGGCGCCCGGGGCCCTGCGGCCGGTGCCCCCCGTCGTGGCGGAGGGCACCGGGCTGGACCTCAAGGCGTTCCAGAACCTCGGCTACACCGGTGAGTGGTTCGTCTTCGCGGGCTTCGTGGTCTTCATGTGGTTCCGGCTCTTCCGGCGCGAGGTCGAGGCCGCCCGCGACCTCGCGCTGGGCCTCACTCCGGACGGGCTTGCGGCTCCTCCGCCCGGTCCGCGGCAGGACCGCGCCCCGGACCAGGAAGATTCAGATGACGCTGAGCGAAATCGATCTCCAAGCGCAACTGCTTGATCCGCTCCTCGACCACGAGCGAGCCGTGCCCCGCGTCGTAGCGGTACACCTGGTGCGGGGCGCCGCGCTGACGTAGCCGCTCCACGTAGTTGTCGATCTGCCGTATCGGGCAGCGCGGGTCGTTCACCCCGGCCGAGATGTAGACCGGCGCCCGCACCTGGTCCACGTAGGTCAGCGGGGAGGACGCCTCGAAGCGCTCCGGCACCTCTTCCGGGGTGCCCCCGAGGAGCGTGCGGTCCATCGCCTTCAGGGCCTCCATCTCGTCGTGGTAGGCCGTCACGTAGTCCGCGACCGGGACCGCGGCCAGGCCCAGCGCCCAGGCCTCGGGCTGGGTGCCCAGGCCCAGGAGCGTCAGATAGCCGCCCCAGGAACCGCCGGACAGCACCAGCCGCTCGGGGTCGGCCAGCCCCGAGGCCACCGCCCACTCCCGGACCGCCGCGATGTCCTCCAGCTCGATCAGCCCGACCCGGTGCTTGAGCGCGTCCGTCCACGCCCGCCCGTACCCGGTCGAGCCGCGGTAGTTGACCCGGACGACGGCGAAGCCGTGGTCGACCCAGGCCGCCGGGCCCGCCGCGAACGCGTCGCTGTCGTGCCAGGTCGGCCCGCCGTGGATGTCGAAGACCGTGGGGAAGGGGCCCTCGCCCTCGGGCTTCTGCACCAGCGCGTGCACCCGCCCGCCCGGCCCGTCCACCCAGGCGTCGCTCACCGGCACCGACACGGGGGCCTTGAGCCCCGGCGGGTCGAGCACGGTCCGCCCGCTCGTCGACCGCACCTGCGGCGGCTGCTCCGCCGAGGACCACAGGAACTCGATCGTGCCGTCCGGCCGCGCGGAGGCGCCCCCGATCGACCCGGCCGGGGTCTCGACGCGGGTCAGCTCACCGGAGGCCAGCTCATACCGCCACAGCTCGCCGCGCGCCTGGTGGTCGTGGGCGACCAGCAGCGCCGAGCCGTCCGGGAACCAGTCCGCGCCGACATCGCCCGGCAGATCGATGGCCAGGGCCGTCTCCACCCCGGTCACCGGATCCCACACCATCGGCTCCCACCGGCCCCGCCGCTGGTGCCCGACCAGCAGCCGGGTGTCCCCGGCGACCGGTGCGAAGCCCATGACGGACAGGCCCAGCTCCTCGGTGCCGCTCTTGGTGTCGTCCAGCTCCGCGACCGCCGTCCCGTCCAGCCGGACGACCCGGATCGCCGAGTGCATGGCGTCGCCGTGCTCGGTGTGCTCGACCGCGATCAGCGTCCCGTCGTGCGACAGGTCGCCCACTCCGGCCGACTCCCGGTGGCGGTAGATCTCCCGGGGCTCGGCCCCCGGCGCCACCACATGGATCGTCGAGCCCTCCTCGTCCGTGGACCGGCCGACGATCGCCGTGCCGTCCCGGCCGAGCGCGAGACCCGCCGGATAGGAGGGGTCGAGGCCGGGCGCCGCGGGCTCGTCCGCCCCCGCCGTCTCCCCGGACTCGCCGACGCCTGTCCCGTCGCCGCCGCTGTCGCCGCCGTCGAAGGGCTGGCGCAGCCACACCCCGAACTCGTCACCATCGGTATCCGAGAACCACCAGATCCACCGGCCGTCCGGGGCCAGCACCCCGTCCGTCGTCCCGTTCGGCCGGTCCGTCACCTGCCGCTGCGCGCCGGTCGCGCGATCCCATGCGTACAGCTCGTATGTGCCCGTGGCGTTCGAGACGAACAGCGACCGCTCGGGGGCGTCCTCCGCCCACTCCGGCAACCCCACTCGCGGTGCCCGAAACCGCTTTTCCCAGTCCGGCATGGACTCCGTGCTCTCAGTCATGACCCCATTCTGCGCCGCACCCCGACATCCGCGCTGGCGTCCCCTCGCGCCTGTGGATAACGTTCCCGGCGGGCATGGACAGATGGGCCGGAACGGAGGGGGCGACGATGGGCGACATAGCCGCGACCGTGGAGACATATTGGGCCACGGCCCAGGCCAGGGACTGGAGGGCGTTCGGCGCGACCCTTGCCGACGACGTCCGCTACGAGCTTCCGCAGACCCGGGAGCGGGTGGTCGGCCGGGACGGCGTGGTCCGCTTCAACGCCGAGCAGCTCGGCGAGTGGAGCCTGGAGGTCGAGCGCGTGGTCGCCGACGACACCCAGGCGGTCTCCTGGGTCCGGTTCAGCGACGAGGAGGAGGAGACGCAGGGCATCAGCTTCTTCACCTCGGCTCCGGACGGCAGGATCCAGACCATCACCGACTTCTGGCCCCGTGCGGACGAGCCGCCGGCCGGGCGTGAGCAACTGACCGAGCGCTTCTGACGGATCCCCACCCAGCAGATCCCCACCCAGCAGATCCCCACCCAGCAGATCCCCACCCAGCGAATCCCCACCCAGCAGATCCCCGCCCAGCGGAACTCCACTCAGCAGGTCCCGCCCCGTCAGGTCCCCACCTGACAGGCCCCCAGCTCCCCGTATCCACCCCTCGATTCCCCGCCCTCGCCCCCTTCTCTCCCCGTCCCCGACGCCCCTCCGGTGTGTCCCCTCCGGCGTTCGCCTAGCGCAGCGTCACCGGCAGCGCGTCGACGCCGTAAACGATCGACAGCTTCCGGTACTTGAGCTTGTCGGCATCCACGGCCAGCCGCATCTCGGGGAATCGCCGGACCAGCGCGGGATAGGCCGCCCTGAGTTCCATCTTGGCCAGTTCGGCGCCGATGCAGCGGTGAATGCCGTGGCCGAAGGCCAGATGAGACGCCGTCTGCCGGTGCGGGTCGACCCGCTCCATGTCCGGACCCAGCTTCTCGTCGCGATTCGCTCCGCTCAGCGAGCACAGCACCAGATCGCCCGCGGATATCTTCGTGCCCGCTATCTCCATGTCCTCGCGGGCGAACCGCGGGAACGCCACCTGGACGACGGAGAGATAACGCAGCAGCTCATCCACGAAACGGTCGACGACGTCTTCCTGGTCGCGTATCGCCGCGAACTGTTCGGGGGCCTGGAGCAGTACGAGCGTGCCCAGCGCCAGCATGCTCGCGGTGGTTTCCAGACCGCCGGTCAGCACCCCGTCGGCCAGCCCCGCCAGCTCCTGGTCGTCGATTTCGTCGCCGTGCTCCTTCACCAGCATGCCGAGCAGCCCGTCACCCGGTGATTCACGCTGCTTGCGGACGATTCCATGGAGATACGACAGCGAGTCCGACATGGCGCCGAGGGACGCGTTCGCGCCGCCGAACAGATCGAACCGCGCCGTGCTGTACCGCTGGAAGTCATCGCGGTCCTCGTACGGAACGCCGAGCAGTTCGCAGATGACGAGGGCCGGAATGGGGAGCGCGAACATCTCCACCAGGTCGACCGGCCCCTCGGCCGCGGCCATCTCGTCCAGCCGCTCCTCCACGATGGCGTGGATGCGCGGGGTGAGCCTGCTGAGCCGCCGCATGGTGAATTCGGGCGTCAGCAGCCGTCGCAGTCTCGTATGCGTCGGTGGATCGCTGAAGCCGAGGCCGCCGGGATGCTGCTGTTCGGCGACGCCGACGGCCTTCTCGGCCAGGTTGGTGAAGTCGGAGCTGAATCCCTTCGCCTTTCCGAGTACCGCCTTGGTCTCGTCATACCCGGTGACGAGCCAGCCGTTGATCCCGAAAGGGAGCCAAATCTTGCTGATGGGTTCCTTTGCCCGGGTTTTGGAGAGATCGGCCACGGGGTCGAGTCCGTCGCGCTTCAGCGGTGCCAGCGTGGCATCCGGGAGAAACGACATCTTGGACAGATCGAACCCGTTCTTCTGAATCTTCGTGAAGTACTTGCGGCCCAGCCACGTGACGATGTTCGAGCGGAGATTCGACATGGGCGCAATACTGCCCTGCCGCGGAGGGTCGTCCGTCACACGTTGGCAGACGCGTCCCGGTGTGATGTACCACAGGTGCGCGGCGGCCGCTCTCCGGCCCGTCTCATGAGCAGTGCGGTGGCGCGGACCGGAGGATCGGAGGAAAGTGAAGATATCGGGCGTCACGCGCGAGCGATGAGGGCTGCGCGCGGAAGGGAAGCGCCAGGCCGTGCGTCGCGATGGATGCGGAGTGAGCGGAGTGAGGTGAGCGGCTTGCGGGAGAGGTTCCGCGCTGTCCAGGGAGCACCCTGCTGGGTGAGCCTGATGGCAGCCGATCTGGACCGCGCGCACACCTTCTACGGAGAGCTCTTCGGCTGGACGTTCCGGCCCACGCGGTACGGGCACGGTCGTTACACCATCGCCTGCACCGAGGATGGCGTACCGACGGTCGGCATCGGTGCGTCGGCCCCGACGGCGGGGGTGACCCTGCCCGTCACCTGGACGACGTACTTCGCTGCGGACAGCGCGGACGAGGTCGCCTGGCGCGTCCAGGAGCGCGGGGGCACGGTCGCGGTCGGGCCACTGGAATTCGGCAACGGCCGAGTGGCGTGGGCGGCCGATCCGGACGGCGCCGTCTTCGGCATCTGGGAGGGCGATCTCACCTCCGCCTGGTGGGGCGAGCGCAGACCGGGCGCCCCCGTTTGGCTGGAATTGCGTACGCGTGACGCGTTCGACGCGGCGCTCTTCTACGGCCATGTCTTCGGCTGGGACGCCCAGGCGCGGGAGCGGTGCGACGTCCGCTTCGAGCATGACCGGGTGGTCCTGCACATCGATGGGAAGGCGGTGGCCGGGCTGCGCGGCGGCGCCCTGGAGGCCGCCCCCGATCCGAATGTACGGCCCCGCTGGCATGCCTATTTCCGGGTCGAGGACGTCGACCGGGTCGCCGAACGCACCGTGGCGCTGGGTGGAAGCGTCGTTTCCCCGCCGGTCGACACCCCCTATGGCCGCGTCGCGGCACTCCGCGACGCGGAGGGCGGAATCTTCAGCGTGGCGGCCGTCCAACGAGGCTCGACGGGCGAGCGGGACGACGCCTAGGATCGGAGATACGGCATCGCGTGTCGGTCACCGGCCGGGTGAGGCATGGAGGTGCCCGTGAGATTGCCTTAATTGGAGGCATTCCACAGTGTCAGTCGAGCTGAATCACACCATCGTCCACTCCCGGGACAACCGGGAATCCGCCGAATTCCTGGCCAATATTCTGGGCTTGGAGGTGGGGGACGCCTGGGGCCCGTTCATACCGGTCTCCACCAGCAATGGGGTCACCCTGGACTTCGCCAGTATCCCTGCCGAGTCGATCACCATGCAGCACTACGCGTTCCTCATCTCCGACGAGGAATTCGACGCGGCGTTCCAGCGGATACGGGAGCAGGGCATCACGTATTACGCCGATCCGCACGGTAAGCAGCCGGGCGAGATCAACCACCACTACGGCGGCCGCGGGCTGTACTTCATGGACCCGGCCGGTCATGGCATGGAGATCATCACCCGGCCTTACGGCAACGAGGAGTAGCCCTCTCAAGGGCGGTCCGGTGTGGCCGGGGCCCCGCGCCCCGGCCGCGCCGGACCCGTCAGCCCAGGTCAGCCTTGGTCTTCTGGCCGCCGCTCCCGCCACTCCCGGACGATCTCGTCGGCGTCGAAGGGCGCCAGATGGAGCGGCGGGCCCGGGGGAGGGTGCCGGATCGCTTCGCGGATCTTGTCGTTGACGTCCGCGATGATCTCGCGTACCGCCCGCTCGGACGGTGCCTCCGCCGCGGCCGCGAGCGCGTCTTCCGCTTCCTTGCGCAGCACGAGCGTCGGGGGCAGGAACGACAGGCCCTCGCGGCTCATCTTCTCCTTGACCCACCACAGTTCGTCATACGGCCTGTTCAGGTGGGGCAGCGGTTTGCCCTTGCCCGGCAGGTCGGCGAAGTCTCCGCGCTCCTCCGCCTCCCGGATCTGCCGGTCGGCCCATGTCTCGAAACTGATGCCCGGTGGCTTGCGCTCGGTCATGCTGCCATTGTTCCTCCGAGCCGAGGGCCGCGGAACAGCGACGCCCGGCCCCGCTTCGCGGAACAGCGACGCCCGGCCCCGCTTCGCGGAACAGCGACGCCCGGCCCCGCTTCCAGAGCCTCCCGTCAGCCGTGGTCGCGCGGCGTGATGCGCCGGTAGCCCGCCCGGGCGTTGACGACGCGGGCGCAGGCCGTGCCGACGACGGTCGCGCCGAGCAGGCACGCGAGCCAGGTGCCGTCGCGGCCGCCCGCCCAGGTCAGCACGCCGACGGGCGGGATGGCGAAGCCGTTGAGGAACAGCCAGCACAGCACGGCCGTCCCCGGCGCCGCCACGAACCGCGCGCACAGCCCGAGCACGGCGGCGAACAGCGACAGGGCGATCAGGGCGAGCGTCGGCCGACCATGGCCGCCGAGCGAGTTGAGGACGGCCACCAGCAGCAGCGCCCCGGCGAAGGCCGCGGACCAGATGACCGGGGTGGCGACGGGCTCCGGAACGGGCCTCATGCCGACGCTGAGCGGCCGCCACTCGATCATGATCACCGTCTTTCTCGTGCGTCTCCCGGGGTACGGACACCCGAACGCGGATTGTTCCACCGGGCCCCGGAGCACTTCCCCCCATTACTTACTCTTTACCATTTGTTACGGTGGCCGGACGACACTTCGACCCGCGCGACCAGCGGGAAGTCGCGCACGAACAAGGGGATGGCTGTGGGTGTTCCGCGGTTGAGCAGTACGCCGTTGCCGGGCATCGGAGTCCGTTACGACCTGACGACGCGGGACCAGGGCCGGATGTCGGTGGTCGCGCACCGCGACGGCGAACGGACGCTGAGCGCGTACCGGAGGGACGATCCCGACGAGTGCGCCCTGTCCACCCGGCTCACCCCGGGCGAGGCGGAGGCGCTCATCAGCGCGCTGATGCCCGCGCACCACAGTCCCACGCTGCTGTCCACCACCGAGCTGGGGCTGGTCGCCGAGCGGATCGAGCTGTCCCCGTCCTCGTACTGGAACGGGCGGGTGCTGGGCGAGACGCGGACCCGCACCGAGACCGGGACCTCCATCGTGGCCGTGCTGCGCCGGGCGGACGCCATCCCGTCCCCCACCCCGGACTTCCGGCTGGCCGGTGGGGACATCCTGATCGTGATCGGCACGCGCGAGGGCGTGGAAGCCGCCGCGGCGATATTGGGGCGGGAGTGACAGACGGATGCACTCTTCTGCCGTCTTCCTGATCGAGTTCGGTGCGGTCATCCTCGGCCTCGGACTGCTGGGCCGCCTCGCCGGACGCTTCCAGTTCTCGCCCATACCCCTCTATCTGCTCGCCGGGCTGGCCTTCGGCGAGGGCGGGCTGCTGCCGCTCGGGGCCAGTGAGGAGTTCGTCGCGATCGGCGCCGAAATCGGCGTCGTACTGCTGCTGTTGATGCTCGGCCTGGAGTACACGGCCAGCGATCTGGTCAGCAACCTCAAGACCCAGTACCCGGCCGGGCTGGTCGACGCCACGCTCAACGCCCTGCCCGGCGCCGTCATGGCGCTGCTGCTGGGCTGGGGCCCGGTGGAAGCCGTGGTGCTGGCCGGGGTCACCTGGATCTCCTCGTCCGGCGTCATCGCCAAGGTCCTCCGCGACCTCGGCCGGCTCGGCAACCGCGAAACCCCGGTCATCCTGTCCATCCTGGTCCTCGAGGACCTGGCCATGGCCATCTACCTGCCGATCGTCACCGCCCTGCTGGCCGGTGTCGGGCTGGCCGCGGGCAGCGTCACCCTGGCCATCGCGCTCGGCGTCGCAGGCCTCGTCCTCTTCGTCGCCGTCCGCTTCGGCCGCCACATCTCCCGCTTCGTCTCCAGCGACGACCCCGAGAAGCTGCTGCTGGTGGTGCTGGGCCTGACCCTGCTGGTCGCCGGGATAGCCCAGCAGCTCCAGGTCTCCGCCGCCGTGGGCGCCTTCCTGGTCGGCATCGCCCTCACCGGCTCGGTCGCCGAGGGCACCCACAATCTGCTCAGCCCGCTGCGCGACCTGTTCGCCGCCGTCTTCTTCGTCTTCTTCGGCCTGCACACCGACCCCGCCAGCATCCCGCCGGTCCTGCTGCCCGCCCTCGCGCTGGCCGTCGTCACCGCCTGCACCAAGGTCGCCACGGGCTACTGGGCCGCGCGGCGCGCCGGGATCTCCGTCAAGGGCCGCTGGCGGGCGGGCGGCACACTGGTCGCGCGCGGCGAGTTCTCCATCGTCATCGCCGGACTCGCCGTCACCGCGGGCATCGAACCGTCGCTGGGCCCCCTGGCCACGGCGTACGTCCTGATCCTGGTCATCATCGGCCCCCTCACCGCCCGCTGGACCGAGCCCCTGGCGCGCCGCCTCATCCGCCCCAAGCCCGCCGCGGCCCCCGCAGCCGATACCGCCGCCGCCGAGCCGAAGGCCCGCGAAACACAGCGCGGTTGACACCCCGAACACCCCCGCGACACGATCCCGCCGGTGGAGATCACGGACCTGACACCGGCGGAGCGGCGCGTCTGGCGGGCCTTCCCGCTCGATGAGGGCGTCGATTTCCGCGAAGGCGCCGACGACGATCCCGAACACGGCGGCTCCTGGGGGCCCGAGCGGACCATACGGGCCGAGGTGCTGCGCGCGCTGCTGCTCGGCGGGCCCACCCGCGACGGCGAGGTGGCGGGCCTGAAGCTGACCGGCGCGCGCATCACCGGGGAGTTGCGCCTGAAGTACGGGGTGGTCGAGCACGCCATACGGCTGCGGTCCTGCCACTTCGAGCGGACCCCGCAGCTGTACGGGGCGCGGCTGGGCGTCCTGGTGTTCAGCGACTCCACCCTTCCCGAGCTCACGGCCGGGGCCCTGCACACCGAGGGCGTCCTGCGGATGAGCAGGTGCCGCACGACGGGCCCGGTGCGGCTCGCGGGGGCGCAGATCACCGGAGGGCTCTTCCTCGACGGGGCGCGCCTGGGCACTCCGGACACCCGTTGCGAACAGCCGTTGCTCCAGCTCAACAACGCGGCCATAGGCGCCGACGTCCGGGCCGAGGGCCTCATTGCCCACGGAATGATACGGCTCAACGAGGCCACCGTCACCGGCCAGGTGAACCTCGACGACAGTGAACTCCACGCCCCCGGCGGCATCGCCCTGCACGCCGAGAACCTGTCCGTCGGCAACGACCTGCACGCCAAGCGGCTGCGCGCGCGAGGACACGTCAACCTCAGCGGGGCCCGGATGCCCCGCCACCTCAACCTCGCCTAGGCCCGGCTGTCCCACCCCGACGGCCAGGCCCTGCGCGCCAGCAGCTGTGGCTCCGCGAGGCGGCCCCTATCGAGGGCGATGTGAACCTGCGCCGCTACTCGCGGGCCCGGCCCGCAGAAGCGTTACTCCTCCGCCAGCACGACGATCGCGTCGCCCTCGTCCAGGACCAGCGGGGCGGCCTTGTCGGGGTTGAGGCGGACACCGTAGGCGGGCGGCACGTCGGCGTGGCGTGCCAGCCGGTAGCCGAGGGCCGTCTCGCCGCGCCGCCGCGCGGCCTCGATGACCGTCGCGAAGTTGGCCTCGGCCCCGGGCACCAGGTAGTTGGTGGCCGGTTTGAGGTAGATCTCCGAGCCCTCCGGGTCGAAGAGGTCGATGAACACCGTGTACAGGTCGCGGTTCTCGGTCAGCTGGGTCAGCAGCAGGCTGATCACCTTGGTGCTGACGATGAAGTCGTCGGCCTTGGTGACCTGGGCGATCTCCCGGTTGCTGTCGTCGTTCATCTCCGTGACGATCGAGTACGGGTCACCGAGCCGCACCTCGATGTCGCGCAGGTGCAGCAGCGTCACCAGCGTCCGGTCGTCGGAGCGCCGGGGGTCGATGGTGTCGTCGGACAGCACCACGATGTGCTGGTAGCGGCCGAGGTCGAGGGCCTCCAGGGACGACCTGCGGGTCGGCTCGCACCGCTTGTGGCCGACCGTCAGGTTCTTCAGCCCCTCCGGCACTCCCTTCCGCGGTAGCCGCGGCGCCGCGATGTCCACCGCCGAGCCGGGTTCGACGAAGCTGTCCAGCAGCGTGATGAGCTTCGACGTCCGGGAGTTCCAGCCGATCACCAGGGTGCGGTCCGGCACCGGCGGCCGCCCGGGCGCCGTGGTGATCGCCGACGGGACGATCCCGGGCGGGGTCTCGGCGGGGCGTATCAGCAGATCGTCCTCGGCCATCACCAGCAGCTGGTCGTCGGCGCGGACCACGGTGTCCATCGGCGGGTTGAGCAGCACCTCACCGTCGCCGCGGCGCAGCCCGGCGGCCATGCCCTGCGTGTAGTGGGCCAGGGTGTCCGCGTACGTCGCACCCGCCAGCGCGGGCTGCGTGTGGAAGTAGAACTCGTTGCCTTCGAAGCTGAGCAGTTCGTTGAAGACGCTGGACAGCCCCGACTGCCGGTGCGCCTGGGCGATGAGCCGTACGGCGATGTCGTCGGCGTCGATGATCAGCGCGTTCGTACCGGCGGCGAGACGGGCCGCGGGCAGGTTGTCCGAACTCTCCACGGCCGCCACGACGTTCGGCCGCGCGCCCTTCCACTTCCGGCTGTTGAGCAGCAGGAGCACCTTGATGACGTCCGTGTCGGTGTCGTCCCCGACCGGCGGCAACACCATGATCGACTTGGCGGTGTCGGGGCTCACCAGCTCCAGGTCGCGCCGCTCCAGCGGACTTCCGGAACGGCAGATCACCCGGGTGCGGCCGGTCACGGGGATCCTGTCGCGGATCTGGTCCTCCATGTCGACCTTGTCGTGGTCGGCGAGGATCACCACACAGGAACGGCGGGCGCTCTGGTTGGCCTCCACCAGCTCGGCGATCACCGTGAACACCTGGTCCGACCAGCCCAGCACGATCGTGTGGCCGCGCTCGATCAGCCGCGACCGGCCCTTGCGGAGCATCTGGATCCGGTTCTCCAGGCCCGTGGTGAGCACACCGATGAGCGCGCTGACGATGAAGATGCCGCCGATCGTGACCGTGAGCATCAGCACCAGGAACAGCGGGTGGCCCGTGTCCCCGCCCATGGTGCCCGGATCGAGCGTGCGCAGCAGGCTCATCCACACCACGCCCGTCCAGCCGCCGCTCTTCCGGGTGTCCTCGTGGGAGAGGGCGACCACCAGCGTGGAGACCACGGCGATCAACGCGAGGGAGGCGAGGCCGAGCCAGCCGATCAGGGCGGGCGTCCCCCGGTCCATGGTGCCGTCGAACCAGTACCGCAGCCGGTCCCGCAGCCTCATCGCACGTCCCCTATCCCCCCGGCCACCCACCGGTCTTACGGTCTCCCAGAGCAGTTGATCATTCTCGCAGGGTTACGGGGGTGCGGCTGCCGGGCGACGGGGCGCCCGCGCGGTCACCAGGCGGCGTGGGCCTGCGGGCTCCCGGTCTCGACGGTCGGTTCGCCGCCCGCCTCGGCGAACGCCTGGAGCGCCTCGATCAGATGACGGCGCTGTCCGGCGGGCATGACGCCCACGATGCGCGCGATCTCCCGGCGGCGCCGCTCGGTGACCTCGGCCACGACCCACCGCCCGGCCCCGGTGAGCGAGATCATGCTGGTACGCCGGTCCTCGGCGGAGACGCCGCGCGCGACCACGCCCGTCGTGACCAGGCGGTCGATCATGCGCATCGCGGTCGACGGCTGGACGCCCAGCTCCCCGGCCAGCCCGGACAGGCTCAGCGGCCCTCCGCCGTCCAGGACGACCAGCATCCGGAACTGCGGCAGCGTCAGGGACTCCTCCACCGCGGCCAACGACCGGGCGGAGACGGCGACGAGCAGCCGGGACGCGGTCAGCACGGCGGTGACCATCGCCTCGGCGTCGGATTCGGAGATTCCGGCCTCGGAGGCCGCGGAGGCTGTGGAACCCCCATCGGATGCTGAGGAACGGCGCGCCATACGCCCTTTCTCCCCCTGCCGCTGTGGAGGGGGTGCCCCGATCCGGCACCACCGCCTAGGCTGGGCCCCGCAGCTGGTTCGCCCTGCCCGCCAGGCAGGCGCGTCGTAAGAGGGAACCCGGTGGAAATCCGGGACTGCCCCGCAGCGGTGAGCGGGAACGACCGCCGTCATACGCACTGGGTCCGGGAGACGGGCCCGGGAAGCGACGGCCAGTAGGTGCCTCGTACGTGCACGACGTCACGAGGTGTGCCCGCGAGTCCGAAGACCTGCCCGTTGCCCGTGCGCGACCGATCGCGCGCGGAGATCCCGGTGACCTCGAGGGCGGGTCGGCGTACCCAGCAGGCGGACGCGCGCGTATCGGACGCGCGGACGATCCGCCCGGTTCGTCACTCCTTCGCGCCCCCGAATCCGGCCGGGATCCCCAAGGGACACGCTCGCGAAGGAGAGCTACGTGACAGCGACATCCGCGGCCGCCGCGGCGGCACGGGCCACCGTGTACGGCTACCCCCGCCAGGGACACCACCGCGAACTGAAGAAGGCCGTCGAGGGCTACTGGAAGGGCCGGGTCGGCGCCGGCACCCTCCGGGAGACCGCCGCGATGCTGCGCGCGGCGAACTGGCGGCAGCTGGCCGACGCCGGTATCGACGAGGTGCCGACCGGCGACTTCTCGTTCTACGACCATGTGCTGGACACCAGCGTCATGGTCGGCGCCGTACCGGACCGCCACCGCGCCGCCGTCGACGCCGACGCGCTGGACGGCTACTTCGCCATGGCGCGCGGCACCCAGGAGGCCGCGCCGCTGGAGATGACCAAGTGGTTCGACACCAACTACCACTACCTGGTGCCCGAACTCGGCCCCGACACCGTCTTCACCGCCAACGCGGCGAAGCAGGTCGCCGAGCTGTCGGAAGCGGTCGCACTCGGGCACACCGCCCGCCCTGTGCTGGTCGGCCCCGTCACCTACCTCCTGCTCGCCAAGCCCGCGCCCGGCGTCGCGCCGGACTTCGAGCCGCTCACCCTGCTGGACCGGCTGCTGCCCGTGTACGCGGAGGTGCTGGCCGATCTGCGGGCGGCCGGCGCCGCGTGGGTCCAGCTGGACGAGCCCGCGCTCGTCCAGGACCGCACCGCCGCCGAACTGAATGCCGCCGCCCGCGCGTACCGCGACCTGGGCGCCCTCACCGACCGCCCCCGGCTGCTGGTCGCCTCGTACTTCGACCGCCTCGGCGAGGCCCTGTCCGTCCTGGCCAAGGCCCCCGTGGACGGGCTGGCGCTCGACTTCACCGGGCCCGCCGCCGCCAACCTCGACGACCTCGCCGCCGTCGGCGGACTGCCCGGCAAGCGCCTGGTCGCGGGCGTCGTGGACGGCCGCAACGTGTGGATCAACGACCTCGCCGCCTCCCTGTCCAGGCTCGGCACCCTGCTCGGCTTCGCCGACCGGGTCGACGTCGCCGCCTCCTGCTCCCTCCTCCACGTCCCCCTCGACACGACGGCCGAACGCGACATCGACCCCCAGATCGCCCGCTGGCTGGCCTTCGCCCGCCAGAAGGCCACCGAGGTCGCGACCCTCGCCCGCGGCATCGCCCAGGGCACCGGCACCATCGCCGCACAACTCGCCGCCAACCGCGCCGACCTGGCCTCCCGCGCCACCTCCACGCTCACCCGCGACCCGGCCGTACGCGCCCGCGCCGAGGCCGTCACCGACGCCGACGCCCGCCGCCCCGAGCCGTACGCCGAGCGCGCCCCCGCCCAGCGCGCCCGGCTGCGGCTGCCCGCGCTGCCGACCACCACCATCGGCTCGTTCCCGCAGACCAGCGAGCTGCGCACCGCCCGCGCCGACCTGCGCGCCGGAACGCTCGACACCGCCGGATACGAGCAGCGCATCGCGGCCGAGATCCAGGACGTGATCTCCTTCCAGGAGAAGACGGGCATCGACGTCCTGGTGCACGGCGAGCCCGAACGCAACGACATGGTCCAGTACTTCGCCGAACAGCTCACCGGCTACCTCGCCACCCGGCACGGCTGGGTGCAGTCCTACGGCACCCGCTACGTCCGCCCGCCGATCCTGGCCGGCGACATCTCCCGGCCCGAGCCGATGACGGTGCGCTGGACGACGTACGCCCAGTCCCTCACCGACCGCCCGGTCAAGGGCATGCTCACCGGCCCCGTCACCATGCTGGCCTGGTCCTTCGTCCGCGACGACCAGCCCCTCGCCGACACCGCACGCCACGTCGCCCTCGCCCTGCGCGACGAGGTGTCCGACCTGGAGGCCGCGGGCACCCCGGTCATCCAGGTCGACGAACCCGCCCTGCGCGAAACCCTGCCCCTGCGCACCGCCGACCGCCCGTCCTACCTGGCCTGGGCCACCGAGGCGTTCCGCCTCACCACCGGCGGCGTGCGCGCGGACACCCAGATCCACACCCATATGTGCTACGCCGAGTTCGGGGACATCCTCCCGGCCATCGACGACCTCGACGCCGACGTCATCAGCCTGGAAGCCGCCCGCTCCCATATGCAGGTCGCCACCGAACTCGCCGACGCCCACTACCCCCGCGAGGTCGGCCCCGGCGTCTACGACATCCACTCCCCCCGTGTCCCCGGCCCCGACGAAACCGCCACCCTCCTCCGCACGGCCCTCGCCGCCATCCCCGCCGACCGCCTCTGGGCCAACCCCGACTGCGGCCTGAAGACCCGCGCCTGGCCCGAGGTCCGCGCCTCCCTGGAGCACCTGGTCGCGGCGGCCCAGGAGGTCCGCTCCACGCTCTGACTGTTATTGCGAATTACTTGCAATAACATCTGCTCTGCATCAAGCTGAAGAGGTACGGGGTCGGCCCGACCACCCTTCGGGACCCGCGCCTGGGTCGGTCCGGGCACGTCCTTCCCGATAGGTGATCGCCTTCTCACACGGCACCCGCCGGACGTTGGCCGACCCCGTTCAGCTGTGCCGAGCAGCCCCCAGGCGCCGGGCGCGGGCCGGGATCACCTCGCTAACGTGCCCGGATGGTGACCTACGACGAGCTCACGCCGCTGGAACGCCGCGTGTGGGATGCCTTCCCCACCGGCGCTGCCGTCGACTTCCGCGCCGCGCCCGAGGAAGATCCGGCGGAAGGCGCGGACTGGGGACCGGCCTGCCGGGGCTGAGCGCGGTCGGGACCCAGTTCGAGAGCTTCGTCGCGTTGAGCGAGTGCCGCGCGACCGGGATGGTCAGCTTCAGCTCGGCCCGGATCGCCCGCACCCTCTATCCGGACCGGTTGTCGGTCGAATCGGCGCATGCCGAGGAGCAGGGAGTCGCCGTCGCGCTGAACCACACGGTGATCGGTGACGCGGTCGTGGCCACCGCCCTGTCCGCCCGCGGTGAGGTACGCCTGGACGGAGCCACCGTGACCGCCCAGGTCGCGATGTCGTCGGCCCGCCTGCACCATCCCGGCGGCATCGCCCTGAACGCCGAAGGGCTCACCGTGGGTTCCGACCTGGCCGCCCGCGGGCTGCACGCCCAGGGCAGCATCACGTTGCGCAGCGCCCGGATACCCGGACAACCGGACCTGACCGAGGCCCGCCTGTCCAGCCCTGACGGCCTGTCACTGCGCGTCAGCAGCGCCGCCATCGGCGAAATGTGGCTGCGCGACGCCACCCATCAGCCGACCGTAGGGCCTGCCCCACGACCGCCCCATCGCGCCGCCTCGCCGATCCGGGCGAGCGCGGCGCGGACGCGCCATGTGCCGGTGACCGTCACACCGGCCAGCCGGTCGGCCAGCGACCTTCGGGAGCCCATCAGCGCCAGCCCCGCATTGAAGGCGAAGAAGGATATGGCGACGACCCAGCACAGCACCGAGAGGACGAACTCGCCGCCGGCCAGCAGGCAGCAGGCCAGCGCATACCAGCCGACATCGACCAGCGTGGTCACCCCGGCGCGCACCGCAACCCGGCCCTTCCCGGGCCGCCCTCCGCCACCGCGCCGCACCACGCACAGGGCCGTCAACGCCTGCCCCGGCGTGCGGCTCATCACGGCCAGCGAGAGGAAGTGGTAGGCGAAGGTGAACACGACCAGGGCGGCGAAGGCTTGCTGGACCGCGCTCACCGCGGACCGCCAAAGCGACCTTCCGACGTCCTGACCCGCCCCCGCCAGATTGCCGTCCGAGGTGATGACCTCCCAAGCACTCGTCCCAGCAAGGCTCGTGACGTCGGTCACCTCGGCACTGATCTGCTGGAAGGTGTACCAGCCGAGCAGCACGGCCACGGCCACGACGACGGCGAAATCCAGCGCCCAAGCACACAGCCGACGCGCCCGCGGGGGACTGGTCGACGCCGTCCCCTCGTCAGGCATCCCGGGTGTCGGCACCGCTCGTCGAAACATCAGTCCCCCCACACGTGTGATGTCGCGGTCTGCACAGTGTAGGGACAGTCACACACCGCCACGAGGGGCAAGTGCAACGAGTCAGGCCCGGTGCTGATCTCTCAGCACCGGGCCTGACCCTTGTTCCTTCAGTCGGGGTGGCGGGATTTGAACCCACCACCTCTTCGTCCCGAATGAGGTTCGAGCGTGATCGCTACCGGCTGGGTTGCTGTTTTGCCTGGTCAGGGCGGTGGGCTGAGGTGGTCCCGGGCGGTCCGGAAGGGGCTCGGGGAGCGGGTCGGCTCCCAGATGGCTCCCAGAGCCCAGCATGGCGCCGATGCCCCTACGTCTGGAGTGTCCAGATCGCCGCATCGGGCGTCACTCCCCTCGGGACCCGCCCGGCGCAACAGGTCGTGCCACCGCCTGGGCCATTCCTGGCCGACGAGCGGGGAGGCGTCCAGAGACGACGTGAGGGACGACCACACCTGCTCCCGCCGTGCCGTCGCGTCCGCGCGGGCGGCACGGCGGTCGGTGAGAGGCGGGCCGAGTTCCTCCAGGGTGTCCCTGAGGCCGAGTCCAATGGCCGAGGCGCACGGCTGTGAGTCGAGCACGTCAAGCCGTACGGTCACCGTGGCACCGGTGAGTGGTTTGCCCAACAGGAGGGACAGGTCGTTGCGTTCCTGAGTGTTGAGCGCGGCCAGCGTTTGCTTCCGTGCCTTCGTGCGCCGCTCCGGACTACTCCACACCAACGGCATCGACGGCACCCGGTGCGAGGCATTGCCGTGGGCGGACGGCATTTGGACGTGAATCCAAGGCTCGGACACACCCTCGCCGACTCGCTGTCTTGAATCCCAAACGACGTGCACTCGACGAGAGTGCTTGAACTCCGGGCGCGCGCCTAAGAAAATCCCAAACGGCGTGCACCCAGTAGCCTTGCGCCTACGTCTTCTACTGTCCTTCCTGAAGCCAGGGATCACCGGCTTACTCGTCCACTGGGAGAACCTCCGACCTCAGGAAGGAACAACGTGCAACCGAGGCTGATGTACGTGATCATCGCGGTCCTCACGGCGCTTGTCGCCGCTCTGGTCGGCAGCGTCGTGACCGTCGTCGAGGGAGGGCGTCCCACGGCGGCCTTCAAGACCGGAGCATTGACCTTCGCCGGCTCCCTGACACTCCTCATCGTGGTCATGGGCGCCCTGGGTGTGGTGGGCTCGTGAGCGACATGAGTGCGCTTGGAGGACACATGCAGGCCGAGGGTGCCTCCTCGCTCGACGAGGTGCTCGCGAAGGTGCGCCGACACCGCACGCACCTCTCGCGGCTGATGAACGCCCACGATGCGACTCGCCTCGTCCTCGGGCTGCTGTATCTGAGCCGGACCGCGCACGCTGCTCCCGGCGCCGGCGTACCGACATGGTCGTGGTTGCTGGGTCAGCCAGCAGGGCGCGGTTCGGGAATCCGCGCTGCCGTGAGCAAGTGTCTGAGCCACTGGCTTCCCGTCGCCGACGAACAGGGCGCCGACGTGGGCATGAGGAGCCTGATGCCCATTCCGCCCTCCGGTTCCGAAGGAGCACTGCACGCTCTCATCCAGGCCATCGGATCCACCCAGCGGGTCGGGCCCCTGCTCGACCAGTGCCTCCATGACCTCTCGGCGGACCAGGCCCAGGCAGACGGCAGCCACTACTTCACGCCGGATGACATGACACGTCTCATGGTCGGTGCGGCCGTCCCCCGCGACGGGCACAGAGTGCTGGATCCGGTCTGCGGTTCAGGGGGACTGCTCGTCGAGAGTCACCGCTATGTCCGCGAACGCGTCGAGCTGCACCCGGCCATGTCCTTGCAGGGGAAGGAACAGCACGCCCACACCTCACAGGTGGCCCGCATGAACTTCGCGGTGCGGGGGATCACGGCCCACGTCTTCCCGCCCGGGGACAGCCTCGCGGAGCCCGAACTCGAGCCCTACGACATCATCCTGGCTAACCTTCCCTTCAACCAGCGCGATTGGGCGCCGGAGGACAAGACGGAGCAGGGCGCCCGCTGGTCGGCTCTCCCTGTTCCTGTCGACCCCCGGTGGCCGGATGAACCGCCACCCCGGGGGTCCGCCAACTCCGCGTGGATTCAGCACATCGCGCATGCGCTGGCTCCGGCCGGACGCGCTGTCTTCCTGATGGCCGACAGCGCGGCCAATAGCAGACAACCCCACACCCGAAGGCTCCGTGAACGCCTCTTGCGTGACGATCTCGTCGAGTGCCTGATCGCTCTGCCACCTCGCGTGTTCGGTCACAGCAAAGCCACGGCCTGTCTGTGGGTGCTCAACAGGGACAAGAGCGCGCGTCCCGGCTGGGGTGTCCTGGACCGTCGCCGGCAGGTGCTCTTCGTCAACGCGCGGCGAGCCTTCGAACCGGTCCCGGATTCGAGAGCAAGGAGGCTGGGCAACAAGAACGCGGCCTTGATCCTGACCACCTTGGCGGCCTGGCGTGGCCTCTCCGAGAACGGTGCTGCGGCCTCGCCGTACAACGACGCAGCTGGCTGGTCCCGAAGCTGCTCCACCGAGGAGATCGCCGATCGGGAGTACAGCCTGATGCCGACTTCGTACGCCGTGGAGGTTCCCAGTCCCGAACGGGACACACGGAGCCGGGTCGAGCAGCTCAAACTCGAACTGGCCGATCAGTTCGACCAGATGCGCGACCTGGAACTCCGACTGCTGGACGTCTTGGAGGAGATCTGATGGAAGCCAATGCCGAAGAGGGCGACTCAGGCAGGGCGGCTTGGCGGACGACCTCCATCAAAATCGAGCGGGCCCGCAGGGACATATACACCACCTCCGGTTTCCTCGACGATGCGGCTGCCGATCAGACTGCAGGAGTCGTTAGCTCGACGTTCGTCCAGGACGGCAGGATCCTCTCGCCCAGGGCCAATGAGTGTCGGCTGGGCGAATCCCCGCCCAGCCGGGCAACCCTCAGGGAGGGCGACCTGGCCGTCGTTCTCGTCCGGCGGGTGGGCGACTCCGCACTGGTCACTGCCGAGCACGCGGGATGTACAGCGACCAGGTCGATCGGCATCATCCGCGCTGAGCCGCACATAGTGCGGTGGCTGCGTATCTGGCTACAGACACCCACGGCGAAGGCCCGCATCGACGAGGACGTGACGGCACATGTCGAGCCCACCATCAGCCTCGACACCCTCCACCGCATGCTGTTTCCGCTGCCCCCGCCAGACGTCATCACCGCATACCACCGGGCCTTCGGCCTCATCGAGGAGATGACCGCCCTCTACCAGGAGACCGCGTGCAAGGCAGTGCAACTGGCCGACGCCCTTCATGACGACTGGGCGTCGACGATTCCCCCATGGGAGACACACCCGCTCGCGAAGGTCGCCAAACCGAAGACGGGCGAAGGCTCCGAACGCTCGCTTCCCCCGTTGCCCACGGAACTCACCACCGATGTAGCCGACGTGATCGCCCCCAAAGATCTCTATGGCCTCCCCGTGCCCCACGTTCAGAGATTCCGTCTGAGTAGCCCAGCGAACGGCGGCAAGGCACATCCTCCCGGCACCTTGATGCTGAGTACCCGTTCCGACGGCGCACACATCGCCGTGCCGCGCCGACCAGCAACACCTCTCAGGGGCGTCGTGGCCATACGACCCATTGAGGACGAGGACGGTTGGTGGCTGCTCCACGAACTCAGGAGTAGGAGCAGCGACATCGCACGGCTGGCGCAGGGCCAGAACGGGCGGGAAATCTCCGCCGGCGCCCTCAAACGTCTGGAGGTCACCTGGCCGGACCGGTTCACGCGTACCGACTTTCACACAATGGCCGATCCCCTGCACACCGTGGCGCGACTCCTGGTCGCCAAGATCGCGACGCTGCATACCCTGCGGGACGCACTCCTGCGCGACATCTCAGCGAAGGCCGGTGTTCTACGGGAACCGACAGCCGAGCAGGAAGGGCAGGGCACTCCTGATCCTCGCCCCACTGCGCGCCCTGCACCGAGAGGATGACCAGCAATGAGTGAGGAATGGCGCCCGGCGTTCGCGGAGCCAGGAACGGCCTGACGGAGGAGCCACGGTGGCGTGATGGGCGTGTCCTGTGGGTGGAGGCTGCGGCAGAAGGGCGGGGCCTGTTGGCCCGACGGGGCTGGGGGGCTTGGCAGTGAGTCGTTCACAGAGGTGCATCGAGGATGCAGGGAGGTGGAACAACGGCGCTTTGTCCACTGTGAGTTGACCGCCCCGTGCTGCTGTCGATTTCGCCTGCGACGCGTGGAGCGGAGCATGGTCGCTTCAGGGGTTCCCCTGGAGTAGGCAACGTGGAGGCATGCTTCCTCACGCCGCGGACCGTGCCGAGTGCCGCGTTGCCGCCGAAGACCAAGCTGAGGCTTGCCTCAGAAGAGTCAGAGGGGATGCGCCTGACGGCTTGAGTCGTCCGACCTCCCGGGCACGGACCACATTCGTGTGGCACCCGGGAGCAAGCGGGACGATCAGCCATTCAACTGTTCCGTGCTCCTTGGCGTGCCCAACCTCACCGGTACGCATGCTCAGCGATCTCCTGCGGGCGCGTCTGGCGGCGCACTAATCACTGCATGCCATCGTCGCGTTGTCCGTGCGTGCGGTAGTCCGACTCGTCCGGATGCCGCATGTCCTCGGCGGTCCGGTTCGAGTAGCTTGCCCAGCGCGTCACGAACTGCCGTCGTGTCGAGCCGCGGCCCGGGCACGGCAGGGACCGGGATTGTGCATTCCGGGCGCGATCTCAAATCCGGTGTACGGCTCCCGCCCTCACCAGGTGCGCACGTACCCATCCTTGCCGCGGCTCGGCCTTGTACCCGGAGAGCCTGCGCGTCCCCTCCTCGGAGGGTCAGCCCGACTTCGACAACAGAGCTTTCGCCCGGACCGCGATGTCATCATCCGCCAGGCGCACATGGCAGATGATGAGGTCGGATGTGATCCGGCGTAGCAATTTCAGCCACTCGGCTACGAAGGCAGCGATTCCTACGGTCAACTGGCTTCGGTCGTTGAGGAGGAATTCGTAGCTTCCATGGATGCTGTTCCAGTGTGAATCGATTCTGAGGGAATCTCCATCACGGACGATGTTCCATTCGGTGGAGAATGCGTCGGACCCCCAGTGGACCTGCGTTTGAGAGAACGCCGGATTCTGGACTTCTTCGAGCAGCGGGATGAGGTCATCAAGCAAAACGGGAACATCGTAACGGTATTCGAGTCGCACGGGGACCCGGTTCCAGAACAGGATGGCATCTTCGGTCTCCATGGGATACATCTGCCCTGCCGCGTCCGCCATGTCGTCGGCTGGCCCAACCTTCAGGGCCTCAGGGTTCCCTGCTTGCAGCCGGAAGTTCATGCTTGTTCCTATCGAGTCAGCGGGTAGGCGTGGACCTTGCCATTCGGGTACACCTTGACGAAAATGCTGTTCGGTGTGCGCGTCGTGCCATCTGGAAGATACTCTATGCAATTATGCCCTTCGGGTAGCCTGAAGAACCCTGTTTTATTCGGCCCTAGTTCGGCTCCGCGTTCCGCTGCGTACTTGACATCCGCTGCGCTGCCGAACTGCCCCTGGGGTCGACCGTCTCTTATCGCGCGAGCCGTTCCTTCGGACCAGTCAACGCCGTGTTTGCCGGTCTTGAGTAGTGGCGCTTCAGGCTTGTATTTCTGACCGTCTCTTTCGAAGCCTCTGCCGACCTCGTCTGCCTGTTTCCGCTTGCTGAGCCCGTTCAGATGCTGCTGGCTCTGATTGAAGGATTGCTGTTGCTCCTCGGTGACGGGGTTCGGCTCTTCCGACTTGGGGCGCGAGCCACTCTGGCTCCCGGCGTCCGCCTGTCCCTCGGGCGGCCCGTCGGTGGGTGCGCCACCACCCGCGGCGGTCATGAGGACGATGCCGAGCGTTCCCAGCGCGGTGGCGTGGATGGCGGCTTCGACGGTGATGGTGCCTGCTGCGACGCCGGCGCCTGCGAAGGCGAGTCCACCGCCTGGTGGGAAGAGGGCAAGGAGGGCGAGAAGGATGAGGGCGAAGCCGAGGTAGGCGAGGAAGTTGTTGAGCGCTTCCAACAGGTGGAAGTTGCGGAAGAGTTTGTCGCCGGCGCCGAGCCCTTCCTGTTGCATGCGAAGCAGGAGCACGGTGCCTGTGATGAGACTGCCGAGCGCGGTCCAGATGCGGAAGCGGACGACGGCGTGGGCGTCGGCGAGGGGGAGCGTGCTGGTTGCCTGCCAGGTACGCAGGAGTCTGGTGAGGTTGCAGGCGGTCCACAGCAGCGCGGCGATACCGAAGGCCAGCAGGACAGCGGGCCCGTCGCTGGTGGTGAAGCGTTCCTGTAGTTCGGCGGCAGCGGGGAAGGATCCCGCGCCGAGGAAGACCACGGCGGGGAGCATCAGGACCAAGGAGATGAGGATGAACCACCATCTTCGCCGGTCCCGTAATGAGCGGGCGGCCTGACGAACGGTTCGTAGCCCGATGCCTTGCCAGGCGTGTTGGTGGTCGGTGGCGTCGATCTGGGCGGTGGTCCAAGCGACAGTGCGGTGCAGAGGAGCGATGTCGGTGTACGGGGTGCTGGCCGCAGCGTAGAAGAGGGCTCGACGCATGCGGGCGAAGCGCAGTGCGATCAGCGTCGACCAGGGGACTCGCCACAGCCCGTATCCAGCCAATGCCGTAAGGCCGGTGCGTCCGGCTCGCTCCTCGCGGAGCAGTACGCCGGCGACCGTCCGTTTGGCACGGCGGATCTGCCACATGTCGGCGGCCATCGCGATGGCCAGCACGGCCAGCGGGATGGTCCACAGGATGCCGTTGAGGTCTTCGACCAGTGACTGGGTGTCCCGGGCGCCAGGTTGCGCGGCCGCGTAGTTGGTGAGCATGTGGTGAGCACAGGCAGCGGCGATGGGCACCAGCCCCAGGGCCCGCAGCCAGCGGCGACCGCGGATGAGGATGCCGACCCCCAGGGCCGCGGCGGCGGTGTAGACGAGATGAGGGCTGGTGTCAGCGGCCGGGTGGGCACCGCCGAAGTCCAAGCTGGTGAAGGGGGCGGGGAACCAGGCAGCGAAGACCTGATCGGGGCCAGGGATCCAAGGCGCTTGCAGGCTGTCGGGGATCACCCAGCCACCGGCCGGGTGGCTGATGGACCGGGCCGCGTCCAGTCCGAACCTGGCCACCGCTTCCAGCAGCCCGAACCCCGCGCCCAGCGCCGCGCCGGTGACCACGTAGTCGGTCAGGCCCCACTGGCGGCGGATCTTGACGTTCCACGCCGCCAGCAGCAGAGGCGTGATCTTGACCAGCTCTTCGATGACCGGGTCGACGGTGTAACTGGCCGTCTTCACGGTGTTGAGCAGCGCCCCGCCATGGGGTTGGTCGGAGACAGTGCGTGTATACGCGTACTCCAGCAGCAAGGTCACGATGCCGCAGCCGTAGACGCCCAGTGCGATCGCCAGCAGGACGGTGGAGACCCGCACCGAACGCGTCGGCGATGACAACACCAGCAGCTGCACGACGCCATACACCGTCGCGGCCACCATCAACACCGCCATGCCCAGCCCCCCCCACAGCCGTCGGCTCAAGTGCGCGAGCCTAAGGGCCCGTTGGGTGGCGTACAAGGGCCTCTTGCGCCGCGCAGTCAGCCCCGCGGTGTTCACGGGGCACGGGCGAACCAGGGGCGCGGGCGAAGAATCGCAGTGTGCGGCGGGAGACCTTAGCCCGCAGTCCCTGGCCGCGTTCTGGGCAGTTTGGCGGGGGCGGGGCCGCACGCGGTGGATGGCCGACCAAGCCGAGTCGCAGCCAGGGCTATCGGTGCCGTGCGTCGATCCGACCGTGCTCGGGGTGCAGAGGACGCGCTGCGGGCCGGTGGTCACCCGAAGATGAGCTCGACGTCCTTGTTCACGCAGAGCCTCATGACGGCGACCAGCTGGCGGGCGTCATCGGTGTGCCGTTGGAGGACGGGATCGCTGCCATCGTGTTGCCGCTGGTCGATGATTGCTTCCAACCGGGGCAGCATGGCCGCGCATTGAGCGGGCGTGAGGTCGGGGGCGTCGTCGTCTGGATGGTCGAGCAGCGGGGCCAGTGTCGTGGAAACGCTGCTCCACGGGCGGTCTCCGCCGAAGCCGTGCATCTCGGCGAGGGTGAATCCTTCGGCCTGGGCCAGCCACTCCCTGAACACGTTGAAGCCGGTATAGGACCAGGAGACGTCCGGGCTGGTCACGTTGCCGTCTCCCGGGAAGAGCACGAGCCCCATCCTGTCCCCCTTGCCTGCCGGTGCCCAGGATCGGTCGTGGGGAGAGGCGTCGGCAACGCCAACATCGTTCACGTCGGCGTCAGCCGTTTCGGGAGCACTGCTCGGAATCCGGCCCCAGGGATGGTGGCACAGCGGGAGTGGAGACACGCATGCACTGGCCGCCTGTGTCGGCAGCCACCGCGCGTCGTGGCGCACCTCACTCGGCCATGTGCTCGGCGGCTTCCCCGTGATGCGCCAGGCGCCACCTCCGTGGGGGAGGAATGGGAGCGGTCCGGGAGCCGGATTTCTGGGTCGGCTCCCAAACGGCTCCCAAAGGGCCCCACAAACAAGTCAGGGGCCCGACCCGCTTTCGCGGATCAGGCCCCTGACCTGGTGTTCCTTCAGTCGGGGTGGCGGGATTTGAACCCACGACCTCTTCGTCCCGAACGAAGCGCGCTGCCAAGCTGCGCTACACCCCGAAGCAACGAGCTCTACTTTAGCGGACCTGTGGCCAGACACGAAATCCGGTTTCCGCGGTCTCGCAGGTCGGGGCGGGGAGGTGGGTCAGGGGGCCTGCGGGGTGAGGGTGAGGAGGGTGGCCTCCGGGGGGCAGGCGAAGCGGACGGGGGTGTAGCGGTTGGTGCCGCAGCCTGCGGAGACGTGGAGGTAGGAGGTGTGGTCCCCGGCCTCGTGGGTGGAGAGGCCCTTGACCCGGCGGGTGTCCAGGTCGCAGTTGGTGACCAGGGCGCCGTAGAAGGGGATGCACAGCTGGCCGCCGTGGGTGTGGCCCGCGAGGATCAGGGGGTAGCGGTCGGCGGTGAACGCGTCGAGGACGCGGAGGTACGGGGCGTGGACGACGGCGAGGGAGAGGTCCGCGCCGGATTCGGGGCCGCCGGCGACCTCGGCGTAGCGGTCGCGCTTGATGTGCGGGTCGTCGAGGCCGGTGAGGGCGATCTCGATGCCGTCCAGCTTGAGCCGGCCGCGGGTGTTCGACAGGCCGACCCAGCCGGCCGCGTCGAAGGCGTCGCGGATCTCCGTCCACGGGTTGTGGACAACGCCGACGGCCGGGGGGTTGCCGTTCAGACCGTGGCGGCCGCTGGCCTTTTCCATCAGGTAGCGGGCGGGGTTGCGCAGCTTCGGTCCGTAGTAGTCGTTGGAGCCGAAGACGTACGCGCCGGGGAACTCCATCAGCGGGCCGAGCGCGTCGAGGACCTCGGGGACGCCTTCCGGGTCGGAGAGGTTGTCGCCGGTGTTCACGACGAAGTCGGGGCGGAGCCCGGCGAGCGACTGGAGCCAGCGCTGCTTCTTGCGCTGCCCGCTCACCATGTGGATGTCGGAGACCTGGAGGACGCGCAGCGGCCGCATGCCGCGCGGCAGCACGGGTACGGTGATGCGGCGGAGCCTGAAGGACCGCACTTCGAAGCCGACGGCGTAGGCGAGACCGGCTGCGCCGACCGCCGTGATTCCCAGGGGTACTCCGTATCGCGCGCGCATGGTCTCCATGGTCGCAGAACGCCGCCGGGGGAGAAATCTTCGGGTGATTCCCGGCCAGTGCTGGCAGACTCGACGCCATGACCACGACGCTCAAGTCCAGGCTGCATGACGATCTCACCGCGGCGATCAAGGCGCGCGACGAGCTGCGCTCCTCCACGCTCCGGCTCACGATCACCGCGATCTCGAAGGAAGAGGTCTCGGGGGAGAGCTCCCGGGAGCTGTCCGATGCCGAGGTGGAGAAGATCATCGCGCGCGAGGCGAAGAAGCGCCGCGAGGCGGCCGAGGCGTTCGACAAGGGCGGCCGGGCTGCGCAGGCCGAGCGGGAGCGGGCCGAGGGCGAGGTGCTCGCCGGGTACCTGCCGCAGCCGCTGACGGACGACGAGCTGGACGCGCTGGTCGCGGAGGCGGTCCGGGAGGCCGCCGCGGGCGGCGCCGAGGGGCCGCGGGCGATGGGCGCGGTGATGAAGATCGTGAACCCGAAGATCGCGGGCCGGGCCGAGGGTGGCCGGGTCGCCGCCGCGGTGAAGCGGCAGCTCGCGGGCGGGTAGGGGAAACAAGGGGCATAAAGGAAGGGGCTCGGACGATCTCTCGTCCGGGCCCCTTCCGCGCTCAGTCGGCCGCGGGCACCGCTACCGCGGCCACTCGAAGCCGCCGTTCCCATTGCCGCCGTTTCCATTGCCGCCGATCACGCCCGGCGGGAGGGAGATGTCCGGCCAGGGGTCGTCCTGGCCGCCGTTCCCGGGCTTCTCACGGCCGGGCTTCTCGCGGCCCGGATTCTTGGGCGGGGTGGGCTTGCGCGCGTTGGGGTCCTTGATCGGCACGCTGACGAAATTCGGCGCGGGCTTGCCGTCCAGCGCGCCGCTCATCGCGTCCTTCCAGATGGGGCCGGGGGTGTCCGCGCCGTAGACCTTCTCGTGGTAGGCACCGCCGATGGTGATGTTCTCCATCTTGAGGTCGCTGGCGCCGGGGCCGCCGCCGACCCACACCGCGCCGGCGAGGTTCGGGGTGTAGCCGACGAACCAGGCGGCCCTGCGCTCATCCGTCGTACCCGTCTTGCCGGCGCTCGCCCGGCTCTGGAGACCGGCCTTCTTGCCGGTGCCGTCCTCGACCACACCGCGCAGCAGGGTGTTGATCGTGTCCGCGGTCTTCTCGGACATCGCGCGCGAGCACTTCGACTGCGGCACCTTCAGCTTCTTGCCGCCGGGGCCGGTGATCGAGTCGATGAAGACCGGGGAGCAGTAGACGCCGCGGTTGGCGAAGGTCGCGTACGCGTTGGCCATGGTCAGCGGGGAGAAGCCCTCGGTGCCGAGGGTGAGGGAGGGCACCTGGTGGTGCTCCTTGCCGTCGGCCCGCTCCACGCCCATCTTGTCGGCCAGCTCGGTCACCGGGCAGACGCCGATGTCGCTGATCATCTGGACGAAGTAGGTGTTGACCGACTTCGCGGTCGCCTCCTTCATCCCGTACGGGCCGCGCTCGGACTCGTTCTCGTTCTCGACCGTCGCGCCCTCGCTGTTGCTCCAGGTGCCCTTGCAGGTGCTGACGGGGCTCGGATACTCCATCTTGTACGGCGAGGAGTAGCTCTTGTACGGCTTCATGCCCCGCTCGAGGGCGGCCGCGGCGGTGATCGGCTTGAACGTGGACCCCACCTGGAAGCCGTAGTTCGAGCCGCCCATGGAGTGGTCCGCGGAGAGGTTGATCTGGGTCTGGTCCTTGCCGAAGCCGTACGGCTTGGACTGGCCCATGCCCAGGACCTTGCCGGTGCCCGGCTCGACGAGCGAGACGGCGGTGGCGGCCTTGTCGGACTGGTAGACGTGGGACTTGATCGACTTCTGGACCGACTCCTGCGCCTGCGGGTCCAGCGTCGTACGGATCGTCAGGCCGCCCTGGTTCCAGCGCTTGGCGCGCGTCGCCGCCGTCTTCCCGAAGACCGGGTCGTTGAGGAAGATCTGGCGGACGTAGTCGCAGTAGAAGCCCGCGCCCTTGACGGCCGTGATGCAGCCGCTGCGGGGCATGCTGACGTCGAGGCCGAGCGGCTTCTTCTTGGCGGCGGCGGCCTGGGCCGGGGTGATGTCCTTCACGTCGGCCATGCGCTGGAGCACGGTGTTGCGGCGGGCCTTCGCGGTGTCCGGGTTGGTGACCGGGTCGTAGCGGCTCGGCGACTGGACGAGACCGGCCAGCAGCGCGGCCTGCTCCACCTTCAGGTCCTTGGCGGGCTTGCTGAAGTAGCGCTGGGAGGCGGCCTCGATGCCGTAGGCCTGCTGCCCGAAGTACGTGATGTTGAGGTAGTTCTCCAGGATCCGCTTCTTGCCCAGTTCCTTCTCGACCTGGATCGCGTACTTCAGTTCCTTGATCTTGCGGCCGATGGACTGCTGGGTGGCCTCGGCGAACTTCTCCTTGCTGTTGCCCGCCTCCTCGACGAAGACGTTCTTCACGTACTGCTGGGTGAGGGTGGAGGCGCCCTGCGAGACCCCGCCGCTCTGCGCGTTCCGGTTGGCGGCGCGCAGGATGCCCTTGAGGTCGACCGCCCCGTGCTCGTAGAAGCGCGCGTCCTCGATCGCGACGATCGCCTTGCGCATGTACGGGGAGACGTCGCCCAGCTTCACGATGGTGCGGTCACGCGAGTAGACCTTCGCGATCTCCCCGCCCTTCGCGTCCAGGATCGTCGTCCGCTCGCTGAGCGGCGGCGTTTTGAGATTGGCCGGAATATCGTCGAATTCCTGGACCGTTTCCTTGGCGGTGAGGCCGAAGGCCCCGACGGCGGGAAGCGCGAGCCCGGCCATCACGGCGCCGGCCAGCGCGCTGACGCCGAGGAACTTGGCGGCCTGTTGAGCGGTGGACAGCCCTCCGCCCGAGCGCGTGTAACCCATAAGAGGCAGCCTACGTGGCGAATCGCCGGACAGGGGACCGCGTGTTCGCATACGCTGTTTCACGCCAGTCACGCATGTGCTGCTGCGCCACATCGCACCGCATCGCACCACATCCCCGCCCTCACTCGAGTGAGTGATGAGACGTGCCCGGATTGTGGCCTCGTGTCATGAGCTGCCCGGCGTTCGCCGGGTGAACTGCCCTGGTTTGCACCAGTAATCGCAAATGTCGTCAGCTCACTCCGTTGGGTGATCTGCCGCGTACCCATAGTCCGTTCGGGCCATCCAAGATTGGGCCCGGAGGGTGTGGTGCGCCCTGCTTGCCTTCCGTAACGTCCTCAACTGGCGACGGTGAATATGCCGTTTGTCGCCGTGGGGGAGCTCCGATTCGGGAGAGGACGGCGCCAGCATGGGCTGGGTAACCGACTGGAGTGCGCAGGCCGCCTGCCGCACTACTGATCCAGATGAACTGTTCGTCCAGGGCGCGGCACAGAACAGGGCCAAAGCGGTCTGCACCGGATGCCCGGTGCGCACCGAGTGCCTTGCGGATGCCTTGGACAACCGTGTCGAGTTTGGTGTGTGGGGAGGGATGACCGAGCGAGAGCGGAGGGCGCTGCTGCGCCGCCGCCCGACGGTGACCTCCTGGCGAAGGCTGCTGGAGACCGCACGCACCGAGTACGAGCGCAGCGCGGGCATTCTGCCCTTCGACGACGAAGAGTACGAGCGCTTCGCTGCCGTCGGATAGCGGTCGGCCGGCAGGCCGGTGCGTGACGACGACGTCGCATCGCATCACAACACAACTTCATCTCACCCACCCCTCGTCACGGGCTTGTTCTCTCATCTGCGTCGGGACGAGGAAGGGTGTTACGACACGAGTACGGCCGCGACGGTGGTCGCGGCCGGTCGTGGCCGGGCGAGGTGGTTCACGGGCATGGGGGCCTGCGGACCTTGGGGCAGCCCGCCACGCCATGGACGACGACGTGCATGGGCGACGACGTGCGGAGCGCGACGGCGCGGACGATTGGGGATCCGCGGCGAGGCGCTGCGACCGTCCCGGCCGTGTGCCGTGCCGGGCGCACCTGCGTAGGACTACGCATGGGGTTACGCCACGGCTTGCGCACGCGCGCCATGCCGCACCCACGCCGGGGCACACCTATGCCGGGTCGCGCCCTGTTGCCATGGAGCACGCCGCGGCTACGCGCCGCCGTGCGTACGCGCGCCCGGGGCGCTCGGGTAGGCGTCAGCCTGTCCTGACGGCGTTCGCGTCGGCCGTCCTCACGGTCATGGGCCGGGCGTCAGCCTGCCGTGCGCTTGGGCCGGTCCGCCGGGGCCGCCGCGAGGCGATCGCCGATCGCCCGCAGCCCTGCCAGGTCGTGTACGTCTCCAGGGAGCGCGGCCACTTGGGCCACCGGAACTTCGGGGTGCAACGCCGTGAAGCGGTCGTGTGTGCGCTGCTCGCGTCCGAGCACCTGCATACGTTCCGCATGCAACCGGAGCAGTCCCGCGGCGAGCCGCTCCGCCGACGTGGGGGAGACGTCGGGGTCCGCTACCGAGGAATTGTCCGCTGCTGAGGCGTTCCGGGCTTGAGCATTCCCTGAGTCGGGATCGACAAATCCGTCGGCACCAAGATTTTCCGCGCCCTCGCCGGGGTTGGCCGGAACGCTACCCTCCCCCGGCGGATCCGGAACGGTGGCGATCTTCAGGGACAGCATCTCCGCCGCAGCCAGGGCCCGTTCCGCCGACAGTTGTTCGGCGCCGCTGCCGTGCACCCGGTTCAGTACGAGACCGGCCAGCGGCATCTGATCCGCGGCCAGCCGCTCCACGAAGTAGGCGGCCTCCCGCAGGGCGTCCCGCTCCGGGGCGGCCACCACCAGGAAGGCCGTACCGGGCGCCTGGAGGAGCCGGTAGGTGGCCTCGGCGCGAGTGCGGAACCCGCCGAACATGGTGTCCATCGCAGCCGCGAACGTTTGCACATCGCGCATCAGCTGCCCGCCGAGGACCTTGCTGACCGTGCCCGTCATCATCGATACGCCCACGTTCAGGAACTTCATCCCGGCCCGGCCGCCGACCTTCGCCGGAGCCATCAGCACCCGGATGAACTTCCCGTCCAGGAACGAGCCGAGCCGCTTCGGGGCGTCCAGGAAGTCCAGCGCCGACCGGCTGGGCGGCGTATCGACGATGATCAGGTCCCATTCCTCGCGGGCCCGCAGCTGGCCGAGCTTCTCCATGGCCATGTACTCCTGCGTGCCCGCGAACCCGGCCGACAGCGATTGGTAGAAGGGATTCGCCAGGATCGCGCGGGCGCGCTCGGGGTCGGCGTGCGCCTCGACGAACTCGTCGAAGGTCCGCTTCATGTCCAGCATCATGGCGTGCAGTTCGCCGCCCGCCTCGTCCCCGACGCCCTCCACCCGCCGCGGGACGTTGTCGAGCGCGTCGATGCCCATGGACTGCGCGAGCCGGCGGGCCGGGTCGATGGTCAGGACGACGACCTTGCGGCCGCGCTCGGCGGCCCGTACGCCCAGGGCGGCGGCCGTGGTGGTCTTGCCCACGCCGCCGGAGCCGCAGCACACCACGATGCGGGTCTGCGGGTCGTCCAGCAGCGCGTCGGTCTCCAGCCGGGGTGCCACGTCCATGCTCATGCCGCCTCCTGCGTACGGCGTGTGCCACTTGTGCCGCTCATGCGGCGTTGACGGCGGTTCGTGCCGTTGGTGCCGCCCGTACGGGGCGCGCCGCCGGGGACGCACGCCGTGCCCGTGCCGCGGGGCGCGCCGCCGGGGGCGCGCGCCGTGCCCGTGCCGCTCACGACGGCCACTGCTTGCGCAGATCCGCCGCCAGCCGGTACAGCCCGGCCAGGTCGACGCCTTCCGTCAGCAGCTCCAGCTCGTGCAGCGGCAGGTCAAGACCGGCCAGCTCGGACCGCTGCGCCCGCTCCAGGGCGACGCGCTCCGCGTGCTCGCGCGCCTGCTCCAGCAGCGGGTCGACCAGCCGCTCGGCGAGGCCACCACGGCGCGCGCCGCCCAGCCCGGCCTGCGAGAGCGCCTTGGCGACGGCCGTGCGGCGGCCGTTGGCGGCGGCGTCGACGGCCTCGTGGTCGAGGATCGCGGGCCGCACCATGTTGACGATGACCGCGCCCGTCGGAAGGCCGTCCGAGCGCAGCTCCGCGATGCCGTCCGCGGTCTCCTGGACCGGCATCTCCTCCAGCAACGTCACCATGTGGACGGCCGTCTGGGGCGACTTCAGGACGCGCATGACGGCCTGGGCCTGGTTGTGTATCGGGCCGGTCCGGGCCAGCCCCGCCACCTCGTGGTTGACGTTCAGGAAGCGGGTGATCCGGCCGGTCGGCGGGGCGTCCATGATCACGGAGTCGTAGGCGAAGCGGCCGTCCTTGCCCTTGCGGCGCACCGCCTCGCACGCCTTGCCGGTCAGGAGCACATCCCGCAGCCCGGGCGCGATCGTGGTCGCGAAGTCGATCGCCCCGAGCTTCTTCAGGGCGCGCCCCGCCGAACCCAGCTTGTAGAACATGTGGAGGTAGTCCAGGAGTGCGAACTCCGGATCGATCGCGAGGGCGTGGACTTCCCCGCCGCCCGGTGCCGTCGCGATCTTGCGTTCTTCATAGGGCAGCGCCTCCGTTTCGAAGAGCTGCGCGATGCCCTGGCGGCCTTCGACCTCGACCAGCAGCGTGCGCCTGCCATCGGCCGCGAGGGCCAGCGCGAGTGCGGCGGCGACCGTGGTCTTGCCGGTTCCGCCCTTGCCACTGACGACATGGAGCCTGCTCACACTGGGGAGCCTAACCAGTCCCCCCACGGCCTACGCACCAGGCCCCGGGAGTGAGGCATTACAGTCGGCTGCATGACGAAGTGGGAATACGCGACCGTGCCGCTGCTCGTACACGCCACGAAGCAGATTCTGGACACCTGGGGCGAGGACGGCTGGGAGCTCGTCCAGGTCGTGCCCGGGCCGAACAACCCCGAGCAGCTGGTGGCCTACCTGAAGCGGGAGAAGGCGTGACCGCCGTCGAGGAGAAGCTCGCCGGGCTCGGTCTGACGCTGCCCGAGGTCGCGGCGCCGCTCGCCAGTTACGTCCCGGCGGTCCGCACCGGGCCGTACGTGTATACCGCGGGCCAGCTGCCGCTGGTCGACGGGAAGCTGGGCGTGACCGGCAAGGTCGGTGCGGAGGTGACGCCGGAGGAGGCCAAGGAGCTGGCGCGCACCTGTGCGCTGAACGCGCTGGCCGCCGTGAAGTCGGTGGTCGGGGACCTCGACAAGGTCGTGCGCGTGGTGAAGGTCGTCGGCTTCGTCGCCTCGGCCCAGGACTTCACCGGGCAGCCGGGCGTCGTCAACGGCGCGAGCGAGCTGCTGGGCGAGGCGCTGGGCGACGCGGGCGTGCACGCGCGCAGCGCGGTCGGCGTGGCGGTGCTGCCGCTGGACGCGCCGGTCGAGGTCGAGATCCAGGTCGAGGTCGCGGACTAGTCGCTGGTCAGGGCCCCTGGCGCGGTCCGGGCCCCGGCCGGGGCCCCTCGAACATCCGCCCGCAAACGCATAGCATCCGGCCATGTCCACTACGAATGGCCAGTGGTATCCACCCGAGTGGCCAGAGCGCATCCGGTCGTTGTCGGCCGGTGAGCTGACGCCGGTGACGCCGCGCCGGGCCGCCACCGTGCTGCTGCTGCGGGACGGACCGGACGGTGCGCCGTGCGGGCAGGACGGGGAGCACGGGGAACAGTTCGGAACCAACGGCGAGGGCGGCGACCGCGGCGGCGATGCGGCCGGGCCCGCCGTGTACATGCTGCGCAGACGCGCCTCCATGGCCTTTGCCGGAGGCGCGTACGCCTATCCGGGTGGCTCGGTGGACCCGCGCGACGAGCGGATGGTCGCCTGGGCCGGGCCCTCGCGCGCCCAGTGGGCGCGGCGGCTGGGTCTCGACGAGAGCGACGCGACGCAGGCGCAGGCCATCGTGTGCGCGGCGGTCCGGGAGACCTTCGAGGAGGCCGGCGTGCTCCTCGCGGGCCCGACCCCGCACACGGTCGTCGCGGACACCACGGGCGACGACTGGGAGACGGACCGGCTGTCGCTGGTCGCCCGGGATCTGTCGTTCGCCGAATTCCTCGACCGGCGGGGGCTGGTGCTCCGTTCGGACCTGCTGGGCGGCTGGGCCCGCTGGATCACGCCGGAGTTCGAACCGCGCCGCTACGACACCTGGTTCTTTGTGGCTGCGCTGCCGCGGGGGCAGCGTACGCGCAACGCCTCCACGGAGGCGGACCGTACGGTCTGGATCCGTCCCGGGGACGCCGCCGACGGCTACGACCGGGGTGAGCTGCTGATGATGCCGCCGACCATCGCGACGCTGCGGCAGCTGCGGCCGTACGGCACGGTCCACGACGCGCTGGTGGCCGCCGTGGACCAGGACCTGACCCCCGTGCTCGCACAGGCCCGGCTGGAGGGCGACGATCTGGTGCTGAGCTGGCCGGGCCACGACGAGTTCACCAAGCACATCCCGGGTACCGCGGGGGAGTCCGGAGCATGACGTACGCAGCCTCCCTGCCCGGGCAGCCGCGCGGGGGCGCGATCGGCGGCCCGGCGACCGACCGCGCCGTGTGCGTCCTGGCGCCGAATCCGTCGCCCATGACGCTGGACGGCACCAACACCTGGATCGTCGCCGAACCGGATTCCGATCTCGCCGTCGTCATCGACCCCGGCCCGCTGGACGACGGCCACCTCCGGAACGTGATCGCGACGGCGGAGCGGGCCGGGAAGCGGATCGGACTGACGCTGCTGACCCACGGCCACCCCGACCACGCGGAGGGCGCGGTCCGCTTCGCCGAGCTGACCCGGACGCGGGTCCGGGCGCTGGACCCTCAGCTGCGGCTGGGCGACGAGGGGCTGGAGCAGGGGGACGTCATAACCACCGGCGGTCTGGAGCTGCGGGTGGTGTCCACGCCCGGCCACACCGCCGACTCGCTGTCCTTCCATCTCCCCGCCGACGCCGCCGTCCTGACGGGCGACACGGTGCTCGGGCGCGGTACGACGGTCGTCGCGCATCCGGACGGGCGGCTCGGCGACTACCTGGACACCCTGCGGCGGCTGCGGTCGCTCACGGTGGACGACGGGGTGGGTACGGTGCTGCCGGGCCACGGCCCGGTGCTGAACGACGCGCAGGGCGTGGTGGAGTACTACCTCGCGCACCGCGCCAACCGCCTCGCGCAGGTGGAGACGGCGGTCGAGAGCGGCCACCGCACGCCCTCGGAGGTCGTGGCGCACGTGTACGCGGACGTGGACCGCTCGCTGTGGCCCGCGGCGGAGCTGTCGGTGCGGGCTCAGCTGGACTATCTGGGTGAGCACGGGCTGATCTGAGAATGCACTGATCCGGGTGTGGTCTGATCCGGGTGTGGGCTGATCCGGGCGTGGTCTGATCCGGGCGTGGTCTGATCCGGTAACGGCGAAGGGCCCCGGCCGGGGATTCCGGCAGGGGCCCTTGCGGCGTCTTGCGTCAGCGGGAGCGCTTGGCCAGCCGCTCGACGTCCAGCAGGATCACGGCGCGCGCCTCCAGCCGCAGCCAGCCGCGGCCCGCGAAGTCGGCGAGCGCCTTGTTGACGGTCTCGCGGGAGGCGCCGACCAGCTGGGCCAGCTCCTCCTGGGTCAGGTCGTGGACGACGTGGATGCCCTCCTCCGACTGCACGCCGAAGCGGCGCGACAGGTCGAGCAGGGCCCGGGCGACCCGGCCGGGCACGTCGGAGAAGACGAGGTCGGACATCTGGTCGTTGGTCTTGCGCAGGCGCCGGGCCACGGCGCGCAGCAGCGCGGAGGCGACCTCGGGGCGGGCGTTGAGCCACGGCTGGAGGTCGCCGTGGCCGAGGCCGAGCAGCTTGACCTCGGTGAGGGCGCTGGCGGTGGCGGTGCGCGGGCCGGGGTCGAAGAGCGACAGCTCGCCGATCAGCTCGCCGGGGCCGAGTACGGCCAGCATGTTTTCGCGGCCGTCGGGAGAGGTGCGGTGGAGCTTCACCTTGCCCTCGGTGACCACGTACAGGCGGTCGCCCGGGTCCCCTTCGTGGAAGAGGGCGTCACCCCGCGCGAGGGTTGCCTCTCCCATGGAGGCGCGCAGCTCAGCGGCCTGCTCGTCATCGAGCGCCGCGAAGAGCGGGGCGCGCCGCAGAACGTCGTCCACGAGTCTCTCCTTGTCGACATGCACAGGGGACCGTCGTCCCCATGATGCCGGACGGTAAAACAGTGCGATCAATCACAAGTTTGACGCACTGGCCTGCCGGACCGTGCGGCAGGGGTCCGATTGGGCACGGTCTCGTCGGTGGCCCGGCCGGATGTCGGTGGCGGGGCTTAGGCTGGCCGGGTGTCCAATACGCCGGTGAGAGCACGGGGCAAGGGGGCCGAACGGGTGACCGCATCTCGTAATTCTGCTGTGGGCGAACAAGCGCGTGCCGAGCCGACGAAAGCGGCGAAGGCGCCCAAATCCGCGCAGCCCGCGAAGACCGCCAAGACCGCAAAATCGGCCAAGCCCGCGAAGCCTTCCCGGCCGGAATCCCAGCTCGCGCTCGTCCGCCGCGCCCGGCGCATCAACCGCGAGCTGGCCGATGTCTACCCGTATGCCCACCCCGAGCTGGATTTCGAGAACCCGTTCCAGCTGCTGGTCGCCACGGTCCTGTCCGCCCAGACCACCGACCTGCGGGTCAACCAGACCACCCCCGCGCTCTTCGCCGCGTACCCGACCCCCGAGGACATGGCGGCCGCCGACCCCGAGGCGCTGGAGCAGCTGATCAGGCCCACCGGCTTCTTCCGCGCCAAGGCCAAGTCCCTGCTGGGCCTCTCCGCCGCGCTGCGCGACCGCTTCGACGGCGAGGTGCCGGGGCGGCTGAAGGACCTGGTCACGCTGCCCGGCGTCGGCCGCAAGACGGCCAATGTGGTCCTCGGTAACGCGTTCGGGGTGCCCGGGCTCACCGTCGACACCCACTTCGGGCGGCTGGTGCGGCGCTGGAAGTGGACCGATCAGGAGGACCCGGAGAAGGTCGAGGCGGAGATCGCCGCGCTCTTCCCGAAGAGCGAGTGGACGATGCTCTCGCACCGCATCATCTTCCACGGCCGCCGCGTCTGCCACGCCCGCAAGCCCGCCTGCGGCGCCTGCCCGATCGCCCCGCTCTGCCCGGCGTACGGGGAGGGCGAGACCGATCCGGACAAGGCGAAGAAGCTGCTGAAGTACGAGATGGGCGGCCAGCCGGGGCAGCGGCTGCGCCCACCCGCCGACTACCCGGGGAGCCCTGCCGCCCCGCTGGGAGCCGCCGGATGACGAGCACGTACGGCGGAGGCGTGGGGGTCAGCTCACAGGGGCTGCCCGAGTGGCTGCTCCCCGTGGCGCGGGCGGCCGAGACGATCGAGCCGCATCAGCTGAGCCGGTTCCTGCCGCCGCCGCAGGGCGGCGGCCGCCCCTCCGCCGTGCTGGTGCTCTTCGGGGAGGGCCCCGGCGGCCCCGAGCTGCTGCTGATGGAACGGTCGGGCTCGCTGCGCTCGCACGCGGGCCAGCCGTCCTTCCCCGGCGGCGCCCTCGACCCCGAGGACGGTGATCCGGGCGGGGTCGGTCCGCTGCATGCGGCGCTGCGCGAGGCCGAGGAGGAGACGGGGCTCGACCCCGCGGGCGTCCAGGTCTTCGCCGTCCTGCCGCGGCTGTACATCCCGGTGAGCGGCTTCGTCGTGACGCCCGTCCTGGGCTGGTGGCGGCGGCCGAGCCCGGTCGGGCCGGTGGACCCCGCCGAGACGGCCCGGGTCTTCACGGTTCCCGTGGCGGATCTCACGGATCCGGCGAACCGGGCGACGACCGTGCACCCCAGCGGTCACCGGGGCCCGGCCTTCCTGGTCGGAGGCGCCCTGGTCTGGGGTTTCACCGCGGGAGTGATCGATCGCATACTGCACTACTCCGGCTGGGAACGACCATGGGACCGGGAGAACCACGTCCCACTCGACTGGCGCGCGTGAGACGGTGTCCCGGTGAATGTGCTGGACATCCTGCTGCTGCTCGCCGCCGTATGGTTCGCGATCATCGGCTATCGCCAGGGCTTCGTCGTCGGCGTGCTGTCGGTGATCGGATTCATCGGCGGTGGCCTGGTCGCGGTCTATCTGCTGCCGGTCATCTGGGACGGCACCACCGACCGGGCATCGCCCGGCACCTTCGGTGCCATCGTGGCGATCGTGCTGGTGATCGTGTGCGCGTCGGTCGGCCAGGCGGCCACGACCCACCTGGGAAACAAGCTGCGCCGGTACATCACCTGGTCACCCGCGCGCGCCCTGGACGCGACCGGCGGCGCGCTGGTGAACGTCCTGGCGATGCTGATGGTCGCCTGGCTGCTCGGCTCCCTGGTGGCGGGGACCTCGCTCCCCACCGTGAGCAAGGAGGTCCGCGAATCCAAGGTGATGTTCGGGGTCTCGCGCGTGGTCCCGGAGCAGGCCAACACCTGGTTCTCCGACTTCTCCACCGTGCTCGCGCAGGGCGGCTTCCCGCAGGTCTTCTCGCCGTTCTCGAACGAGCCGATCACCTCGGTGCCGCAGCCCGACCCGGCGCTCGCGCAGTCCCCGGTGGCCAGCCAGGCCCAGAAGAGCATCGTGAAGGTCGTCGGTACCGCCCCGAGCTGCGGCAAGGTCCTGGAGGGCACCGGCTTCGTCTACGCACAGAACCGGGTCATGACCAACGCCCATGTGGTCGGCGGCGTCGATGACCCGACGGTGCAGATAGGCGGCGAGGGCCGGCTGTACGACGCGAAGGTCGTGCTCTACGACTGGAAGCGCGACATCGCGGTCCTCGATGTGCCCTCGCTGCAAGCCCCCGCGCTCCGGTTCACGGAGGGCGACGCGAACAGCGGCGACGACGCGATCGTGGCCGGGTTCCCGGAGAACGGCGCGTTCGACGTGCGCGCGGCCCGCGTCCGCGGCCGCATCACGGCCAACGGCCCGGACATCTACCACCGCGGCACCGTGCAGCGCGATGTCTACTCGCTGTACGCGACCGTGCGCCAGGGCAACTCCGGCGGCCCGCTGCTCACCCCGCAGGGCAGGGTGTACGGCGTGGTCTTCGCCAAGTCGCTCGACGACGCGGACACGGGGTACGCGCTGACGGCGGACGAGGTGCGCAAGGATGCCGAGAAGGGGCGTACGGCCGATCAGCCGGTGGACAGCCAGGGGTGTGCCCTCTAGCCCGCTTTCCCGGTGTTCCAGGAGCTCTCGGTGATCCCGGTGTGTCGGGCGGTTCCGGTGCTCCTGGCTGACGGAGACGCGAGCCGGTAGGTGTTGCCTACCGGCTGCGTGGATGGCGCAGCCGCGCCGAGACCCAGCGGGCACGGCGCCGGATGATGCGGGGAATCCCGACGATATTGGGGTCATGGCCTTGAACAGGCCCGGAGCCGCTCCGCTCGGAAACGCTCAGTGCGGCATTGGCAGCGGCGGCGGCTTCGGGGCCGCGGCCGCTTGGTGCGTCACGGTAGTCGTGCGTCCAGCCCATACTCCGGACTTTGCCCCTGGCCCAAGGTCGGTAATCGCCGGTGGCTGCGGCAATTGGCCTATGCGCCAGGCAAGTGGCTGTTCGAGAAACACCTGTTCGCACGGGCTGCCTCAGCGGCCGTTTCGGTGCCGTTTCGGCGCCGTTTCGGGGCGCGGTCCGGCGCTCGGTCCGGCCGCTTGGTCCGGCGTTCGGTCCGGAGTCGGCTCAGCGGTCCGGTTCCGGGTCCTTGAGCCAGTTGATCAGCTCCGTGGAGAAGGCGTGCGGATCCTCCTCGTGCGGAAAGTGGCCGAGGCCGTCGAAGAGCCGCCAGCGGTACGGCGCCTCCACGTACTGCCCCGACCCCGCCGCGCTGCGGGTCCGCATCACCGGGTCGAGTGACCCGTGCAGATGCAAGGTCGGCACCCGCACCGGCCGCTTCATCCGGCGGTTGAACTGGATACCGTCCGGCCGCGCCAGCGACCGCACCATCCAGCGGTACGGCTCGATCGAGCAGTGCGCGGTCGACGGGATGGCCATCGCCCGCCGGTAGACGTCCACCACCTCGTCCTCGGGCAGCTGCGGCCCGGACCACTCCCGGATCAGCCGCCCCACGGCCTCCGCGTCGTCCGCGACCAGCTGACGTTCGGGCAGCCACGGCCGCTGGAAGCCCCAGATGTGGGAGCCCGCGGCGCTCTGCCGGACGTCCCCGAGCATCGCCGAGCGCCAGCGCCGCGGATGCGGCATGGAGGTCACCGCGAGCCGCCGCAGCAGCTTCGGCCGCATCACCGCGGCCGTCCACGCCAGGTATCCGCCCAGGTCATGGCCGACCAGGGCGGCGTCCGGCTCACCGAGCGAGCGGATCACACCGGTGATGTCGAGGGCGAGGTTGGCCGGGTCGTACCCCCGCGGCGTACGGTCGCTGCCGCCCACTCCGCGCAGGTCCATCGCGACCGCCCGGTAGCCGGCGTCGGCGAGCGCGGTCAGCTGGTGCCGCCAGGTCCACCAGAACTGCGGAAACCCGTGGAGCAGCAGCACCAGCGGGCCGTCGCCCAGCTCGGCGATGTGGAAGCGCGCGCCGTTGGCCGCGACGTCCCGGTGGGTCCAGGGGCCGTCCAGCCGAACGACCGACGCGGAGATATCAGGGACGCTCATGCCGACGAGCGTGTCACATCCCGTACGGAGCGGCCGCCGTTCCCCGCGGCCCGCGGATGCGGCTTGACGTTCCCGAGGACGGCCGCCGTCTCCTTGGACGAGGCGATGGACCGCTTCGGCGCCTTCACCTTCTTGAACTTCACCAGCGCGACCAGGCCCAGGATTCCGGCGATCAGCCAGTAGATGCCGCCCACGATCAGGAAGCACCAGGCGAGGCCGAGGCCGGTCCAGGAACGCAGCCCATAGGCGAGGGCGAAGCTCAGCACGGGAAGCGAGAAGAGGATCAGCACCCCGGCCGCCACACCGGCGCCGCTGCCGAACGCGGCCTTCTTGGCACCCACCCGGAGCTCGGCCTTGGCCAGCGCGATCTCGTCGTGCATCAGCGCGGACAGCTCGGTGGTCGCCGTGGCCACCAGCTGGCCGAGGCTGCGGTTGCCGCCGTCGTCGGCTGCGCTCATCGCCATCTCCCTCTGCTCTTGTACGTCTTCCGGTCGTCTTCGCGTGTCTTCCGCGCGTGCAGGTCTTCTGCGCTGTTCCGCGGCTTTCAAGCCTCTCAGATCATGGCGTCTCAGATCATGCCGGACCATCGTCGTCCGAGCCGCCCCCGGCGGCCACTTCGGCAAGCCGCCGGTGCTCGGCTGCCTTCGACTCATGGATCGCGGCCATCCGCAGGTGGTATTCGGGGGTGTCGCATTCATAGACGTCGGGAATGCCGTCCATGTCCTCGTCCCGCTCCTCGTCCTGATACAGCCGCTGGTAGCGGTTGTTGCGCAGCTTGAGGAGGATGCCCGCGAGCAGCGCGGCGCACAGCGAGCCGATGAGGACCGCCGACTTCACCTCCTCGGCGAGCGCCGGATCGTCGGGGAAGGCCAGTTCGCCGATGAGGAGCGAGACGGTGAAACCTATGCCGGCGAGCGTCGCGACGGCGAACACGTCCGCCCACGCCAGGTCCTCGTTCAGCTCGGCCCGGGTGAACCGGGCGGAGCACCACGAACCCCCGAAGACCCCGACGACCTTGCCCACCACCAGGCCGAGGACGACGCCGAGCGTCTCGGGGCGGGTGAAGACGCCCGCGACGGCGTCGCCGGATATCGGGACACCGGCGGCGAACAGGGCGAACACCGGCACGGCGAGCCCGGCCGAGAGCGGGCGCACCCGGTGCTCGACGCGCTCGGCGGGGGAACGGTCCTCGCCCTCGCGCACCGTGCAGCGCAGCATCAGGCCCATCGCGACGCCCGCGACGGTGGCATGCACTCCGCTCGCGTGCATCAGCGCCCAGATGACCAGGCCGAGCGGGACGTAGATGTACGCGCCGCGTACGCCCTTGTGGTGCAGCAGCCGGAAGAGGGCGAGCCCGGCGAAGGACAGGCCGAGGGCGATGACGTCGATGTCCTTGGTGAAGAAGATCGCGATGATCAGGATCGCACCGAGGTCGTCGACGACCGCGAGCGTGAGCAGGAACGCGCGCAGGGCGGCGGGCAGCGCGGTGCCGATGACGGCGAGGACGGCGAGCGCGAAGGCGATGTCGGTGGCGGTCGGTACGGCCCAGCCCTTCAGGCCGCCGCCGCCGGTCGCGTTGACGACGACGTAGACGAGCGCGGGGGCGGCCATGCCGCACAGCGCGGCGATCACGGGCAGCGCGGCGGCCTTCGGATCGCGCAGCTCGCCCGCGACCAGCTCGCGCTTCAGCTCGATGCCGGCGACGAAGAAGAAGACGGTGAGCAGGCCGTCCGTGGCCCAGGACTCGACGGACAGATGCAGATGCAGCGCCTGGGGGCCGAAGGAGAAGTCCTTGATGTCGCCGTAGACGCCGCTGAGCGGGGTGTTCGCCAGAATCAGCGCGGCGATCGCGGCGACGAGAAGGATCATGCCGCCGACGGTCTCGGTGCGCAGCGCGTCGGTGATGAACGTCCGCTCGGGGAGCGAAAGGCGGCCGAGGAACGTGCGGCTGGTGGGCGCGGCCACGGGCGGGGCCTCCTGGGTCGTCGGGCGGGTGGGGACACACGTGTGCCGTGTGCCGACCAGACTTCCCGGCGCGCCCTGTGATCTTGACGCGTTGTTAGCGCGTCAGGTTCTCACCTTAACCGGAACAGCCTAGGGGCGCCGCCGCGTGGCGGGAGCCGACGCCTGGCACGGCACCTCGCGGCCCCGCGCTCGTCGCGCGCAGCGCCTCCCCCAGCTACCGCTGGGAGGTGCCCCCTGCGCTCTCCTCACGCGGGTTGCGATGCTCCCCCAGCTACCGCTGGGAGGTGCCCCCTGCGCCCCCAGCTACCGCTGGGAGGTGCCCCCTGACGCCGCTCGCTGATCCGGCCTGACCGACAAGACACCCCCTCGGCCGCATGACCTCGGCTCGGGCCGCTGTGCGGACCGCTGGGCGGGCTGCTGCTCAGGCTCCGCTGCTCAGTCCTCGCTGGGCGCGGACGGCAGCTTGCTCTGGATCAGATCCATGACGGAGGAGTCGGTGAGCGTGCTGACATCACCCAGCGAGCGGTTCTCGGCGACATCGCGCAGCAGCCGACGCATGATCTTGCCGGAACGGGTCTTGGGAAGCTCGGCCACCGGCAGGATCCGCTTGGGCTTGGCGATCGGGCCGAGCTGCTTGGCGACATGCGCCCGGAGCTCCTCGACCAGACCTTCGTCCTCGGCCGCGCCGCCGCGCAGGATGACGAAGGCGCAGATCGCCTGGGTGGTCTGCGGGTCGGTGGCGCCGACGACGGCGGCCTCGGCGACCTTGGGGTGCGAGACGAGCGACGACTCGACCTCGGTCGTCGAGATGTTGTGGCCGGACACCAGCATCACGTCGTCGACCCGGCCGAGCAGCCAGATGTCGCCGTCGTCGTCCTTCTTGGCGCCGTCGCCCGCGAAGTAGCGGTTCTCGAAGCGGGACCAGTAGGTGTCCAGGTAGCGCTGGTCGTCGCCCCAGATGGTACGGAGCATCGACGGCCACGGCTCGGTGAGCACCAGATACCCGCCCGCACCGTTCGCCACCTCGTTCGCCTCGTCGTCGACGACGGTGGCGGCGATACCGGGGAGCGGCACCTGGGCCGAACCGGGCTTCGTCGCGGTGACGCCCGGCAGCGGGCTGATCATGATGCCGCCGGTCTCGGTCTGCCACCAGGTGTCGACGATGGGCGTCGTGTCCGCACCGATGTTCCTGCGGTACCAGACCCACGCCTCGGGGTTGATCGGCTCGCCGACCGAGCCGAGGACGCGCAGCGAGGACAGGTCGAACTTGGCCGGGATGTCGTCGCCCCACTTCATGCACGCGCGGATCGCGGTCGGGGCGGTGTACAGGATGGTGACCCCGTACTTCTGGACGATCTCCCACCAGCGGCCCTGGTGCGGGGTGTCCGGCGTGCCCTCGTAGAGCACCTCGGTCGCTCCGTTGGAGAGCGGCCCGTAGACGATGTACGAGTGGCCGGTGACCCAGCCGACGTCGGCCGTGCACCAGAAGACGTCCGACTCCGGCTTGAGGTCGAAGACGGCGTGGTGGGTGTAGGACACCTGGGTGAGGTAGCCGCCGGTGGTGTGCAGGATGCCCTTCGGCTTACCGGTGGTGCCGGAGGTGTAGAGGATGAACAGCGGGTGCTCGGCGTCGAACGCCTCGGGCGTGTGCTGCTCCGGCTGGCGGTCCACGATCTCGTGCCACCAGACGTCGCGGCCCTCGGTCCAGGCCACCTCCTGGCCGGTGCGGCGGACGACCAGCACGCTGCGCACGTTCTCGGTGCCGGGACGGGTCAGGGCCTCGTCGACGGCGGGCTTGAGCGCGGACGGCTTGCCGCGCCGGTAGCCGCCGTCGGCGGTGATGATCACGCGGGCGTCGGCGTCCTGGATACGAGTGGCGAGGGCGTCGGCCGAGAAACCGCCGAAGACCACGGAGTGCGGGGCGCCGATGCGGGCGCAGGCCAGCATCGCGACGACGGTCTCCGTGATCATCGGCAGGTAGATGGCGACCCGGTCGCCCGCCCGGACCCCCAGCTCGGTCAGCGCATGCGCCGCCTGGGAGACCTCCCGCTGAAGCTCGGCGTAGGTCAGGGAGCGGGTGTCGCCCGGCTCCCCCTCGAAGTGGAGCGCGACCCGGTCGCCGAGCCCGTTCTCCACATGGCGGTCGACGCAGTTGTACGCCACGTTGAGCTTGCCGTCGGCGAACCACTTGGCGAAGGGCGGGTTCGACCAGTCGAGCGTCTCGGTCGGCTCGGTCGCCCAGGTCAGCCGACGGGCCTGCTCGGCCCAGAAGCCCAGGCGGTCCGCCTTCGCACGCTCGTACGCCTCGGCCGTGACATTGGCGTTCGCGGCCAGCTCGGCCGGCGGCGCGAAGCGGCGCTCCTCCCGAAGAAGGCTGGCCAGGCTTTCGTTGCTCACGACATCTCCCATTCCCAGGGTGTCCGTTGTGTCCCCGCCCTAGCTCATCAGCCCCGGGTAGGCCCTGACAAGGCGCTGTCGCCGTAAATTGGTTTAGACCTGTTATCGGATCGTCTCCAGTGCTTCCGCGGCTCCCCTCTTTCCGGGCTCCGGGGCGGCGGCCGGACCGGCCGCACAGAGGGCCACCGGGGTGCCGTCATCCGGCCGGACGGCCAGGAATCGGCCCGATCCGGGCTCCAGTACGTACGCCTGAGCCTCCGCCACATGGAAGTACATCCCGTGCAGTACCAGCCCTCCCTCCGCCACCCGTCGCGCGACGCAGGCGTGCGCCATCAGATGCTCCAATTGCTGCATCACGTTGATCAGCGCCAGCCGCTCCACATCGTCGGCCACCGGCCGGTCGGCCAGCGCGACCTCGCCTCGCCCCAGCCGCCCGATCCGCTCCATCCGCGCCAGCCCGGGCCTGCCGTGGCGCAGCCAGCGCGCCAGGGGAGTCTGCGCCCCGGGCGGCGTGGACGACGAACCGAGCAGCGCCTGCATTGCCCCGCATCCGGAGTGCCCGCACACCGTGATGCTGCCGACCCTCAGCACCTCCACCGCGTACTCGATGGCCGCGCCCACCGAGTCGCAGGCGGCGTCCGCGCCGGGAGGCGGCACCAGATTGCCCACATTGCGCACGGTGAACAGATCGCCGGGGCCGCTGGAGGTGATCATGCTGGTCACCAGCCGGGAGTCGGCGCAGGTGAGAAACAGCTGGGTGGGCCGCTGTCCCTCCCGGGCGAGCCGCGCCAGCTCGTCGCGCACCAGAGGCGCGGTGTTGCGCTGGAAGGCGCTCACCCCGCCCAGCAGCTGCCCCGCGCCCTCCCCGCGCCCGTGTTCGTGTCCGTCCCCGGCCGCCGGGGCGGGGCGGGTGCAATGGTGGTTGCGCCAGGGCGTCCACGGGCGGCAGGAAGGCGCGCCGGCCGCCTCGGTGACCGGCCGCTGCGGCCGGTTGAAGCGGCGCAGCGAGACGAAGACGACGATCGCGATCCCGGCGAGCGCGGCGGTCATCAGCCCGGCCTGGAGCGGGGCGCCCGCGGCAAGCGCGATCTGGTCCAAGAGCTTCAACATTCCCGTCTCCTCCGGGGCTTCGCGGTCGCGGGCAAGGCGCGGCCGTGGGTCACGGCGTACTGCGGTGCTGACTCCCAAGCGTTGGTAAATGAATCGTAATGCCAGGTAAAGTCAGTGGGAAGCTTTTTGAGGAGGAGTGGGCCGTTGTTCCTTCTATGGGGTGAATAGTCAGGTGAGATGACCGCGCCGGGCGGGCGACTAGGCGGGCGCGGGGGCGGCCGCTGCCCGACCGGTCGGGGAGGCCTCGTCCAGGGCGAAGGCCGGATCGACCTGTGCCGCCAGGTCGGCACCCGTCTTCGCGTTGCCCCAACTCTGCGCGTTCTTCAGGTGGAAGTGCACCATCTGGCGGGTGTAGCGCTGCCAGTCCCGCCGCTCGTAGGAGGCGTCCACCGCGTCGTGCAGCGTGCGCAGCGCCTCGCGATTGGGCTCCTCCAGCTCCGCGAAGCGCGGCGCCCGGCCCTTCTCCATCGCCCGGACCCAGTCGGAGTGGCCGACGGTGACCAGCAGGTCGTCGCCCACCTCGGCGCGCAGGAAGGCGAGGTCGTCCGGGCCCTGCACCTTGTTCCCGACCACGCGCAGCGCCACGTCGAAGTCGCGGGCGTACTCCTTGTACTGGCGGTAGACCGCGATGCCCTTGCGCGTGGGCTCGGCGACCAGGAACGTCATGTCGAAGCGGGTGAAGAGCCCGGAGGCGAAGGAGTCGCTGCCCGCCGTCATGTCGACGACCACGAACTCCCCGCGCCCGTCGACCAGATGGTTGAGGCACAGCTCGACCGCGCCGACCTTGGAGTGGTAGCAGGCCACGCCGAGATCGGACTCGGTGAAGGGCCCGGTCGCCATCAGCCGCGCCTCCCCGTCGCCGAGCGGGACGGTCCGGGCGCACGCCTCGTAGACGGGGTTGTCCTCGCCGATGCGCAGCAGCCGCGAACCCTCGCCGGGCGGCGTGGTCTTGATCATGGTCTCGGCCGAGGCGATCCGGGGGTTCGTCCCGCGCAAGTAGTCCTTGATCAGGGGGAGATGGGCGCCCATGGCGGGCAGCGCTGCGGCCTCCGCCTCGTCGAGCCCGAGTGCCGCGCCCAGGTGCTGATTGATGTCGGCGTCGACCGCGACGACCGGGGCGCGGGTGGCGGCGAGATGGCGGATGAACAGCGACGACAGCGTCGTCTTGCCGCTGCCGCCCTTGCCTACGAAAGCGATCTTCATGTTCAGAAAGCGTAGGTGAGTGATCCTCTCCCATGAGGGATTTACGTGAAGAAAACCACTCCAACGAGGGGCGCCGGGCAACGGGTGCGTAGGGTCGTACTCATGAGTACGTCAGCAGATCCGCTCGCCACCCTGGCGGCGCTGCCCGGTGTGGCCGAGTCCGTGGAGGCCGTACGGACGGCAGTGGACCGGGTCTACGGCCACCGGGTGATGCGTCGCCGCAGCAATGAGGTCACGTCGGAGGCGGCGCTGCGCGGAGCGCGTGGTTCCGCGGCGCTGGCCGGTGCCGACTGGGCGCTCGAAGAGGTCCGCCGCCGCACCGACTTCGGGGCCGAGGGAGAGCCGCACACGGTGGGTGCGGCGCTGCGGGTGACCGCCGAGGCAGGCCAGTTGCTGAGCGTCTGGCGGCAGTCGCCGCTGCGGGTACTGGCCCGGCTGCATCTGGTCGCGGCCGGAGGGGCGGACGATGACGACAGAGTCGGACGGCCCCGGCTGGCGGGCGAACCGGTACGGGAGCAACTGGTCGGGCCGGAGCCTCCGGACGCCGACGAGGTGGCGGCCCGACTCGACGGCCTGGCGCGGCTGCTGCTCGCGGGCAGCGAGGCCCCGGCGCTGGTGACGGCCGCGGTGGTGCACGGTGAACTGCTCGCGCTGCGGCCTTTCGCCTCCTACAACGGCCTGGTGGCGCGCGCGGCCGAGCGGATCGTGCTGGTCGGCAGCGGGCTCGACCCGAAGTCCATCTGCCCGGCGGAGGTGGGCCACGCGGAGCAGGGTGCCGCGATGTGTGTGGCCGGGCTGGAGGGCTACGTGTCCGGGACGCCCGAGGGTATGGCGGCCTGGATCGCGCACTGCGGACGGTCGGTTGAGCTGGGCGTGCGGGAAAGCACGGCCGTATGCGAGGCCATGCAGCGGGGAGCGGCCTGAGGTCGTCGGCTCCCGGCGTTTCCGGGTCCGGACAGAGTTGCGGCGGCACCACGAGGGTGCCGCCGCTGGCACGTCCGCCGGGTTACCAGTGCGTGCACAGAAATTCGCCCATCAGGCCGGGATCTTCGCCCGTCACCTGGTGCGGCTGGCCCGTAATCGACGGGTCGGCGTCGCGTGGGTGCCCGGCATCCGTGCTCGGTCCGTGGGGCCTTGGTGCGTCTGGGGAGATCCTCCCGGATACCCCTGGTCTCGCGGGCCGTCGATTCCTTTCTACTCCTGCGCGGAGCCAAGTGGAACCCCTCCACGCAGATCTTTGCGACGAGGTCAAACGCGGGCATAAGGGGCGCGGCGTCGGCTGGCGTACCAGACCAGACCGGCGGTGGCGGCGGCCGCACCCACCGCCGCGACCGCGGCGAGCACCGGCCGCGGCGGCATGGACAGCGAGGGCAGCCGCTGCTTCAGTCGCACCGGGCGGTCGAAGGAGAGGACCGGCCAGCCGCGGGCGACCGCCTCGCGACGCAGGGCCCGGTCCGGATTCACCGCGTGGGGATGGCCGACCGACTCCAGCATCGGCAGATCGGTCCCCGAATCGCTGTACGCGTAGCAGCGCGACAAGTCGTATCCCTCGGACTCGGCCAGCTCGGCGATCGCCTCCGCCTTCGTCGGCCCGTAGGCGTAGTACTCGACCTCCCCGGTGAAGACCCCGTCCTCGACGACCATGCGGGTGGCCACCACCCGGTCCGCGCCCAGCAGCTCGCCGATCGGCTCCACGACCTCTGCTCCCGAGGTGCTGACAATCACCACATCGCGTCCGGCGGTGTGGTGTTCCTCGATGAGCGAGGCCGCTTCGTCGTAGATGATGGGGTCGATCAGATCGTGCAGAGTCTCCGCGACGATCTCCTTCACCTGTGCGACATTCCAGCCGCGGCAGAGTGTCGAGAGGTACTCGCGCAACCGCTCCATCTGGTCGTGATCGGCGCGGCCGGCGAGGAAGACGAACTGGGCATAAGCAGTACGCAGTACGGCTCGACGGTTGATCAGCCCACCCCGGTAGAAGGACTTGCTGAAGGTGAGCGTGCTTGACTTCGCAATGACCGTCTTGTCCAGGTCAAAGAAGGCGGCTGTCCGGGGCAAGGAGTGGTTTTCCACGACGCCGAGCATAGGGCCCACCATTCGGCGTAAGCTGAGGCGCGTGGGTTTGCCTGAGAAGGCTCTCGGGTACACCATGGAAGTCACGGATCGTTCGCGACCGTGCTAACCCGGTCCGACTCCTCCCCCCCCGAGTCGGCCGTGGGGACGACCCCCGCTCTCCCCCCCGGCGGGGGTCGTCGCATGTCCGGACGCTTTTTCGGGCCTTTCGCGAGATCTTTCTCCCCTCATCCGGGCCTGGGTGACGCCTGCTCCCCAACAGCCTGAACGGTTACCGTACGTAATCGCTAGGCTGCACTCCGGAAGTCACTGGTTTAGGTGACTGGGATATTCACAACTGATGAGTTGTCCACGGTTTTGAACCAAGATCCCCAAGATTTTCAGGATCGCGACACGGTGATTCTCCGCGTTGTTTGCACTCGCCGTTCGCGTGAGTGAGAGCGCGTAACGATATGGGGAGGGGATCGTGACTGCATCCATCACACCGGAACGGTCATCACCGGAAGAAGCACAGCGCGGCAGACCGCTGATCATCACCGAGGACGAAGAGCTTCTCGACGATCTGCTGCGCCTGTGCGCGGCCGCCGGAGCCGAGGCCGAAGTGGCCCATGGCGCCCTCACGCGCCGGGGCAATTGGGAGGGCGCGCCGCTGATTCTCGTAGGGGACGACGCGGCGGCCGGGCTCCGGGACCGCGTCCGCAGAGCGGGCGTGCTGCTCATCGGGCGCGATCTCGACGACCACGACATCTGGCGCCGGGCGGTGGATCTCGGCGCCGACAATGTGGCGTTCCTGCCCGATGCCGAGACCTGGCTCGTGGACCGGATCGCCGATGTCGCGGAGGGGGTCGGGCAACAGGCCCTGACCATCGGGGTCATCGGAGGCCGCGGCGGGGCCGGAGCCTCCACCCTCGCCTGCGCCCTGGCCGTCTCGGCGGCCCGCTCGGGCCGGCGCACCATGCTCATCGACGGTGACCCGCTGGGCGGCGGCCTGGACGTGCTGCTCGGCGGCGAGGGGTCGGAGGGGCTGCGATGGCCCGCCTTCGCCGAATCGCGCGGCCGCGTCGCCGGGAGCGCGCTGGAGGAATCCCTGCCCGAGCTGCACTCCCTGCGGGTGCTCAGCTGGGACAGGGGCGATTCGGTCGTCATTCCGCCCTCGGCAATGCGCGCGGTGCTGGCCGCGGCCCGTCGGCGCGGCGGGGTCGTGGTGGTGGATCTGCCGCGCCGGGTGGACGATGCGGCGGCCGAGGCCCTCGCCCAGGTGGACCTCGGCCTGCTGGTCGTTCCGGCGGAGCTGCGCGCCGTCGCGGCCGCCCACCGGGTGGCGTCCACGGTGGGCATGGTGCTGAGCGATCTGCGCGCCGTGGTTCGGGGCCCGTGCGGGCCCGAGCTGGACGACGAGGAGATCGCCCGGTTGCTCGGGCTGCCGCTGGCCGGTCAACTGCCGCCGGAGCCGGGACTGCTGGACGCGATCGACGGCGGCGAGCCCCCGGGCGGCAGCGCGCGCGGCCCGCTCGGCCGGTTCTGCGCCGAGTTCTGGGCGCGGGCCCTGCCCGGCGCGGGGGGTGTCACCGCATGAGCATCGAAACCCTGGATCTGCTGGACGCGGTGCGGCTGCGGCTGGCGGAGAGCGGTGCGGATCCGAGCCCCTCCCAGGTGGCGGCCGCCCTGCGCGAGGAGGGGCGGCTGCTGGGCGACACCGAAGTGCTCGGCGTGGTCGCCGCCCTGCGCTCCGAACTGGTCGGCACCGGCCCCCTGGAGCCGCTGCTCGCCGCGCCGGAGGTCACGGACGTGCTGGTCACCGCCCCCGACGAGGTGTGGGTGGACCGCGGCGCAGGGCTGGAGCGGACGGCCGTCACCTTCGCCGACGCGGCCGCCGTGCGCAGGCTCGCCCAGCGGCTCGCCGCGGTGGCCGGGCGGCGGCTGGACGACGCCCGGCCCTGGGTGGACGCCCGGTTGCCGGACGGGACTCGGCTGCACGCGGTGCTCCCGCCGGTGGCCGTCGGATCCACCTGTCTGTCGCTGCGGGTGGTGCGTCCGCGGGCGTTCTCCCTCGCCGAGCTGGTGGCCGCCGGGACCGTGCCGCCCGGCGGTTCGGAGCTGCTGCGGACCATGCTGGACGCCCGGCTCTCGTACCTGGTGAGCGGCGGCACCGGGTCCGGCAAGACGACGTTGCTGAGCACCTTGCTGGGGCTGGTCGGCCAGGAGGAGCGCATCGTCCTCGCCGAGGACTCGGCGGAGCTGCGGCCCGATCATCCCCATGTGGTCCGGCTGGAGACCCGCCCCGCCAACCAGGAGGGCCGCGGCCAGGTCACCTTGCGGGACCTGGTGCGCCAGGCGCTGCGGATGCGGCCCGACCGGCTCGTGGTCGGTGAGGTGCGGGGTCCCGAGGTCACCGATCTCCTGGGCGCCCTGAACACCGGCCACGAGGGCGGTTGCGGCACCGTCCACGCCAATACGGCGGGAGACGTACCGGCCCGGCTGGAGGCGCTCGGCTCGACCGCGGGCCTGGACCGGGCCGCGCTGCACAGCCAGTTGGCGGCCGCCCTGTCGGTCGTGGTCCATCTGGTGCGGGACCGCGGCGGACGGCGCAGGATCGCCGAACTGCACGTGCTGGACCGGGACCGCGCGGGCTTCGTCACCACCGTGCCGGCAGCCCTGTGGGGCCCGCAGGGCTTCGAGCGGGCGGCGGGCTGGCAGCGGCTTCAGCGGCTGTGCGCACGAGGCGGAGGTGCGTCATGACCGGCATCGGAGGGAACCCCGGGGCGCTGCCCCTCGGCGCGGCGCTGCTGTGCGCGGTGGTGGCCGCGTGGCTGCTCTCCGGGCGGGACCGGGAGCTGCGCCGGGCCAGACTGCTGTTCGCGGGTGGCGGACCCGTCGCGCCCAGCGGGCCGGACCCGGCGCGGCGGCTGTCCGAGACGGTCGCCTGGCTCAAGGAGCGCTGGCGGGTCAGGTACGGCGGGCGGATGGGACGCGAGCTGCTGTGCCTTCCGGTCGGCTGTGTGCTCGCCGTGCTCGGCGCGTCGGTCCTGCCGCTGTTCGCCGCGGTGGCGGCCGTGCCGGTCGTCGGCCGGTGGCTGAGGACCCGGGAGCGCGTCCGGGCCCGCGACCGCCGTGCGACGGGAGTGATCGAGCTGTGCGGCACCGTGGCGGGCGAGCTGCGGGCCGGGCGACAGCCCGGCGAGGCGCTGCTGTCCGTGCCCTCGGGAGACCTGGGGGAGCGATGGGGGCTGGTGTCCGCCGCCGCCCGGTTCGGCGGGGATGTGCCCGAGGCGCTGCGCAGGGCGGCCCGGCAGCCGGGCGCGGAGGGGCTGACCGGGGTCGCGGCCTGCTGGCAGGTGGCCGTCGACGAGGGCGCGGGGCTTGCCGCCGGGCTCGACCGGGTGGCCTCGGCGCTGCGCGCCGAGCGCGAGCAGCGGGAGGTTCTGCGCGCCAGGCTGGCGGGACCCAAGGTCACCGTCGCGGTGCTGGCCGTGCTGCCGGCCTTCGGACTGGTGATGGGCGCCGCGCTGGGCACCGAGCCGCTGCATCAGCTCCTGCACACCCCGGTCGGGCTGGGCTGTCTGCTGGGCGGCTGCCTGCTGGAGTGGGCGGGGTTCGTCTGGCTCAGGAGATCGATGCGGGCGGCGCTCGCCCCAGGGAAGGCAGTCGGCCGATGAGCGCCGTCCTTGTCCACAGGCTGGGGATCACGCTGTCCCTCATGGCGGCCGTCACGTACGTGGCGATGGCGGTGGTGCAGGCCCGGCGGGACCGTGCCGCCGGGCGGCGTCTGGCGGCACTGCTGCCGGGCGGACGAACGGACGCGGCCACCGACGCGATCCGGAAGCGGGCCCGGGCCTGGGAGCGATGGCGCGCGCGGATCGACGAGGGCGCAGCCTTGGCCTGGGCGGCCTCCCTCGGTGTCCTGCTGGCCGGTGTCGTCCTCGTCGGAGGGCCGCCGGGGTGGGTGCTGGGTCTGGCGGCCGCGTACGGCGTCCGGCGGTGGCAGCGGCGGCAGACCGCCGCGCGGCGGTCCGACGGCCGGTCCGGCGGCCCGGGGAGCGAGGCGGCCGAGGCGGTGCGGCAGATTCCGCTGGCCGCCGACCTGCTGGCGGCCTGTCTGGCCGCCGGGGCGGACCCGCGCACGGCGGCGGACGCGGTGGGCAAATCGCTCGGTGGCCCGTTCGGCGACCGGCTGGTCCGGACCGCTGCGGAACTGCGGCTGGGAGGAGAGCCGACCGGCGCCTGGGGGCGGCTTGGCGCGTTGCCCGGCGCGAGTGGGCTGGCGCGCGCCCTGGAGCATGCCGGGACCACGGGCGCCCCGGCGGTGGAGCCGGTGTCCCGGATCGCTGCCGACTGCCGCGCCGAGCAGGGGAGAGAAGCGGGCCGACGCGCCGATCGGGCGAGCGTGCTGGCCACCGCTCCGCTCGGGGCCTGCTTCCTGCCCGCGTATCTGCTGATCGGCGTGGCCCCGGTGATGACCGGGCTCGCGGGCGGTCTGGCGGGCCACACCTGAGCACGGCGCCCCGGCCCGGCGCGGCACGAGAGATCGGCTTCTGTACGGCAATGACAGCTACGAGGGGGGACCGAAATGATGAAGATGAAGCAGTGGTGGGCCCGGCGGCGTGCGGCAGCGCGTGCGCGGTCCGAGGCGGGCATGGCCACCGTCGAGTACGCGATGGGGACGCTGGCGGCGTGCGCCTTCGCCGCGGTGCTGTACAAGGTGGTGACGAGCGGGACCGTCAGCGGTGCGCTGCAATCGGTGATCGGGCGGGCTCTCGATGCGCCGTTCTGAGGTGCCGTCCGCGGCGGGACGGGCGGACGCGCGGGGCGGTGCGCTCCGCGCGCGGGGCGCACCGGGAGTGGTCCGCGGACGAGCGGCCCGGATGGGGGCCGACCAGGGGTTCGTCACCGCGGAGGCGGCCGTGGCGCTGCCGGTGCTGGCCCTGTTCGCCCTGATGCTGATCTGGGGCCTGATGGCCGCGTCCGCACAGCTGAGTTGCGAGGACGCGGCCCAGGCCGGGGCCCGGGCGGCGGCGCGCTCGGAGTCGCGGGACGCCGCGGTGGCCGCCGCCCGGTCGGCCGCACCGCGTGGCGCGCGGGTGGAGCTGTGGCGGGACGGAGACCTGGTGCGGGTGCGGGTCCGGACCCATGCGGTCGGTCCCGGTCCGCTGGCACTCCGGCTGCACGCGGAGTCGTCCGCGCTCGCCGAGGACACGGTGGGAGCGGCCGACACGAGGCGGGGGACGGGGCCGTGAGGCGATCCGTACGTCGGGCAGGGCACGGGCCGGTGAGGCGATCCGTACGTCGGGCAGGGCACGGGCCGGTGAGGCGCTCCGTACGCGGCGCGGGCGACCGCGGGTCGGCGACGGTGTGGGCGGCGTTCGCCGCGACGGCGCTGTGCGCGGTGTTCGCGATCGTGCTGACGGCCGGGCAGGTCATGGTGGCGCGCCATCGGGCGGGCGGGGCCGCCGACCTGGCGGCGCTCGCGGCGGCGGACCACGGCCTGGAGGGACGCGGGGCCGCCTGCCGCCTCGCCCGGCGGGTGGCCTCCGCCCAGGGTGCGCGCGTGGTGCGGTGCGCTCTGAGCGGCGAGATCGCGGACCTCACGGCGGAGGTGCGGGCCGGGCCGTTCGCCCTCCGGGTCCGGTCGCGGGCGGGCCCCGCCGACACCCCTGTACCCGGCCCTCCCGTGCCCGGCCGCGGCGGGCGCTCGGCGGAGCGGGCCGTCCGGGAGCCCACGGCGGGCGCCGGGGCCCGGTCAGCCTTCGGCGGGCGGCTGGTCCGGGGCTTTGGCCAGGAGCGTCGTCAGCAGGCGGATGGCGGCCCGCTTGTCGAGCGGATCGTTCCCGTTGCCGCACTTCGGGGACTGGATGCAGGACGGGCAGCCCGCCTCGCACTCGCAGGCCGCGATCGCCTCGCGGGTGGCGGTCAGCCAGCGGGCGGCCGTGTGGAAGGCGCGCTCGGCGAAGCCCGCCCCGCCGGGGTGGCCGTCGTACACGAAGACCGTCGGCAGCAGCGTGTCGGGATGCAGGGGGACCGACACCCCGCCGATGTCCCAGCGGTCGCAGGTCGCGAAGAGCGGCAGTATGCCGATGGAGGCGTGCTCGGCGGCGTGCAGGGCGCCGCCGAGGGCCTGGGGGTGGACCCGGGCGTCCTCCAGCTGGTCCTCGGTCACCGTCCACCACACGGCCCGGGTGCGCAGCGTGCGGGGCGGGAGGTCGAGCTTGGTCTCGCCCAGCACCTCACCGCTGATCAGCTTGCGGCGCAGGAAGGAGACGACCTGGTTGGTGACCTCGACGGAGCCGAAGCACAGCCGCGCGTCCCCCCACGGGATCTCGGTGGTGGTCTCCAGGATGGAGATCGCGGTGGTGTCGCGGGCGGTGGTCGAGTACGGCGGACTGGCCTCCTCCACCAGCGCGACCGAGTCCTCCAGGTCGAGCTGCCGGACGATATAGCTCCGGCCCTGGTGGAGGTGGACGGCGCCCTCGTGGACGGTGGTGTGCGCGGCCGAGGCGTCCACGGTGCCCAGCAGCCGTCCGGTCGCCGCCTCCACGACCTGGACCGGGCTGCCGCCCTCCCCGCGGATGTCGGTGAGGTCGGCGGCGCGCTCGCGGCGGGTCCAGTGCCAGGCGGTCGCGCGGCGGCGCAGCAGCTTGCGCTGCTCCAGCTGCGGCAGCAGCTCCTCGGTGGCGGGGCCGAAGAGGTCCAGGTCCGCCTCGGTGAGCGGCAGCTCGGCGGCGGCCGCGCACAGGTGCGGCGCGAGGACGTACGGGTTGTCGGGGTCCAGGACGGTGGACTCGACGGGCTGCCGGAAGAGAGCGTCCGGGTGGTGGACGAGATAGGTGTCCAGCGGGTCGTCGCGGGCGACCAGGATCGCGAGCGCCCCCTGCCCGGTGCGTCCGGCCCGCCCCGCCTGCTGCCACAGGGAGGCCCGGGTGCCGGGATAGCCGGCCAGTACGACGGCGTCCAGACCGGCGATGTCCATGCCGAGTTCCAGGGCGGTGGTGGCGGCGAGGCCGAGGAGGTCACCGGAGTGCAGGGCCCGCTCCAGGGCGCGGCGCTCCTCGGGGAGATATCCACCGCGGTACGCGGCCACCCGGTCCGGCAGGGACCGGTCGACCTCCGCCAGCCGCTCCTGGGCGATCAGGGCGATCAGTTCGGCGCCGCGCCGGGAGCGCACGAAGGTGACGGTGCGGACGCCCTGGACGGCGAGGTCGGTGAGCAGGTCCGCGGACTCGGCGGTGGCCGTGCGGCGGACGGGGGCGCCCTGCTCGCCGTGCAGCTCGGTCAGCGGCGGCTCCCACAGGGCGAAGACCACCTCGCCGCGGGGCGAGGAGTCCTCGGTGATCGCCGCGACCGGCACCCCGGTCAGCCGGGTGGCCGCCACGGCCGGGTCGGCGGAGGTGGCCGAGGCGAGCAGGAAGACGGGCGAGGAGCCGTAGCGGGCGCAGACCCGCCGGAGCCTGCGCAGCACCTGGGCGACATGGGAGCCGAAGACGCCGCGGTAGGTGTGGCACTCGTCGATGACGACGTAGCGCAGCGCACGCAGGAAGGAGGACCACCTGGGGTGGCCGGGCAGGATGCCCCGGTGGAGCATGTCGGGGTTGGTGAGCACGTAGTTCGCGTACTGGCGGACCCACTCGCGCTCCTCCACCGGCGTGTCGCCGTCGTACACCGCCGCCCGCACCCCGGCCCCCAGCGGGGCCGTGAGGTCGGCCACGGCGCGGCGCTGGTCGGCGGCGAGCGCCTTGGTGGGCGAGAGGTACAGGGCGGTCGTGCCCCGCCCGCTGGGCTCCTCCGAGCCGTCCAGCAGGGTGCTGAGCACGGGGGCGAGATACGCCAGGGACTTGCCCGAGGCGGTGCCGGTGGCCACGACCACGGATTCTCCGCGCAGGGCGTGGGCGGCCGTGCGTGCCTGATGGGTCCACGGGCGCTCGATTCCGGCGGCCCGGACGGCGTCGATCACTTCCGGCCGGATCGGCGAAGGCCAGTCGGCATGGCTGCCGAGACGCGGGGGCAAGTGCTCCGTATGAGTGATGCGCGCGCCTCGGCCTGCTCCGGTGCCGAGCCGGTCGAGAACGGCCCGGGGCGAGGGGCGTATGCCCGCCTGCCGCGGGAGTTGGTTGTGGGCCATCGACACCGAGTGTGTCACTGGTCTGACGGACAATGGGCTCAAGGCGTCGTGCACGCCTGCTGGTAAGTGATTGAATGCCATCGCGGCTGCCGATCCATGGGGGGCGACCGCTCGATGCAAGGTGCTGGAGGATCCGTGGACCTGTCCCTGTCGACTCGGACCGTTGGCGACCGCACGGTCGTCGAGGTCGGTGGCGAGATTGATGTATATACCGCGCCCAAGCTGCGCGAGCAGCTGGTCGAGCTTGTCAACGACGGTAGCTACCACCTGGTCGTCGACATGGAGGGCGTCGACTTTCTCGACTCCACCGGGCTCGGCGTGCTCGTCGGCGGGCTCAAGCGCGTACGTGCCCATGAGGGCTCACTGCGTCTGGTGTGCAACCAGGAGCGCATTCTCAAGATCTTCCGTATCACCGGCCTGACCAAGGTGTTCCCCATCCACACCTCGGTCGAGGACGCTGTCGCGGCGACTGACTGACCAGTCACCGCGGGAAGACCAACAAGGGGGTCCCGGGCGGTTTCGCCCGGCCCCCCGATCTGCACGCCCATACGCCCGAGGGGGATGGCATGGCCACTGTCGAACTCCGCTTCAGCGCGCTTCCCGAGCACGTCAGGACCGCCCGGCTGGTCGCGGCTGCCGTAGCGCGTCGGGCGGGGGTGGACGAGGCCGTGCTCGACGAGGTGCGGCTCGCGGTCGGCGAGGCCTGCACCCGTGCGGTGGGGCTGCACTTGAGCAACGGGGTGGACGCCCCGGTGCGGGTGGCGCTCACCGAGGAGGAGAAGAAGTTCTCCATCGAGGTCGGCGATGAGTCCCCGACCTCGGCGGGGCACGCCCCGGGCTCCCACCCGGATGTGGACGACGAGGGCGAGAGCGAGGACGAGATGGGCCTCGCGGTCATCAGCGGGCTCGTCGACGACGTCGAGGTGACGACCAGCGAGACCGGCGGTGTGATCCGCATGAGCTGGCCGGCCTCACCCCAGTCCCTCGTGCCGTAACGATTCCGCCGCCATCCCGCTCCATCCGCCGTGACCTCCGGGCCGGCCGTCTCCGTGACGGTCGGCCCGGTCGTCGTTCCGGGGCACGTTCCGGTTCTCGTTCCGGCCGTCCTTCCCGAGGCCCTTCCGGAGGTCCGGAAAACCGCTCTGAACAGCACTTTTCATAGTGCACTGAGATCGTTTATGGAGATCATTCCACCCTCGTCAGTGAATTGTTGACCTTCCTCCTTCCGGAGGAATTCCCGGGGCCCAAACCTATTGATCTTCGCTGGTGCAGGCGAATTCCCATTCCGGCGCCCTGTTTTGATCGTGTGACGCTACTTACAATCCGTCCACATCTTGAGCTCAGGACGCCTGAGCGTGGCGGCTCTTCTGCGGTCGCAGAACTGCTGCGCGCGCCCATGTGCCAAACGTCAAGGAGGACGAATGGCGGGGCCTCTCACCCCTCATCAGCTGGATCTCACCACGACCCTGGCCGCCGCAGAGCTGACCGATGACAACCGGGTGATCGTGATGGTGATCGCCGCGGTCGCGATCGCGGCGCTCGCTGTCGCCGTGGTGCTGGTACGACAAGTGCTCGCAGCCGGCGAGGGCACGGACAGTATGAAGAAGATCGCCGAGGCCGTTCAGGAAGGCGCGAATGCCTATCTGGCCCGGCAGCTGCGCACTCTCGGCGGATTCGCCGTGGTCGTGTTCTTCCTGCTCATGCTGTTGCCGGCGGACGACTGGCCGCAGCGCATCGGGCGGTCGGCGTTCTTTCTGATCGGCGCGGGATTCTCGGCGGCCACCGGCTATATCGGCATGTGGCTCGCGGTGCGCAGCAATGTGCGCGTCGCCGCCGCGGCCCGGGAAGCGACCCCCGAGGCTCCCACCACCTCGGTCAACGGGGATTCCGCATCGTCCGCTCCCGGGGACCCCGGGAAGCCCGCCGTGGATCTGACGGCGGTCTCGCACAAGGCGATGAAGATCGCCTTCCGCACGGGCGGCGTGGTCGGCATGTTCACCGTGGGCCTCGGCCTGCTGGGCGCGTCCTGCGTGGTGCTCGTGTACGCGGCCGACGCGCCCAAGGTGCTGGAGGGCTTCGGTCTCGGTGCCGCGCTGATCGCGATGTTCATGAGGGTCGGCGGCGGCATCTTCACGAAGGCTGCCGACGTCGGTGCCGACCTGGTCGGCAAGGTCGAGCAGGGAATCCCCGAGGACGACCCGCGCAACGCCGCGACCATCGCGGACAACGTGGGCGACAACGTCGGCGACTGTGCGGGCATGGCCGCCGACCTGTTCGAGTCGTACGCGGTGACCCTGGTCGCCGCGCTGATCCTCGGCAAGGCGGCCTTCGGCGACGCGGGCCTCGCGTTCCCCCTGCTCGTCCCGGCCATCGGTGTGCTCACCGCCATGATCGGGATCTTCGCCGTGGCCCCGCGCCGCGCCGACCGCAGCGGGATGACCGCCATCAACCGCGGCTTCTTCATCTCCGCGGTGATCTCGATGGCGCTGGTGGCGGCCGCGGTCTTCACCTATCTGCCGTCCAGCTACGCCGACCTCGACGGTGTCACCAACCGCGAGATCCTCGGCCACAGCGGTGATCCGCGCATCCTCGCGCTGGTCGCCGTCGCCATCGGCATCGTGCTCGCCGCACTCATCCAGCAGCTCACGGGCTACTTCACCGAGACCACCCGGCGCCCCGTCCGGGACATCGGCAAGACCTCGCTGACCGGCCCGGCCACCGTGGTGCTCTCCGGCATCTCGGTGGGGCTGGAGTCCGCCGTCTACTCGGCGGTGCTGATCGGGCTCAGCGTCTACGGCGCGTTCCTGCTCGGCGGCACCTCGATCATGCTGGCGCTGTTCGCGGTCGCGCTCGCCGGGACCGGTCTGCTCACCACCGTCGGCGTCATCGTCGCGATGGACACCTTCGGCCCGGTCTCCGACAACGCGCAGGGCATCGCCGAGATGTCCGGCGACGTCGAGGGTGCGGGCGCCCAGGTGCTCACCGACCTCGACGCGGTCGGCAACACCACCAAGGCGATCACCAAGGGCATCGCCATCGCGACGGCGGTGCTCGCCGCGGCGGCGCTCTTCGGCTCCTACCGCGACGCCATCGCGGAGGCCGTCTCCGATGTGCACACCTCCGTGGCCGGGCAGATGAACCTCAGCCTGGACATCTCGCAGCCCAACAACCTGGTCGGGCTCGTCCTCGGTGCCGCCGTCGTCTTCCTCTTCTCGGGGCTGGCGATCAACGCGGTGTCGCGGTCGGCCGGTGCGGTGGTCTTCGAGGTGCGGCGGCAGTTCCGGGAGAAGCCCGGGATCATGAACTACACCGACAAGCCGGAGTACGGGCGGGTCGTCGACATCTGCACCAAGGACGCGCTGCGCGAGCTGGCCACCCCCGGTCTGCTGGCGGTGCTGGCGCCGATCGCCGTCGGCTTCGCCTTCGGGGTCGGCGCGCTCGGCTCGTTCCTGGCCGGGGCGATCGGCACCGGCACCCTGATGGCGGTCTTCCTCGCGAACTCCGGGGGCGCCTGGGACAACGCGAAGAAGCTGGTGGAGGACGGGCACCACGGCGGCAAGGGCAGCGAGGCCCATGCCGCCACGGTGATCGGCGACACGGTCGGCGACCCGTTCAAGGACACCGCCGGCCCCGCGATCAACCCGCTGCTGAAGGTCATGAACCTGGTGGCGCTGCTGATCGCCCCGGCGGTCGTGAAGTTCAGCTACGGCGAGGACGCGAGCCCGGGGCTCCGCGCTGTGATCGCCGCGCTGGCCGTCGCGATCATCGTCGGCGCCGTCTACGTCTCCAAGCGGCGCGGAATCGCCGTGGGTGACGAAGGCAACTCCGAACGCGTCGCGAAGTCAGCCGACGCGGCGGTGGTGTCCTGACCCGGAAGCGGTCACGGGGCCCTGTGAGCCCCCGCGGCATGCGGGCGGTCGGTGTGCGACGGCACGCCGTCCGCCCGCAGCCGTGTCCGCCATTCGGCGCGTTCACCACATGAGCGCGATGAGGCGGATGGCACACCGAGCTTGGTTCAATTGGCTGCAAAAGTATCCATACAGGATGCTCGGCAGACGGTCCGAGCGGCTTGGCCGTGTATGTTCCGGGGCCGAGAGCCATGGAAGGGACCAATCCGGTGAACAAGAAGCTTGTGGCACTGTCCGGCGGTGCGGCACTCGTACTGGCGCTGAGCGGCTGCGGCGGCGGCGATGATGATAGTGACAAGAAGGCAAACGCCTGGGCCAAATCGGTCTGTGACGAGGTGCAGCCGCAGCTGAAGAAGATCCAGGGCGCCAACGCCTCCATTCGGGCGGCGTCCGAGGAGCAGGACTCCAAGAAGCTCCAGCAGACGGACTCCAAGGCGTTCCAGCAGATCTCCGAGTCCTACGCGGCGCTCGCCAAGGCGGTGAAGAAGGCCGGCGCCCCGCCCGTCGACAACGGCGAGCAGACCCAGAAGCAGGCAGTCAAGGAGCTGAACGCCACCTCCGGGGCGTACAACGACCTGAAGACGACCGTCGACAAGCTCGACACCTCGGACAAGTCCAAGTTCGCCGAGGGCCTCAAGGGCGTCGCCGACGAGCTCAAGAAGCTCAGCGACTCGGGTGACAAGGCCCTCCAGCAGCTCCAGGCGGGCAAGGTCGGCACCGCGATGTCGAAGCAGCCCGGCTGCCAGAAGCCGAAGACCGGCGCCACCAGCGCCACGTAAGGCGAGAGGGCCGGGCCGCACGCCCCTGTTGTCGGGTCGTCGGGGTGCCGAGTTATCCACAGGGTGGCTTTTCCACAGGCCGCCGCCCGTCGTCGCCGACGGTCGGCGGTTGCCCCGACAATGGGGGCGTGAGTACGCAGCAGCCCCCGTCCCGCCTCCCGATCCCCGACCCCGAGCGCACCACCCACCTCCGCGAAGCACTGCTGGCCGCGGCGTTCACCGCCGACGGCCTGCTGGATCTGCTCGGCGCCTCCGCCTACGCCGCCCTGGCCCGCGGCGAGACCGTCCCCGCGCTGCGCGCGGCCCGCGGCGACAGCCCGCTGGAGATCCTGGTGCGGCTCTTTCTGCTCCAGCGCCCGGTCTCCGACGAACGGGCGGCCGAGGCCCTGCCGGTGACGGACTGCCTCACCGACGGCTGGCTGGTGCGGGACGGCTCCCAGGTGCGCGCGAGCGTGGACGTGCGCCCGTACGGCGGCCCCGAGGGCCAGGACTGGTGGATCGTCTCCGACCTCGGCTGCGCGGTCGGCGGCGCCGGAGGCATCGGCGGGCCCGGCGGCGCCCGTGGGGCCGCGGAGCGCTCGCAGCTCGTCCTCGGCGTCGGCGGCGCGTCCACCACGCTGGCCGGTCTCACCGTCCGTACGCCCGTCAAGCGGGCCCTCGACCTCGGCACGGGCTCCGGCATCCAGGCGCTGCACGCGAGCCGGCACGCCGCCCGCGTCACCGCCACCGACCCCAATCCGCGCGCCCTCGACATGGCCCGGCTCACCCTCGCCCTCTCCGGGGCGCCGGAGCCGGATCTGCGCGAGGGGTCGCTCTTCGAGCCGGTCGGCGGCGAGACGTACGACCTGATCGTGTCGAACCCGCCGTTCGTGATCTCGCCGCGCTCCGCGGAGGGCGACCGGCTGGTCTACCGGGACGGCGGGATGTCCGGGGACGATCTGTGCCGCACCCTCGTCCAGCAGGCGGCCGGTCATCTCGCCGACGGCGGCTGGTGCCAGCTGCTCGCCAACTGGCAGCACGTCCGGGGCGAGGACTGGCGCGAGCGGCTCGCCTCCTGGGTACCGCCCGGCTGCGACGCCTGGATCGTGCAGCGCGAGGTGCAGGACGTCGCGCAGTACGCCGAGCTGTGGCTGCGTGACGCGGGCGAGCACCTGGCCGGTCCCGAGGCGTACGCGGCGCGCTACGACGCGTGGCTGGACGAGTTCGAGGCGAGCGGGACCACGGCCGTCGGGTTCGGCTGGATCACGCTGCGCAAGTCCGGCGCCGACGAGCCGTCGGTGACGGTGGAGGAGTGGCCGCACCCGGTCGAGCAGCCGCTGGGGGAGGCCGTGGCGGCCCACTTCGACCGCCAGGACTTCCTGCGCGCACACGACGACGCGGCGCTGCTGACGGCCCGCTTCCGGCTCGCCGACGAGGTCGTCCAGGAGCAGGTCGGGCTGCCCGGCATGGAGGACCCGGAGCACGTGGTGCTGCGGCAGAACCGGGGCATGCGCCGCGCGACCAAGGTCGACACGGTGAGCGCGGGCTTCGCGGGGGTGTGCGACGGCACGCTGAGCGCGGGCCGGATCCTGGACGCGATCGCCCAGCTGCTCGGGGAGGACCCGGTGGTGCTGCGCGACCGGACCCCGCAGTCCATCCGGCTCCTCGTCGAACAGGGATTTCTCCAGCCGGTGGCCGACGAGGTCCCGTAGCGCGCGGGGCGTACGCCGGGGGCGCGGCCGCGCGCCCCCTTGCCTCCGCGTGGCGGGATGCCGCTGCCCCGCGTGGCGGGATGCCGCCGCCGGGGACGTGAACGGGGCCGGAAAGGGCGGTCGCGCGCCGTTCACCCGGGGTTCGTGCGTACGCCTCCCGCGCGTGCCACGCTCCGGGCATGGAGAGCGGACCTGCGATCTTTGCCGGAACGGCATTCGTGTTGTTCGGTACGGCCCTGCTGCTGTGGACAGCGGTGCGGCTGCGGCAGCGTGTGCCGGTCGCCGATGGTGTGAGTCCCGTCGCTTCCGCGACCCTCTCCCTTCTCTTCGCCGCCGCCTGTCTGGGCGGCGGGATCTGGTGCCTCGGTTACGCCTGACAGGGCGCCTTCCGCGAGGCTTGTGCCGGTCCGGGCGGCAGACAGGACGCTTGTCGGGTTACCGTTCGAGTGGCGTTGCGGGCTTTTTCCGTTTGACACGGGGGCGGGATGTACCGTCACACTCCGCAGCGTCACCGTAGAGGGCCGTGTACGCGTTACCCGCGCTGCAAGCGTCCGTTCACCGAGCGTCGACCGGAGAGAAGAGCGAAGTTGTCCCCGACCACCAGCGAGACCGCACAGGGCGGCCGCCGACTCGTCATCGTCGAGTCGCCTGCCAAGGCGAAGACGATCAAGGGCTACCTGGGCCCGGGCTACGTGGTCGAGGCGAGCGTCGGGCACATCCGGGACCTGCCGAACGGTGCGGCCGAGGTACCCGACAAGTACACCGGCGAGGTGCGCCGGCTCGGCGTGGACGTCGAGCGGGACTTCCAGCCCATCTATGTGGTGAACGCGGACAAGAAGAGCCAGGTCAAGAAGCTCAAGGAGCTGCTCGCCGAGTCCGACGAACTCTTCCTCGCCACCGATGAGGACCGGGAGGGCGAGGCCATCGCCTGGCACCTCCAGGAGGTCCTCAAGCCCAAGGTGCCGGTCCGCCGGATGGTCTTCCACGAGATCACCAAGGACGCGATCCGCGAGGCCGTCGCCAATCCGCGCGAGCTGAACAAGCGCCTGGTCGACGCCCAGGAGACCCGCCGCATCCTGGACCGCCTCTACGGCTACGAGGTCTCGCCGGTCCTGTGGAAGAAGGTCATGCGGGGCCTGTCCGCGGGCCGCGTCCAGTCGGTGGCTACCCGTCTCGTCGTCGAGCGCGAGCGCGAGCGCATCGCCTTCCGCTCCGCCGAGTACTGGGACCTGACCGGCACCTTCTCCACCGGCCGCGCCGGTGACGTCAGCGATCCGGGCACCTTCGGCGCCCGGCTGTCCGCCGTGGACGGCCGCCGCGTCGCCCAGGGCCGTGACTTCACCTCGCTCGGGCAGCTGAAGGACGGCTCGAACGTCCTGCACCTGAACGAGGCGGACGCCCGCGCCCTGGCCGCCGGCCTCGCGGACACCGCCTTCACGGTGCGGTCCGTCGAGTCCAAGCCCTACCGCCGCTCGCCGTACGCCCCGTTCCGTACGACGACGATGCAGCAGGAGGCCAGCCGCAAGCTCGGCTTCGGCGCCAAGGCCACCATGCAGGTCGCGCAGAAGCTGTACGAGAACGGCTACATCACCTACATGCGTACGGACTCCACCATCCTGTCCGACACGGCGGTGGCGGCGGCCCGGGCGCAGGTCACGCAGCTGTACGGTGCCGACTACCTGCCGGACAAGCCGCGGTCGTACGCGGGCAAGGTGAAGAACGCGCAGGAGGCGCACGAGGCCATCCGCCCCTCGGGCGACCGGTTCCGCACCCCGGCGGAGACCGGGCTCACCGGTGACCAGTTCCGGCTCTACGAGCTGATCTGGAAGCGGACCGTCGCCTCCCAGATGAAGGACGCGGTCGGCAACTCCGTCACCGTCAAGATCGGCGGCCGGGCGAGCGACGGCCGGGACGCGGAATTCTCCGCCTCCGGCAAGACGATCACCTTCCACGGCTTCATGAAGGCCTACGTGGAGGGCGCCGACGACCCGAACGCCGAGCTGGACGACCGCGAGCGCCGTCTGCCGCAGGTCGCCGAGGGCGACGGGCTCACCGCGGAGGAGATCACCGCCGACGGCCACGCCACCAAGCCTCCGGCCCGCTACACCGAGGCGTCGCTGGTCAAGGAGCTGGAAGAGCGCGAGATCGGCCGTCCGTCCACGTACGCCACGATCCTCGGCACCATCCTCGACCGCGGCTATGTGTTCAAGAAGGGCACCGCGCTGGTGCCGTCCTTCCTGAGCTTCGCCGTGGTCAACCTGCTGGAGAAGCACTTCGGCCGGCTCGTCGACTACGACTTCACCGCGAAGATGGAGGACGACCTCGACCGCATCGCGCGCGGTGAGGCCCAGGCCGTGCCGTGGCTCAAGCGGTTCTACTTCGGCGAGGGCGTGAACGGCGCCGACGGCGGTGACGCCGGTGAGGGCGCCGCGGCCGAGGCCGGGAACGGCGACGGCGATCACCTCGGCGGGCTGAAGGAGCTGGTCACCGACCTGGGCGCGATCGACGCCCGGGAGATCTCGTCCTTCCCCGTGGGCGACGGGATCATGCTGCGCGTCGGCCGCTACGGCCCGTACGTCGAGCGCCCGTCCCAGACCGAGGGCGAGACCGGCCACCGCGCCGACGTCCCCGACGACCTGCCGCCGGACGAGCTGACCGTGGCGTTCGCGGAGGAGCTGCTCGCCAAGCCGAGCGGCGACTTCGAGCTGGGCACCGACCCGGAGACCGGGCGTCCGATCGTCGCCAAGGACGGCCGCTACGGTCCGTACGTCACCGAGGTGCTGCCCGACGACACCCCGAAGACCGGCAAGAACGCGGTCAAGCCGCGCACCGCCTCGCTCTTCAAGTCGATGTCCCTGGACACGGTGACCCTGGAGGACGCGCTCAAGCTGATGTCGCTGCCGCGCGTCGTCGGCACCGACCCCGAGGGCACCGAGATCACCGCGCAGAACGGCCGCTACGGCCCGTATCTGAAGAAGGGCACCGACTCGCGCTCGCTGGGCAGCGAAGAGCAGATCTTCACCATCACGGTCGACGAGGCGCTGGCGATCTACGCCCAGCCCAAGCAGCGCGGCCGCGCCGCGGCCAAGCCGCCGCTGAAGGAGCTGGGCACCGACCCGGTCAGCGAGAAGCCGGTCGTGGTCAAGGACGGCCGCTTCGGCCCGTACGTCACGGATGGCGAGACCAACGCGACGCTGCGCCGGGACGACGACGTCGAGACGATCACGCCCGAGCGCGGCTACGAGCTGCTGGCGGAGAAGCGGGCCAAGGGCCCGGCGAAGAAGACCGCCAAGAAGACGGCGGCGAAGAAGACCACCGCGAAGAAGACGGCGGCCAAGAAGACCACCGCGAAGAAGACGGCCGCCAAGAAGACGGCTGCGAAGAAGACGACGACCGCGGCGAAGAAGACCACGGCCAAGAAGACGGCCGCGAAGAAGACCACCGCGGCCAAGACGGCCACGGCCGAGAAGACGGCGGCCAAGGCGGAGTAAACGCCTGGTCGCGGCCACGTCATCCGCGTGCCCCCGCCCGTTTGTTCGGCCGGGGGGACGTGGATTCACGTGATCCGGATAGGCTGGCGGGATGACGCGAGAGCAGCCTTCGGACGTGACCCCCACTTCCGGCGCCCTTGCCGCGGACTCCCGCGAGCGTGCCGTCCGAGCCCTCCTGCGCTATCCGCCGCTACGCCGGCTCTGGAGCGCCCAACTCGTCGGTGGCGCCGCGGACACGCTGGCCGTGCTGGTGCTCGTCCTGCTGTCGTTGCAGGCGGCGGTGTCCGCGGGCTCCTTCGGCGGAGGCTATCGGGGGGCGGCGCTGGCGGTCGCGGCCGTTCTGGGCATGCGGCTCCTGGCGACCCTGTTGTTCGGCGCGGTGCTCCTCGGCCCGATCTCCGCGCTCATCGGCCCGTCCGGTCCGCTGGACCGCCGCTGGACCATGATCGGCGCGGATGGGCTGCGGCTCGTCCTGCTGCTCATCGCACCGCTGTGGATCGACTGGACGCCCGACGACGCCGTCGCCTGGCTGCTGATCACGACCTTCGTCGTGGGCGTCGCCGAACGCTTCTGGACCATCGCCAAGGACGACGCGGCCCCCGCGCTGCTCCCCGCGCCGCCGGTCGAGGGCGCCGCCGTGCGCCCGCTGCCGGACCACATGGACGCGCTGCGCCGCCTCTCGCTGCGGACGAACTTCCTCAGCGTGCCGCTGGCCGCCGGCGGGCTCCTCGTTGTCATGCTCATCGGCAGGCTGCTGGGGACGGGCGTCAGCTGGTTCCACGCCCACCAGGCGGCCCTCGGCTCGTACGTCGGCGCCGGGCTGTTCGCCGCGTCCATCTCGGTCCTCTACTTCGTGGAGCTGCCCGGCGCGCAGACGCCCCGTACGCGCTCCCCGCTCGAAGGGCTGCGCCGGCCGCGCGCCGCCTCCGGCTCCGGTCCCGACAAGGGCCGTACCGGCGCCGCGCCGCTGCTGATCCTCGCCTGCGCCGGAGTGGCGGCCGCCATCGCCGCGGCCGTCGGCGTCGCCGCGCTCCAGGCCGTCGACCTCGGCGGCGGCCCGGTCGGCTTCTCGCTGCTCGTGCTCGTCCTCAGCGGCGGCCCGGCGATCGGCATCCGCTCGGCGCCCAAGGTCCTCCCGGGGCTCTCGCGGCGCCGGCTGCTGGCCCTGTCGGTCGCGCTGACCGGTCTCGCGCTGCTCGCGGCGGGCCTGGTGCACGACGCGACGACCGTCCTGATGATCGCCCTGCTCGCTGGTCTGTCGGCCGGTATCGCCGCGAACACCGGCCACTCCCTCCTGGACCAGGAGCTGGAGGAATCCCGCCGGCCCCGGATGACCGAGCACCTGCACGCCGTCGTCCGCGTCGCCGTCGGCCTCGGCGCGGTAGCCGCCCCGCTGCTCGCCGCCGTGATCGGGCCGCACCGGCTCGGCAGCGGCGACTTCGTGTTCGCCCACGGCGGCGCGGCCTTCACGCTCATGCTCGTCGGCGCGCTGCTGCTGCCCATCGCGGCGCTGGTCCTCGGCCGCACCGACGACCGGCAGGGCGTCCCGCTGCGGCAGGACCTGCGCGAGGCGCTGCTGCGCGGCGGGGGCGCGGAGGAGGCCCCGGCCGCGAACGGCTTCTTCATCGCCGTCGAGGGCGGCGACGGCGCGGGCAAGTCCACGCAGGTCGAGGCGCTGGCCGAATGGGTCAGGGCCAAGGGCCACGAGGTGGTGGTGACCCGTGAGCCGGGCGCGACCGCCATCGGCAAGCGGCTGCGCTCGATCCTGCTCGACGTCTCGTCCGCGGGGATCTCGCACCGCGCGGAGGCGCTGCTGTACGCGGCGGACCGCGCCGAACACGTCGACTCCGTCGTCCGCCCGGCCCTGGAGCGCGGCGCGGTCGTCATCTCCGACCGCTACATCGACTCGTCCGTCGCCTACCAGGGCGCGGGCCGCGACCTCGCCGCGACCGAGATCGCCCGCATCTCCCGCTGGGCGACGAACGGCCTGGTGCCGCATCTGACGGTGCTGCTGGACGTCTCCCCGGAGACCGCCCGCGAACGCTTCACCGAGGCCCCCGACCGGCTGGAGTCCGAGCCCGCCGAGTTCCACCAGCGGGTGCGCTCCGGATTCCTCGCCCTCGCCGCCGCCGACCCGGCCCGCTACCTGGTCGTGGACGCCGGACAGCTGCCGGAGGCGGTCACCTCCGTCGTACGCCACCGACTGGACCAGATGCTGCCGCTGTCGGAGGCGGAGCTGAAGGCCCAGGAGGAGGCCCGGAAGGCGGCGGAGGAAGAGGCGCGCCGCAAGGCCGAGGAGGAAGCCGCCCGCAAGGCGGAGGAGGAGCGGCTGGAGCGCGAGCGCCAGGAGGCGCTGGCCAAGGCGCGCGCCGAGGAGGAGGAGCGCAAGCGCCGCGAGCTGGAGGAGGCGCGGCAGCGCGAGGCCGAGCGGCAGGCGGAGGAGGCCCGCAAGCGGGCCGAGGACGCGCGCCGTCGGGCCGAGGAGGACCGCAAGCGCATCGAGGCCGAGGACCGCGCCCGCGCCGCCGAGCAGGAGCGGCTCCGCCGCAAGGCCGCGGCGCAGGCCCAGGAGCGGGCCGAGGCGGCGGCGCGCCGCCAGGAGGAGCAGCGCAAGGCGGAGGAGGCGCTGCTGCGGGCCGAGCAGGCGCGGCAGGCGGCGGACGCTCCGACCGTGGAGACCGAGCTCCCGAAGCCGCCCGGTACGACGGATGAGGCGCCCGAGGCGGCGGGGGGTACCCCGTCCGACGCGCCGTCCGACGTGGCCGAGACGGTCCGGACGCCGCACTTCGACCCGCGGACCGCCCGCCCGGAGACGGCCGGGACCGGCGAGGCCCGTGAGACCGACGAGACCGCCGTGCTCCCGCCGGTGCCACCCCGGCGCGAGCCGGACGCCGAGGAGACCACGGTCCTTCCCCAGCCGGGGTCCTCCGCGACCGACGAGACGGCTGTCCTGCCGCCGGTACGGGACGAGCGGCCCGTACGGGAGGGGCGGCCCGCCGATCCGGCCGACCGGGTTCCGCCGTGGATGTTCCGCAAGGAGGAGCAGGACCAGGGGCAGGAGCAGGGCCGGGCGCAGGCGGACGACCGTACGCGCGAGCTGCCGCAGTTCGACCAGGAGCAGGACCAGGGGGAGGACCAGGCGCGCCGTCGGCGCCCGCGCCCGGACTGGGCGGAGGAGACCCCGCTGGACGACCTTCCGACGCTCGCCGACGAACTCCTCGGCGACCCCGACCGCGACGACGAGGGCGGCGGCCGGCGCCGTCGCTGACCGCCTGGCGGCGTTGTCGGTGGGGTGCCCCACAATGGGACGCGTTGGGCAGATAAGGCGGAGGCAGCCATGGCGGTATGGGACGACCTGGTCGGGCAGGACCGAGTAGCGGCCCAGCTGACCGCTGCCGCGCACGACGCGGACGCGCTGGTCACGGCCGGTGCGTCGGCCGAGTCCGAGGCCGAGCCCATGGCGTCGTCCAAGATGACGCACGCCTGGCTGTTCACCGGCCCGCCCGGTTCCGGCCGGGCCACTGCCGCCCGCGCCTTCGCCGCCGCGCTTCAGTGCGTGAGCCCCGACCGGGCGCTCGGCGGCGCCCCCGGCTGCGGTTTCTGCGACGGCTGCCACACCGCCCTGGTCGGTACGCACGCCGATGTGGAGGTGGTGCGTACGGACATGCTCACCATCGGCGTCAAGGAGACCCGCGAGCTCGTCCGCCGCGCCCAGCTCTCCCCGGCGGGTGGCCGCTGGCAGGTGATCGTCATGGAGGACGCCGACCGCCTCACCGAGGGCGCGGGCAATGTGCTGCTGAAGGCCGTCGAGGAGCCCGCCCCGCGCACCGTATGGCTGCTGTGCGCGCCCTCCCTGGAGGACGTGCTGCCCACCATCCGCTCCCGCTGCCGCCTCCTCACCCTCCGTACGCCCCCGGTGGACGCCGTCGCGGACATCCTGGTCCGCCGCGACGGCATCGACCCCGAGCTGGCCGCCTCCGCCGCCCGCGCCACCCAGGGGCACATCGGCCGCGCCCGGCGGCTGGCCACCGACGAGCGGGCCCGGACGCGCCGCAAGGCGGTGCTGAAGCTCCCGCTGCGCATCGACGACGTGGGCGGCTGCCTCAAGGGCGCGCAGGAGCTGGTCGACGCGGCGGCCGAGGACGCCAAGCAGGTCGCGGAGGAGGTCGACGCCAAGGAGACCGAGGAGCTGCGCGCCGCGCTCGGCGCCGCCGCCGGTACGGGCGGGCGGCTGCCGCGCGGCACGGCCGGGGCCATGAAGGAGCTACAGGACCGCCAGAAGCGCCGCGCGACCCGCACCCAGCGCGACAGCCTCGACCTGGCCCTGACCGAGCTGACGGGCTTCTACCGGGACGTGCTGGCCCTCCAGCTCGGCTCCCAGGTCGCGCTCGCCAACACCGACGTCCGGGACGCCCTGGAGCGGGTGGCGTCCGGCTCGAAGCCGGAGCGGACGCTGCGCAGGATCGAGGCGGTCGCGGCCTGCCGCGACGCGCTGGACCGCAATGTGGCGCCGCTGCTGGCGGTGGAGGCGATGACCATGGCGCTGCGCGCGGGCTGAGCGCGGCGCGGCCGCCGCGGTGGAGCGGCTGTGGGCGGCTTCCTCACCCGTACGAGTGAGTCCGGCGCCGCATGGAGCGTAGTCGGACGGATACCCTCCGTATCGCTGGCGGTTCCTCGCCAGCGCCCGCGACCCGAGGGATCCGCCGATGGCCACCAGCCGCAGCAGCACGCTCACCACCATCGGCGCCGCCGTCGCGGGCGCCGCCTTGCTGTTCTCAGGCTGCTCCGTAGGAGCCTCGGCGCCGCCCGCCGCATCCCTGCCGACGGCCGTCCCCACCGCCCTCAAGCCCTACTACGAACAGACCTTGACCTGGCACAAGTGCCCCGGCGGCGCGGGCTTCGACTGCGCCACGCTGAAGGCCCCGCTCGACTACGCCAGGCCCGGCGCCGGCCGGGACCTGAAGCTGGAGGTCTCCCGGAAGAAGGCGACCCGCTCCGCCCGCCGCATCGGCTCGCTCCTGGTGAACCCGGGCGGCCCGGGCGGCTCCGCGATCGGCTATCTCCAGAGCTTCGCGGCGATCGGCTACCCGGCGCCGGTCCGTGCACGGTACGACCTGGTCGCGATGGACCCGCGCGGAGTGGCCGGGAGCGAACCCGTCACCTGCCTGAACAACCGGCAGATGGACTCCTTCACCCGGACCGACCAGACCCCCGACGACCCCGTCGAGATCCGTCGGCTCGTCGCCGCGTACAAGAAGTTCGCCCGCGGCTGCGCGGCCCGCTCCGGCCGCGTCCTCGGCCATGTCTCGACCGTCGAGGCGGCACGCGACATGGACCTCCTGCGCGCCGCCCTCGGCGACCGCAAACTCGCCTACGTCGGCGCCTCCTACGGCACCTTCCTCGGCGCCACCTACGCCGACCTCTACCCGGCCCGCGTCGGCCGCCTCGTCCTCGACGGCGCCCTCGACCCCACGCTGACCTCCCGGCGCATGAACCGCGACCAGACCGCGGGCTTCGAAACCGCCTTCACCGCCTTCGCCCGCGACTGTCTCCGCCGCTCCGGCTGCCCCCTCGGCACCGGCACCGTCGGAGACGCCCGCAAGCGGCTCGGCGCCCTCTTCCGCCGCATCGACTCCCACCCGGTCCCCACCGGCGGCTCCCGCACGCTGACCGAATCCCTCGCCACCATCGGCGTGATCACCGCGATGTACGACGAGGGCGCCTGGCCGCAGCTGCGCACCGCCCTCCGCGCGGCCCAACGCGGCGACGGCAAGGGTCTGCTGGACCTCGCCGACCTCTACTACGAGCGCGACACCGACGGCCGTTACGCCAACCTCATGTACGCCAACCCCGCCGTCAACTGCCTCGACCTCCCACCCGCGTTCCGCACCCCCGCCGACGTCCGCGCGTCCCTCCCCGCCTTCGAGAAGGCATCCCCCGTCTTCGGCAGGTCCCTGGCCTGGTCCGCCCTGAACTGCGGCTACTGGCCCGTCCGCCCGACCGGCCACCCCCACCCCCTCCGGGCCGAGGGCGCCGCCCCCATCGTCGTCGTCGGCACCACCCGCGACCCCGCCACCCCGTACCGCTGGGCCCGCGCCCTCGCCTCCCAGCTCACCTCCGCCACCCTCCTCACCTACGACGGCGACGGCCACACCGCCTACTCCCGCGGCAGCGGCTGCGTCGACACCGTGATCAACACCTACCTCCTCACCGGCCGACCCCCCNCCCCCACCCACCGCCGCTGCACCTGACCTCCCGGTCCACCGCCCCGGAACCCCGTACGGAGCACCCCCCGGGACTGTGTAGACTTGGCGAAGCTGCTGTTGCCGATCAGGCACCACCAGCATGCCGCCTTAGCTCAGTCGGCCAGAGCGACGCACTCGTAATGCGTAGGTCAAGGGTTCGATTCCCTTAGGCGGCTCCACTGGAACCCCAGGTCAGGCAGTGTCTGAGCTGGGGTTTTGTGTGTCAGCGGATGCGTCGGCGGCGACATGAGCGGGCAGCGCGAGTGTCGACGGAATCAGTCTTGATCGCAGCGAGGTTCTCGGGCCTGGGCACGAAGAACTCGCCCATGCGGCGCATCGCGTCCTTCGAGAGGGCGGATCGGCCCTTCCTGCCGCCGGGTCTGGCTGATCTGGGTGTGCCGCAGGATCTCCAGGATGGTGGGCATGTCCACAGCTCGTTCAGGATCGTGCCTGCGGTGTGGCGACTTCCGTCGTACAGGCGGCGGTCGCTGATCCCCGCTTCCTCCAGCAGCTCCTTGAACTCCTCCCAGTCCGCGCGGGGATCGAGCGGTCGGCCGTCCGGCCGCGTGAACACGACGTCGTGCTCCTCCCACTCCTCACCTTCTGCTGCCCGGCGGGGCCCCGCGGATCGGGAGCCACGACCGGATGCTCGCGGAGTCCGATCTCTACCGCGATCTCGTGGGACTGTGGTCCGCGAAGAGCGCCACCCCTTGACCCGACGGGAGCTCACTGAAGGACAGCGGCCTGCCGAGGCGCCGGCCGCTCCCCGCACCCGCGGGGATGTTCCTGCGAAGCCCAGGTCACATCTCGTGTGGCCTGGGCTTTTCGCTGGAGTTGGAGTCCGTTCAGCCGCCTCCTCCGCCTCCTCCTCCGCCGCAGCCTCCGCCACCACCGCCTCCTCCGCCGCAGGACGAGCCTCCGCCGCACGAGGAGTTGCCGCCGCAGGACGAGCCGCCGCTGCCTCCGGCCCACCAGCTGCCGGAGTTGCGGCGTCGGCCGCGGTTGAGTTCGAGGGGAGTGCCTTTCGATCCGGATTTGGCCGCTTTTGCGAAGACGGTGATGATCACCAGGAAGACCGCGGTGACCATCACGATGGTGAACAGAGAGCCCATCGAGCGCTTACCTTCCCTAGCTGGTCACCGTCGTAGACGAGTTGGGGAAGGTCAGCGGTTCGCCGTGAGTGGCGATCTTTGGGGGAGAGGGGCAACGGGGTGGATGGGTGGGGGCGGGCGGTGGCGGAAGCCGCCTCGTTGTTCAAGGAATTGGGCATGGGGGTGTGAATGGTGGGTAGGCGGGTCCTCGTTCAGCTGAAGCAAGCCGATGGGCAGGGAGGGCGAAGTGAACGGCACGGCAACCGTGGATTCGTCAGAGCTGACGGCAGGGGAGGCTGAGCGGACGTGTGGGGTTGTGGGGCTGCCGGCCGTAACGGACCCGACCAAGGTGACGCCACAGGACGCTCGTGCGCTGACCAAGGTCTTCCTTGACCGGCTCACCGAGTTGGAAGAGGGGACGCACGACTACCAGTACGTGCGGAACACCCTGATCGAGTTGAACCTGTCACTGGTGCGGTACGCCGCCCGGCGGTTCCGTAATCGTTCGGTGGAGATGGAGGACGTCGTCCAGGTCGGGACGATCGGGTTGATCAAGGCGATCGACCGGTTCGACCTGAGCCGCGAGGTCGAGTTCACGACCTTCGCCGTTCCGTACATCGTCGGTGAGATCAAGCGGTTCTTCCGCGACACGAGCTGGGCGGTGCATGTGCCGCGCCGGTTGCAGGAGTTGCGGATCGACCTGGCCAAGGCGAACGAGGAGCTGTTCCAGCGGTTCGACCGGTCGCCGACGACGACCGAGCTGGCCGAGCACCTGAACCTGAGCGAGGACGAGGTGCTCGACGGGCTGGTGGCCAGCAATGGTTACAGCACCTCGTCGCTGGACGCGCCCGCCGATCCCGAGACCGGTACGACCCGTGTCACCACGTACGCGGACCGGATCGGTGAGGTCGATCCCGCGATGGAGGTCGTGGAGAACCTGCACGCCCTCAAGCCGCTGGTGGAGCAGCTCGGGGAGCGGGACCGGCGCATCCTTCAGATGCGGTTCGGCGAGGAGATGACCCAGTCCGAGATCGGTGCCGAGTTGGGTGTCTCCCAGATGCACGTGTCGCGGCTGCTCACGAAGTCGCTGACGCGGCTGCGGCGCGGGATGCTGGCCGACTAGGCCGACTGCGATGAGCTCGAGCGAAGCTCGATGAGCGTATGAGTGGGGCCCGACCGGGAATCCGGTCGGGCCCCACTTTCCTTGTGGTGTGCTACCAGCGGTACCAGCGTCCCCTGCGACCGCCCGTCGTGGGGCGGACGATGAAGCCGAGCAGCCAGACCGCGAGAACGATGACGGCGATCCACCACAGTGCCTTCAGGGCGAACCCGGCACCGAAGAGGAGGAGCGCGAGAAGCAGTACCACGAGAAGGGGGACCATGATTATCAACCTCCGACGCCCGAGTACCCCTCCGCGTAGGGCACACTCCTGATCATTTCGGTCAGTTGTCGAACGCCGTCGCGAGGCGCAGCCTGGAGGTGTAGAGGGCGGCCAGGGCAGAGGGTGATGATCATGATCCAGCCGGCTGATATCCGTGAGTGGCGCGACCGCGATGTCGTGGACGACGAAGGGCGCAAGATCGGCGCGCTGGAGTCGGTCTACGTGTCGACGTCGACCGACCAGCCCGAGATGGCGACGGTCCGTACCGGGGTGCCCACCCGGCACCGACTGGTCTTCGTTCCCGTGGACGACGCGATCGTGGGGCCGGGCTACGTCAAGGTGGCGTATGCGCGGGCGTTGGTGAAGAAGGCCCCGTCGCTGGGTGTGGACGATGTGCTGCCCGCCGACGAGGAGGGCGCGATCTTCCAGTACTACGGCAAGGCGTACACGGCGGGCGTCGGCGGTCAGCGGCGGCTCGCCCGCCGCTGATGGGGTGCGCGGGCGGTTGTCCCTGGTTGCCGATGGGGGCGGCGGTGGTCCCTGAGGGGGCGGGAGGTGTCGCGCGGTGGCTCTCTTCCTCTTCTTCGTGATCGTGGCGATGGTGCTCGGGCTCATCGGCACGGTGGTGACCGGGCTGAGCTATCTGCTGATCGTCGGCGTGGCGGTGTTCGTGGGCGATGTGATCTTCCTGGCCGTGCACTGGTCGCGGCGGGCGCGGCGGCGGCCACTGCGATGAGGACCGACCGGGTCGGTGTTCCGTTCGGCGTCCATTCCTTTCCGTACGCCCCCGGTACGCTGCGGTTCTCCGGCGACCCGGCGGCCGCCGACCAGCGGGTTCTGGAGCACTACCGGCTGTGGAAGCGCCACTTCGTACGGCCCCGGGGTGATGGTTCGTGCGCGGTGTACGCCCCCGACGCCGCGTATCCGTACGTCGCCGAGGCGCAGGGGTACGGCATGGTGATCAGCGCGCTGATGGCGGGCGCCGACCCCGAGGCCCGGGACGTCTTCGACGGGATTTTCCGGTATGTCCTCGCCCATCCGTCCTCCGGTCATCCCGATCTGCATGCCGCCCAGCAGGACGATGCGGGGCGGGACGTCGGAGGGGCGAATTCCGCGACCGACGGTGACCTGGACATCGCGTACGGGCTGCTGCTCGCGGACCGGCAGTGGGGCGGCGACTACCGGGCGCGGGCCCTCCGCCGGATCGACGCCCTCCGGGAGACGGGATTGCCCGCGTCGGGCGGGCCGATCAAGCTCGGCGACTGGTCCTCGGGCCACTTCGACGAGGTCTCCCGCACCTCGGACTGGATGCCCGGCCACTTCAGGGCGTTCCGGGCGGTGACGGGGGACCCGCGGTGGGGCGCGGCGCTGGACACGCATCTGTCGCTGGTGGAGGCGTTGCAGCGGCAGTACGCGCCGGACACCGGGCTGCTCCCGGACTTCGTGGTGGACACGGGAAGCCATCCGAAGCCGGCGCCGGGGCGGGTGCTGGAGAGCGAGCACGACGGCGACCACCACTGGAACGCCTGCCGCGACCCCTGGCGGATCGGCGTGGACGCGGTGGTGAGCGGCGACGCGCGGGCGCGGGCCGCCGCCGGGCGGATGGGGCGGTGGATGCGCGCGGCGACGCACGGTGATCCGGCCCGGATCCGGTGCGGGTACCGGCTGGACGGCGCGGCGTACGGGGAGGGCGCGTCCGGGGCGTTCGTCGCGCCGTTCGGGGTGGCGGCGATGGTGGGCGGCGGCGGTCAGGAGTGGCTGGACGCGCTGTGGGGGTGGATGGCGGCGTCGCCGCCGGTGCCGGACCGGTACTACGCGGCGAGCGTGCAGGTGCAGGCGATGCTGGTGGTCAGCCACAACTGGTGGGCGCCGTAGCCCGGTCCCCGGGAGTGGAATCGGGTGGCGCCGGGCGGGGTTCCCGTGGGGTGGAGACACACAGGGGACCCAGCCAGGGCGCGGGTACGGGCGCGTGCCGGTGTGGTGGTGCGGGCGCGGAGGTGCGGCGGGTCCTGGCGCGGGCGCTGGTGCGGCGGCGGGAGCCGCTGGACCCCGGGGCGCTGGCCCGGCTGCGGCGGTTCGGGAAGGCGCTGTCACGGGGCGAGCGGCCGTCCTGAGCGCGGCCGTGGCGGCTGTCGGGGTCAGGTGTCTTCGGCCACCGCGTCGCAGAGTTCCGCCAGGGCCGTGCGGGCCGGGCCGGGTGGGAGCGGGGTGAGGGCCGCGCGGGCCGCGGCGCATTGGCGGAGCACCTCGTCGCGGGCCTCGGTCGTGGCCGGGGCCGCCGGGTCGCCGGAGAGCAGGACCGGCAGGGTGGGGGCGCCGTGGACCGGGGAGCGCAGTTCGGCGGCGAGGTGGCGGGCCACGCCCAGCCGCTCGCCGTACACCGCGAGGGCGTCCGCGGTCTCCTCCGTGGCGCCGGAGGTCAGCGCGCCGAGTCGGCCGGAGACGGCGGTGAGGGCGCCGGTGCGGGCGGCCAGGGTCCGTAGGTGGTGGGCGACCGGGTCGTGGCCGTCGCGGGGGCCGGTCGTCTCCAGGATCTGGCCGCTGACCAGGCATTTGAACGCGTCGGCCTGGAGCCGTACGGCCCGTGGCCCCAGCCCGGCCAGGAGGCGGGAGGCGCGGGCGAAGAAGAAGTCGCCGATGAGGACGGCGACCGAGGGTTTCGCCTCGTGCCGTACGTCGTCGTGGTAGCGCGTCGCCAGGTGGGTCAGCTCGACGACGACCGCCGCGGGCACCACGCCCGGTGCGTCCGGGTCGCCGAACCGGGCGGCCAGCAGGACCAGCAGCGGCCGTAAGCGGCGGCCGCCCGGGCGTGCCAGATGGCGGGCGGTCCCGGAGATGAACGGCACGTCGCTGCGGGTGGCCTCCACGAGGCTCTCCTCGACCGCCGCCAGCGCGGCCCGCAGGTCCGGTTCCCGTGTGTGGTTCCCGACGACGGTCACCCGGGGCTCCCTTCACAAGTCAGCAGGGTCCAGAGGACAGCAGGGCCCAGAGGTCAGCAATGTCTCATATGTCGCCCGGGTCCGGCTCAGGGCTCGGCCGGGACCGTGGCCCGGATCCGGCTGCCCTGCCCCGGGCGGCTGTCCACGAGCAGAGTGCCGCCCACCTCGCGGGCCCGTTCCCGCATCGAGAGCAGCCCGAGGTGGCCGGGGAACGTGCCCTGGGAGTCGAAGCCCACGCCGTCGTCGGCCACGGTCAGCGTGACCGTGCCGGGGCCGCTGAGCAGGTGGAGGGTGACGTTCCGGGCCCGGGAGTGCTTGGCGATGTTGTGCAGCGACTCCTGTGCGATCCGGTACAGGGCGTGTTTGGCCTCCGGGGTGGTCTCCGGCTCGGACCCGAGCGTCGCCTCGGCCGTGATGCCGTACCGGTCCCGCAGCGTCTCCACGTGCTGGGTGAGCGCGGCGACCAGGCCCTCGGCCTCCAGGTGCTCGGGCCGCAGCTGGCACAGCAGGGTGCGGGTCTCGGCGATGGCGACGTCCGCGAGCCGCCTGATGTACTCGATCGGCTCGGCGAGCTGGGCCAGCTCGGCCACCCCTGTCGGCTCGGCCAGGTCGCGTTCCAGCAGTTCACGGGCGGTACGGGCGCCCAGGGCGATGCCGTACAGCGCCTGCGAGACCGAGTCGTGCAGCTCCCGGGAGACCCGCTGCCGTTCCTCCCGTACCGCCGTCTCCCGGGCGGCCGCGCGCTGCCGGTCGTCCTCCACCGCGCACGCCGCGTGGCCCGCGATCACCTCCAGGACGGTCATGTCGGTCTCGCCGGGGCGGCGGCCCGCCGGGAAGTGGCAGCACATCGCGCCGATCACGGTGGTCTCGCGCAGCAGCGGCCAGGCGGCGACCGCGCCCCGCGCCGGGGTGCCCGAGGTCCCGGGCTCGCCCTCATAAAACACGGGCGCGGCGGCCGCGATCGCCTCCAGCGCGGGTGTGCGGGACGGCGGGGTGTGCCCGTGGCCGCCGCCCGCCATGCGCAGGACGGCGCCAGGGCCGGGCTCCAGGAGGTAGACGGTGCAGCTCGCGGCGGAGGTACGGGCCACCGCGCCCGCGGCCAGGGAGTCCAGCGTGCGCCGTACGGAGCCCTGTCCGGCGGCCGCGGCGGTGGTGGCGGCGACGCGGCGCAGCTGTTCGCGGCCGCGGAGCCGGGCCACGGCGAGCCCGGCGGGCTCCGCGAACATCCGGACGGTCCGCACGTCGGCCCGGGTGAGCCGTCGGCCGCCGCGCCTCGTCGCGACCTCGATCACGCCCGCGACCTGGCCGCGCACCAGCAGCGGCGCGTCCAGTACGGAGGTCAGGGCCGCGTCGTGCGGCGCACGGCGAAAGGGGGACTGGCGCTCGCCCCCGGAGACCGTGGGCCGCCCGGCGCGGATCGCCTTGCGGGCGGGCGCGGACCCGCCCGGGGTCAGCAGCCCGCGGGGGACGGCGTCCGGGGTGCCGTCGGTGGCGCGTACGGCCAGGACGTCGCCCGGCTCCAGCACCATCACCCGCGCCAGGTCGGCTCCCAGCAGCTCGCGCAGGCGGGCGGCGATCAGCCGCAGCACCTCGTCGCCCGGCTCGCCTGCCAGGACCTGCCCGGTGACCTCGGCGAGCGCCGCGCGGCGCCCCCGCCGGCGGAACGGGAAGCCGTATCCCCGGCCGCATCCGCACCCGTACCGGTGCCCATGGATCTCAAACGCGATCACGCCGACCACCACTGCTCCCTCGTCGTGGACTCCACCGCCTCGGGCGGGGTCAGCTCACCGGCCGGCACCAGGCCCGACTGCACCGCGTACACCGCCGCCTGGGTGCGGCTGTGGACGCCGAGTTTGGTCAGGATGTGGCTCACGTACGTCTTCACGGTCTGCTGGCCGATCCGCAGATCGCGGGCGATCTCCTTGTTGGCCTTGCCGCGGGCCAGCATGGTGAGCACCTCGGTCTCCCGCTCGGTGAGCTGTTCCGGGCCGCTCGGCTCGCGGACCTGGCCCATCAGCCGGGAGATCGCGGCGGGGGAGACATGGATCTGGCCGGCGGCCGCGGCCTTCACCGCGTTCCTCAGGTCGTCGGCCTCGGCGTTCTTCAGCAGGAAGCCGATCGCCCCGGCCCGTACGGCGCCCATCACCATGGCGTCGTCGAGGGAGCTGGTCAGCGCCACGACCTCGACCTCGGGGATGTCCTGGCGGATCTCCGCCGTGGCCGACACCCCGTCCATCACGGGCATCAGCAGGTCCATGAGGACGACGTCGGGGCACAGCTCCCGGGCCAGCCGTACGGCCTCGCGGCCGTTGGTCGTCTCGCCGACCACCTTGATCTCGTTGTCGAGTCCCAAAATCATGCGCAGGCCCTGCCTGACCACCGCATGATCGTCTGCGATCAGAACGCGAAGCGCCACGTTGACTCACCTGCCCACGAAAAGGAGAACGACGGGAACAACGGAACGGAGCGTCCAGCTGCGCGCAGGGGGTGCGCACGGGAGGGGAACCCGGTGAGCGGTGTCCGGAATTCCATCAGTCGGGGGATTTCGTCCCCCATTCGTCCGCCCCCGGTTGACGGAGACGGCGGAGGGCCGAGGGGCCCCGGCCCCTCACTCCGGTTCGACGGGGCGGAAACCCCACTCGGTGGCCTTGGCGACCGCCTCCAGCTGCGAGCGCACCTCCAGCTTCTCCAGGATCTTGCGCACATGGGTGCGCACGGTCGCGTAGCTGATGAGCAAGCGTTCCGCGACCGCCCGGTTGTCCAGGCCCTGGCCCATTAGGGTGAGGATCTCCTGCTCGCGCCGGGTCAGGCTCTCCAGCCGCCCGGTCTGCTCGGCGGTCGAGCGCGCCGACTCGCGGTGCCGGGACAGCACCTCCACCAGGGTTCCGGCGGGGATCAGGGTCTCGCCCTCGGCGGCGGAGCGGATGGCGGAGGCGATCTCGTCGCCGCTCGCCGACTTCAGCAGATAGCCGCAGGCGCCCGCCTCCACCGCGGCCAGCAGCGCGGAGTCGCTGGCGTCGGCGCTGAGGATCACGATCGCGCAGGAGGGGTCATGGGCCCGGATGCCCGCGGCCGCGTCGGCCCCGGTGCCGTCGGGCAGCCGGAAGTCGATCAGGGCCACATCGGGGGACAGCTCCTTGGCCATGGGCACGGTCTCGGCGACCGAGTCGGCCCACCCGACCACGGTCAGGTCCCCGTACTCGGCCAGCAGCGCCCACAGCCCCTCGGCGACCACCCGGTGGTCCTCGACGATCAGGACCTTGGTCAGCTCCGCCGGGGCGGTCACGGCTCCGGTTCCCCTTCCGAGGCCGGGCAGCCGAGGGACGGGGTGCCGACGGACGGAGCGCCGAGGTCCGGGACCGGCGGATCGCCCAGCGGCACCCAGAACTCGACGGTGGTGCCCGTGCCCGGGGCGCTCTCGATGCGGCACCAGCCGCCCGCGATCTGGGCGCGCTCCTGGATGAGGGACAGCCCGAGGTGGCCCGGGCGGGACTCGACTTCGAGGGGGTTGTAGCCCTGGCCGTCGTCGACGATCCGTACGAGACAGCCCTCGTCCAGCCCGAGCAGCTGGACGTGCACCGTCTTCGCCCGGGCGTGCTTGCGCACGTTCATCAGGGCTTCCTGCGCGGTCCGGTAGATCAGCGCCATGGTCTCGGCGGGCGGCTTGGCCGCGAGCCGGTCCTCAAGACGGTAGGTGAGCCCGGTCTCGGTACGGATCTGCTCCAGCAGCCCGCGCAGCGCGGCGGCCAGGCAGCCGTGCTCCAGGCTGGACGGGCGGAGGTCGAAGATCAGCTGCCGCAGTCGGCTCAGCGACAGCTTCAGGGTCTCGTCCAGCTTGTCCATCACCCGCTGCTCCTCCGGGTCCCGCAGCCGCCGCCGCAGCTGCTGGAGCCGGAGGCTGGCCGCGGTGATCACCTGGATGGTGTCGTCGTGGATGTCCGCGGCGATCCGCCCGCGCTCGGCCTCCTGGGCGTGGACCAGATGGCTGAGCAGGGCCTGCCGGTCCCGGTCGGTGACCTCCAGCAGCTCCAGGCTGCGCTCCAGGACGAACTGGGCGCGCTGCACCTCGGTGATGTCCCGGACGGTCAGGACGGTCAGCAGCCCCTCCTCGGTGCGCAGCGGGCTGATGCTGACGTCGGCCGGGAACTGCTTGGCGTCGCTGCGCCGGCCGACCAGCTCCATGCTGTGGCCGAGCGGCTCCTCGGACTCGTCCCACTCGCGCAGCGAGATGGTCAGCGGCTGGTCGGGCAGCAGCGCCTCGACGGCGCGGCCGATGAGGTGGTCGCGGTCGTAGCCGAAGAGGGCCTCGGTGCGGTTGTTGGCGGCCTGGACGCGCCCGGCGGCGTCGACGATCATCATCGCGTCCGGGGAGGACTCGATGAGCTGGCGGAACCGGCTCTCGGCGGCCCGCAGCTGGCTCAGGTCGGCGACGAAGACGACGCCGCGGGCCCGCTTGCCCTGGAGATGGCCGCCGCTGAACTGGGCGGGGAACTCGGTGCCGTCCCGGCGGCGGCCCGCCATCGCGGAGGGCGCGCTGAACACCCGGCCGACGAGCTGTTCGGAGGCGGTGCGGTAGCGCTCGGGGACGAGGTCCCGCAGCCGCTTGTCGCGCAGCTCGGCCGAGCTGTAGCCGAACATGTGCCGTACGTGGGCGTTCGCGAACTCGATCCGGCCGCGGGAACCGAGGACCAGCACGCCGCAGGGGGCGTGGCCGAGCAGGTCCACGTACGACTCCTCCAGCCGCCCGCCCACCAGGTCCTCGAACCGCCAGGAGGCACGGTCGGCGCGGCGCAGCGGCTCCGCGCAGTCGGCGAGCAGATCGGCGGACATGGAGAACTGGTCGCGGGCGGCCCTGTTGATCGCCTCCAGGATCTCCTCGGCCGGGGTGCCCTTGACCAGGTAGCCGGTGGCACCGACGGCGAGCATGTTGAGGACGGTCTCGCGGTCGCCGTGGGCGGACAGCGCGACCACGCGGGCGTCGGGGGCCTGGTCACGGATGGCGCGGACGCTGCCCGGGGCGTCGCCCTTGGGCATGTGCACGTCCATGATCACGACGCGGGGGTGGTGGAGGACCGCCTCGTGCACGGCCTGCTCGTGGTCGATGGCGAGGCCCACGAGTTCCAGGTCGGGGTGGGAGTCGATGAGGTCCGCGAGGGCCTCCCGGACTGCCGGGTCGTCATCGGCCACCACAACGTCGATCCGGTCGTCACCCATCGCTACCCACCTCCCTTGAGGACGGCACCCTGGAGTTCGCGGGTGCTGAGTTCATCGCGCCGGCAGTGCGACAGCGACGGCATGACCGCGGCGAGCGGCGCGACCAGCACGTTGTAGTGGCTTCCGATGCGATCGCACACGGCGACCGCCGCCGCGGCGTCCCACACCGCGGCCCAGAAGGCCCAGTCGTGGCGCCGGTGGGTCCGGGCCGCGTCCAGGGCGGCCCGCCGCGCGACGGCGGCGGCCACGAGGATGCGGTACCGCTCTTCGTCGGTCGTGGTGCGGTGGACCTCCGCCCATCCCTCGGCGCGGGTCTGGCTGGAGGTCTGCTTCCACAGATCGGCCACCCGGTCGATTTCTTCGGGGGAGAGGTCCTCGATATGGGTCAGGAACTGGAGGACTCTTCGCGAGTTAGGGCCGAAAATAATACTCATAGGACACTCCAGGACGCATGGTACATCTCCGGACTATCGCGAACGTGGGCCCCTGGCCCCCGAGGCCGCCGGACGGACCGGCCCACGTTCCCGCTCGGGCGTCTTCGCCGACGTCACCGGCGTCACCGGTGTACCTAATCGTTCTGTCCGTGGCCCGAGGACATGTTGATGCTGGCCTTGGCGATACCGCCGCTCTTCTGGCCGACGAGCTGGAAGGCGACGCCGTTCTCATCGGCCGCGGTGATCCGGTACGAGCCCACCGCCGACGCCTTGCCCCGCTCGTCGACCTGGAAGGTCCCGATCTTCCGCTGCCCGGTGGAGCCGGACCCGGCGTACGCGACCACCGTCTCGCCCGGGGCGAAGCCCGCGACGTAGAAGCTCAGCGTGGTGCCCGCCCTGCCGCCGAAGGCGCTGGGCTCGGCGGACGGGGAGTACGGCAGCACCGTGAAGCCGGAGCGCACCACGGCCCGGCTCTGGTCGCCGATCGCCATCAGCGTCTGGCGGCCCTTGAGCCCGAACGGCACGTTGAACGCCACGTCGCGGATCTGGCCCATGCCGTTCGCCTGGGCGGTGAAGGCGGGCAGCCCGCTGTTGCGGTTGATGTAGACCAGGACCCGCTCGCCGGGCGCGAACTTGTTGGCGGACAGCGTGATCCGCTGACCGGCCTTGAGCGCGTACGGCTTGGACTTCATCGACGGGTACATGGCCAGCATCTGGAAGGGCGCGGTGGCCGTGGTCTTGCTGCGCTTGCCCACCAGGACCAGCGTGCTGTTGCCGGTCGGGGCCACCCCGACCTTGATGTCCGCGCGGCCCACGCTGCCGCCGCTGTCGGTGTGCAGCGTGGTGACGGGGGTGCCGGTGGTCCGTCCCCAGAAGACGTCGATCGACTCGCCGGGCCGGAAGCCGTGGGCGCTGACCGAGACGATGTCGCCGGGGCGGCCGACCATCTTGTTGATCCGCGCGGTGCCGACCGCACCGCCGGTGATCACCTTGGCCTCGGCCGCGTTGGCGCTGCCGCGCTGCTGGGCGACGAGGGTGGCGGGCCGTCCGCTGTTGGACTCGGGCACGGTGAACCGGGCGTAGATCGAGCCGTAGCGGTCGGTCTTGACGCTGCCGATCGCCCGGCCCTTGGTGTCCGACGCCCGGGCCTTGAGCAGCAGGTCCACGGTGGACTTCTTGCCGAAGCCGCCGCCCTCGACCGTCGCCTTGCCGCCGGGGGTCACCAGGCCCGGGTTGAGCACGATGATCGGGCCGGACGCCTGCGGGATGCGCTGGTTGCCCAGCTTGATGGTCTTGGGCTGCTTGGGCGGCCGTACCTCCTGCCGCTCCTGCGGATGCCCCTTCTTCGGGGCGCCGCCGCCTCCGTTGCCGGTGGTGTCGAGGGCGCCACCGAAGCCACCGCGCGCGATCACCTGCACGAGCGATCCGACGATCGCGAAGACCACGAGAGCGAGCAGGACGGTCTTCCAGGTGAGCTTTTTCTTGGGCTTGTCGCCCGGGTCGCTCCCGTCCGGGGATTTCTCCTCGTACTCGGGAACATCCCTGTCCTCCGGAACATCCCAGTCGTCGTCGTACTCAGGCATGGCCTTCACCTCCTCTTCCCGCGGCTATTGCACCCGGTAGATTTCGAGCTTGATGTTGCCCTGGATTCTCGACCAGACCCGGTCGGAATTCTGGAGGGCCTTGAGAATCCAGTTCTCGCGCCCGTCGGCATTGTTTGTGGCCATCGACTTGCGCATCTTGTTCGACAGGATGATGTAGTCGATGTTCTGCCATCTCTTTTTGAACAGCTTGTCGCGCACATCGGGGTCGGATGCGGCGTTCCAATGGGAATGCGCGTACGGGTAGAACGGGCGCACATCGTGCAGCTCTCCCCACAGGTCGTCGTCCATGATGATGCGCGAATTGGACGGGACGTGTTTCCGCACCCAGGCGATCTGATCATGCTGCATTTTGGTGAGATTGATCTTCGTCTGATACTGGTCCGCGATTTGTACGACGCCCTCGGTATTGGTGTGCACCAGATATCCGGAGGACGGTGACATCAGCAGGACGACCGCGACCAGCGAGGGCGCACCGACCCGGACGAGCGAATGGGCTCCCCGCACGAAGCGGTTCTTGAACGAGGCCTTCAGCAGCCGGTCCACGGTCATGCCGATGCTCATCGCGAACATGGGGATCAGCGGGGTGACGTAGAAGTCCAGCACCACGCTGCCGCGCAGCAGGTAGAAGGTGTAGCCGAAGGCCAGGGTCCCGATGATCAGGTAGCCCAGGTTGCGCTGCCGGTCCCGCAGCCCCCACCACAGGCACAGCAGCATCGCCCCGAACCCGGCGATCAGCATGAACGAGTCGCGCATCAGCCAGCTCGTGTACAGCAGCCCGTCGTGGCTGAGCAGGTTGCCCTGGCTGCGGTTGAGCTGCCACCACAGGGTGTAGAGCAGCGAGACGTGGTCCGCGGGCGGGTTGTTCAGGTCGAAGTCGAAACTGCTCGGCAGCAGCTCGTTCTTGAGCAGCGCGTACGTCACATAGGCGCCGATCGGGGCCGCTGCGGCGAACGGCCAGAGCGTCCGCAGGAACCGGTGGCTCGGCGACCCCTTGATCCGCCGGTAGAGCAGATAGATGAAGCTCGGCACGAAGAAGATCGCGTTTTCCTTGGTGATCAGCGCGAGCCCCAGCGCCATTCCGCCGCCGAACACCGACCTGATGGTGGTCTCCCGGCGCAGCAGGGCGAACAGGCTCAGCAGCAGCCAGAACATCATCAGGTTGTCCAGCAGCACCTGGCGCTGGTAGTAGACCGCGATCGGCGAGACGTTGAAGAAGAACGCGGCGACGGTGGCGGCCAGCACGCTGCCCGACAGCCGCCGGGTGATCTCGAACAGCAGATAGACGCTCGCGACATGAACCAGGAGCATCAGGAAGCGACCGGTGTTGATCGCGTTGCCGAACGTCTCGAACTGCTGCGGCAGCGGGAAGACCCAGCCGGCCAGCGTGATCCAGCCCGCCGGAGCGTGGTCGTAGTCGTAGGTGTACGGGGACAGGCTGGTCTCGCGCACCAGCGACCAGGCCCGCTGCATGTAGATGCCCTCGTCGGTGAGGTAGAGGGGGTAGCGGAACAGGTGGTAGCCGTGGGTGAGCGCTCCGGTCAGCAGGGAGACCGCCAGGGCGATCTTCCCGGCGTTCCCCAGCGGCGGGAACCAGCCGCGCTCCACGGAGAACCGGCGGCGGCGCCGCGCGGGGGGCCGCTGCGGGGCGGCCTGATCCTGGTCCGTGGTCTGATCGGCCCGGCCGGCGTTCGGGTCGGCGTTCTTGCCGACGGCGACCGGCGGGTTCGAGGGTGCCCGGCTGGGCACGGGGTCATGCGACACGCGACTCCGCCTCCTCGGTCGAGCCCCGGTGGGCGCCCACGTGCTGTGTCTTCTCCCAGTCGTGGCGGCCGGCCAGCTGCCGCCGCATGGCCCGCAGCGCCGCGTACGCCAGGACCATCTGGAACGGGAACCAGGCGATCGCCATCCGGAGGACGGCCTTCGGCGAGGCCTCGAGGCCATGGGCGCCGGTGAACTCGTACAGGCCGACCATCTGCACCAGGAAGTGCGCGACCAGCAGCAGTACGGGCAGATACGAGCAGAGCGCGATCAGGACCGGCACCTTGAGGATCAGGATCATGCCGAGCGAGATCGGCAGATAGAGGCCGAGCAACGCCTGTCCGCGCGGGAACACCAGCACGTAGAAGGCCAGCCAGCGCTGTTTGCGCGTCGGCATCTTCTTCCACGTGCCCTTCTTCAGGGTCTGCATGAAGCCCTGGCTCCAGCGGGTGCGCTGCCGGATGAAGTGGCCGAGGGTGGGCGGCGTCTCCTCCTTGGTCACGTACCGGTCGTCGTAGACCACGCGCACCCGCTCGCCCATGGCCGAGATCCGCAGGCCCATGTCCGCGTCCTCGGTGAGGTTGCGGTCGTCCCAGCCGCCGAGCCGCAGCAGCAGTTCGCGGGCGAAGAAGACGGTGTTGCCGCCGAGCGGGATGGAGCCGTGGTGGGCGTGGTAGTGCAGCCGGCTCTTGAACCAGAAGAAGTACTCCAGGACGTTCAGCGTGGAATACCAATTGGACTGGTAGTTCATGAGCTGGACGCCCGCCTGCACCACCCGGACCCGCTCCTTCACCATCACGGTGTTGACGAGCCGGAATATCTTCGGGTGGATGTCGTCCTCGGCGTCGAAGATGGTCACCACCTGGTTGGCGGTCTGCGGCAGGGCGGTGTTGAGCCCGTGCGGTTTGTTGATCGGCCCGTCGTCGAAGACCACGACCCGCACGTTGTGCAGCCCTTCCCGGGCCAGCTGGTCGATCTTCTCCTCGGCCTTCTTCACGGTGCCGTCGTCGTCCTGTGAGCAGATCACGAAGACCTCCAGCAATTCGGCCGGATAGTCGGCGCGGACCACTCGCTCGATGGTGGACTGGATGACGTCTTCCTCATGCCGGGCGGGCAGCAGCACGCTGAAGGAGAGCCGCGGCGGAATGAAGGTGTCCGGCGCCCTGGCCTTCCGTTCGGCGTCCCGCCGGTCCCAGGTGTAGAGCATGAGGTAGAGGACGTGGGTCGACTGCACCGTGAGCAGGAGCGAGACCAGCACCAGCACCAGATAGACGATGGGGATCATCATCGGCTCCGCCTCCCCCAAACCCATCCCGTACTACAGGCGAAGTTGACCGCGAACGCGGCGGAGATGCCGAGGCAATTCGCCAGCAGGAGATACATTCCGGAGCGCACCAGCGACCAGACGAGAACGACGTTGACCGCGAGTCCGCCCAGGACGGATACGTTGAACTTGACGAAACGTCTGGCCGACGGCGTGCGCACGGCGAAGGTCCACCGGTCGTTGAGCAGATAGTTGTGGATCACGGCGAGTTCCACCGCGATTCCGGACGCCACCAGAAGCGGAAGCCCGGCCCAGTGGTAGAGCGCGAAGAGCGCCGCCGAGTTCACCAGCACACCGCCCCCGCCGACCACCGCGAAGCGCAGCGCCAGACCGGGCAGACCCGCCGGCCTTTTCCGCGGCGAGCGGGCCCGGACCGGGGTCCCGTTTCGCCTGTCGGTGGCCACGTCCGCTCGATCGCCCGGCTCTCCCGCGCGCTCACTGAACGTTCGGAAACGCTGCATCGCGACTCCCTCGACAGGAGGCTCTTATCGCCGTCGAGTCCCAGAGTGCGTCACCCGCAAAGGAGGTAGTACCCGCGCCCGGGGGAGCGGTGAGTGCACCTTCGGCGGACCTCCTTCCTCCCCCATTTCGGGGAGCGCCGGTTTTCCGGGCCCGCACCGTTCCCCCGAAGAGGGGAACGGCGGATCCCTCGCCCGCGGGTGTCAGTACTTCCGGGTGCTGCCCAAGATGAAAGGGGCCCGACGGCCTTGCGTCCCGTGCGACGAGAGTAGGTGACGTAATGTCAGGTCACGTGATGTCACGCCATCCATTCGCCGGCCGGGCCGGAGTGGTCATCGCAGCGATGACCCTCGCACTGGCCACGCCGGCTGCGGCAAGTGACGCCGCGCCGAGTGATTCCGACAGCGGTGCGTTGCACGATTCCGAATGGGCGCTCACCGCGCTCAAGGCGGAGCGCGCATGGAAATTCAGCAAGGGCGCCGGAGTGACCGTGGCGGTCGTCGGCACCGGGGTGGACGCGACCCATCCGGATCTGCGCGGGCGGGTCGCCGCCGGAAAGGACTTCGCGGGCGGCGGCAGCCCCGTCACCCGGGACGACGGAAACGAGGACGAGCAGGGCACCCACGCCGCGGGCATCATCGTCGGCACCGGCCGCAACTACCGCGGCGACGGGGTGTACGGGCTCGCACCCCGCGCCCGGATCATGCCCCTCGGGGTGTACCGCAACGGAAAGCCCCAGGTCACGGCCACCGCCCGGGCCATCCGCCATGCGGCGAGCCATGGCGCGCACATCATCCACGTGGCCGTGTCCTTCAAGCGCCCGAGCGCCGACCTGAAGTCCGCGGTGAAGTACGCCGCCGGTCAGGACGCCGTCGTCGTGGCGGGCGCCGGTGACAACGGCAAGGACGGCAACAAGCCCACGTACCCGGCGGCCCTCCCCGGTGTCGTCGCCGTCGTGGCCACCGACAAGAAGGGCGCCGTGTGGACCTCGTCCCACCACGGCGGGACGATCACGCTCGCCGCGCCCGGCGTCGCCATCCTCACCACCGCGGGCAACAACGACTACTGGACCGGCGACGGCACCGGCTACGCCGCGCCCTGGGTCGCCGCCGGGGCGGCGCTGCTGCGCTCGGAACACCCCCGCTGGAACTCCCGCCAGATCGTGCGGAAGCTGATCGACACGGCCGACCGGAAGGGCTCCGCGGGCCACGATCCGCGCTACGGCTACGGGGTGATCGCCCCCGCCAGGGCGCTCGCGGACCGGGCCGCGCCGCCGCCCTCCGCCGAGCCCACCGCGGCCCCCTCCCCGCACCGCACCAAGGCGGCCGCCGCCTCCGAGGCGTCCGGGGATACATCCGCCCTGGTCACGATAGGGGTGGTGGCCGGTGTGCTGGTCGTGCTCGCGGTGCTGGCCGTGGTGCTCATCAGCCGCCGCCGCCCGCCGCCCGGCAACTCCCACCACAGCTGACGGCGGGGCCGGCGATGTTCACCGGACCGCGCGACCGCGCCGACCGGGCCCGCCCGCCGGCGCGGTCGCGCCGGACCGCATGGCTGAGCCGCGGCATGGCTGCCCAGGTGCTGGTCATGGTGCTGGTGGCCGAGGTCGTGATGGCCGCCACCACGGTGCGTACGCTGCTGGAGCCCGCGGACACCCCTGCCATCATTCCGTCACTCCCCGTAACCAAGCCGTTCTATCCCGCGACGACGCGCTTCTACGTCGACCCGCACAACCCCGCCGCGTCCTGGGTGCGCGCCCATCCGCGCGACCGTCGGGCGGCGACCATCCGCAAGCGCATCGCCGCCCAGCCGCAGGCCGCCTGGTTCACCGAGACCAACGAGTCGCTGGTCGAGGAGCGGGCCCGGGGCCTGGTCGGCACGGCTGCGGCCCGGCGGCGGCTGCCGGTCCTGGTCGCGTACGCCATCCCGCAGCGCGACTGCGAGCAGTACAGCGCCGGCGGCAGCGGGGACGCGGGTGTCGCCTACCGGCGCTGGATCGACGCCTTCACCCGGGGCATCGGCGACCGGCCCGCCCTGGTCGTCCTCGAACCGGACGCCCTCGCCCACCTGGGCTGTCTGCGGAAGCGGCAGCGCGCGGAGCGGTTCGCCGCGCTGGCGTACGCGGCCCGGACGCTCCACGAGCGGGCCCCGCGCGCCCGGGTCTACTACGACGCCGGGAACTCCGGCTGGCAGCCCGCCCGCACCATGGCCGGGCGGCTGCGGCACGCCGGTATCGACCGGTACGGGGACGGCATCGCGGTCAACGTCTCCAACTTCAACGCCACCGGCGACGAGGTGCGCTACGGCCTGTCCGTGCTGCGGGAGCTGCGCCGCCCTCGGCTGGGGGTCGTGGTCGACACCAGCCGCAACGGGGCGGGGCCTACGCCCAAGCACCAGTTCTGTGATCCGCCCGGCCGCAAGCTGGGCCGGCCCCCCACCGCGGCCACCGGGATCCCCGGGGTCGACGCCTTCCTGTGGATCAAGCAGCCGGGGCAGGCGGACGGCTGTGCGGCCGGTGCGGGCGTCTTCGTCCCCGGCTACGCATACCGGCTGACCGGCTGACCGGCTTACCGACTGACCGCTGATCCGCCCTCCGTAGGGCTTCCTGGGCCTCCGTAGGACCCCTCCCGGGTCCCGCGGAGGCCCTTCGCATGCCCTGAACCACCCCCGCAAAACGGACATACCCCATACAAAACGGCCGAATTCCGCTACCTCAACTGAGGTAGTCGGAATTCGGCCGTTTGGCGTGCCCTGAATTCCTGCAATTGAGGTATCCAGATTTCGGCCATCCGTACGGTGTTTCGAGCCCCGGGCTTTTCTAATGTCGGTGAGCGACAGGACAAAAAAGCCCGAAGGAGCTCCATCGATGCAAAGAGTTCTCGTCGTGGAGCACCACACCCAGGTGCTGAGTGCTCTCGCCGATCTCGTGATCGAGGAGCCGGGACTGGAGTTGTCCGGAATTGCCGGATCGGCCAGGGAGGCAATTTCTCTGGCGCGTGAAATGCAACCGGATGTGGTGCTGATCGATGTGGACGAGCCCGGCTGGAAGGCCCAAGGGCTGGACCGCTTGATCGGTGATCTCCTCCCGCAGGCGCGGATTGTCCGGCTGACCGCCGTATCCGACCCCTACTTGGAATGCCTGGAATCTCCGACGAACACCCCCAGCATCCTCAAGACCGAAATACGCGAATTCCTCAGGAGTATCACCGAATGAATTCCCCCATGGACCAGAACAACGTCCCGACCAACCCCGAGACCACCGAGACGAAGAGCGCTCCCCGCTCCCGCCGTCTGCGCATGGGTATCGCCGCGGCCGTCGTCGCTGTCGCTGCCGTGGGTGGCACCGTCACGGCGTTCGCCATGAATGGCGACGACGCGGGTTCCTCGTCCTCCGCCCCGGGTAAGCCCGCCGGCTCGGACGTCGACTTCCCGCTGTCGACCAAGAAGGGCGACATCGTCGACTCGAACGGCAAGAAGGTCGTCTTGACCGGTGTGAACTGGTTCGGCTTCGAGACCGGCACCTTCGCGCCGCACGGCCTGTGGACCCGCAGCCTGGATTCCATGCTGGACCAGATGGCCAAGCAGGGCTTCAACACCATGCGGCTCCCCTACGCGAACGAGATGTTCGACGCCAAGAGCAAGCCCAACGGGATCGACTTCAAGCAGAACCCCGACCTGAAGGGCCTCACCGGCCAGCAGATCATGGACAAGGTCGTCAAGGGTGCCACCGACCGCGGCATCATGGTGATCCTGGACCAGCACCGCCCGGACCAGTACGGCCAGAGTGAGCTGTGGTACTCCCAGAGCCTCACCGAGAACAAGTGGCTGAGCGACTGGGTCAAGCTGGCCAAGCGGTACAAGAACAACGACCGCGTGATCGGCGCCGACCTGCACAATGAGCCGCGTGGCCAGGCCACGTGGGGCGACGGCAACAAGAAGACCGACTGGCGCATGGCGGCCACCAAGGCCGGTAACGCGATCCACAAGGTCAACAAGAACTGGCTGATCTTCGTCGAGGGCACCGACCGCCACAAGAACGAGCAGTTCTGGTGGGGTGGCGACCTCCAGGGTGTGAAGAAGTACCCGGTGAAGCTGGACGAGGGCAACAAGGTCGTCTACTCGGCCCATGACTACGGTCCGGGCGTGTTCAACCAGAACTGGTTCCAGGCGAAGGACTTCCCGAAGAACATGCCGGCCATCTGGAAGAAGCACTGGGCCTACATCAAGCAGCAGAACATCGGTCCGCTGCTCCTGGGCGAGTTCGGTGGCCGCAAGACCGCTGGTAACAGCAAGGAAGCCATCTGGCAGAACGCCCTGATGGACTACCTCAAGAAGAACCAGATCAGCTACACCTACTGGACCTGGAACCCGGACTCGGGTGACACCGGCGGTGTGCTGAACAAGGACTGGAAGACCGTCGACAAGAACAAGATGAAGATGCTGTCCAAGTACCAGATGCCTCTGCTGGAGCCGAAGGGGAAGGCGTCGGAGTGACCCCTTCCGGCACTGAGCCGAGCACGGTGATGTGACAGCGAGGGCCCGCAGGCAGCCGCCTGCGGGCCCTCCGTCATGTCCGCACCCCGATCATGTCCGCATCCCGATCATGCCGGCACTTCGCGGGGAAGACCGGAAAGTCCGGAAAGTCTCGTATGGAGGGAAGCGGGACATGCTCCCGCCGGGTTCCCTCCCTGGGCCCCGACCGCGCCCGTGGACCGGGCCCCGGCATTCAGGGAGGCCCGCCATGAACCCCCACCCCCATACCGGTCGGCTGCTCTTCCCGCTGGCCGCGCTCATGGTGATCGCGGCCGACCAGGTGAGCAAGGCGCTCGCGCTGGCCGCCTGGAGCGGTACGTCGGGGCCGCAGGCCCGGCTGGGGCCGCTCCGGACGCTGCTGGTGCACAACGCCGGGGTGGCCTTCGGGCTGGGGCACGGCCGCCCGGTGCTGATCTCCATGATCACCCTGATCGGCGCGGTCGCCACCCTGGCCGCCGTCTGCGCGGGGCTGCGGGCCCACCGCCGGAGCCTGGCGTTCGGCATGGCGCTGATCGCCGGGGGCTCGGTCGGCAACGGTGCCGACCGGGTCGTACGGCCGCCGGGCCCGCTGCGCGGCGCTGTGGTCGACTGGATCACGGTGGCGGGGCGCGGCCCGGTGTTCAACCTGGCCGATGTCGCCCTCGTCTCCGGAACCCTGCTCACCGCGGCCGTGCTGCTGTGCTCGGCCGCGCTACGGCGTGATGTCAGCCCCCGGCCTTGGGTACCGCACTCGACCCCGGGCCCGGCCCCGGACCCGATCCCGGCATCCGATCCGGGTCCGGCCCCGGCTCCCGGGGGCTCTCCCGCTCCGCGATCGAGGCCGCGAACTCCTTCAGCCGCGCCAGCGCCGCTTCGTCGGTCACCCCCCGGGAGGCCAGCTCGCTGGTGATGCGCTGGTAGAGGGACAGCTCACGGGCGCACGCGTGGCACTCCGCCACATGGGCCCGCACCCGGCCCGCGTCCGGGGCGTCCAGTTCGCCGTCGAGATACGCCTGGAGCATCGGCGCACCCACCGGGCACTCCCTCGTCCGGCGCCGTTCGGTCTCGCGCCACCACGTCCATCGGCTCATGCCTCACCTCGCTCAGGTTCCCGTCCGGTGCGCCCCGCGGCCAGCAGTTGGTTACGGATCCGTTTGCGAGCGCGGTGCAGCCTGCTCATCACCGTCCCCTTGGGGACGTCCAGCACCTGCGCCGCCTCCGCGTACGACAGTCCGTCCACGTGGACCAGCCGCACGACCTGCTGGTCGCGGAGCGGCAGCGCGGTGAACGCGGCGTCCACGGCCTCGTCGAACGCGGTGTCCACCACCAGTTCCTCCGGGGTGGCGTCGCGGGCGGGGGAGAGCCGTTCCAGCTCGGTGTCCGGGTCGTCCAGCAGGCGGGGCCGACGCTGGCGGCGCCGGCTCACCTCCGCATGCCGCATGATCGTCAGCAGCCAGGCCCGTGGATGTCTCCCGTCAAAACGGCCGACTGCCCGGTACGCCCGTAGTAACGTGTCCTGCACGAGATCTTCGGCGTCGGCGCGCTGAGCGGTCAGAGACATCGCCACGCGCAGCAGCACCTCGATCTCGGGCAGCACGTACTGGCTGAACATGCGTTGCTGATGGGCGTCCGGGTCAGCCACGTGTGCCTCCTCGGATCCGGACCCCCCGGGGACGCGAAAGCGACATATCACACCCTGTGTAACATCTCGCTCACAGCGCCGCACGGGATGGTCGGCGATCCGAGTGGCACGGCGGCCAGGAGCCCCGGGCGGGGCCGGTTACGCCTTGATGGAGACCAGACGTTTGCCGTCGGACGTACGGACCTCGAAGCGCTCGATGTCGTCGCTCTTCAGGCCCGCGCCGCCGTGCGCCCACAGCGGATCTCTGGCCGTCTTCGTGGGGCTGTTCTCGATCCCGTAGCCCCGCTCCGGCACGGCCCAGGTCATCATGGTCTGCTCATGGCCGTCCTTCGAGACCGCGATCAGGCTGCAATTGAGCGGGCCCTTGACGTTCTTCAGCCGCAGCACGGCGTCGACGCCCCACATCTTGTCCTGCATCGCGACCGCCGCCGCCACCTTGGTGGTCGCGTCGGTGCCCTCCATCTTCATCGGCATCTCGTCGAAGAGCGCCTTGTCGGTCGTCGGGCTCGCCGCGACGGGCGGGTTCGCGTCGGAGCCCGAGGTGACGGCCATCGTGCCGAGCGGGCCGCCGACGATCAGGGCGGCCGCCGCCGCGACCAGGTAGAGACCGCGCCGCTTGCGCTTGCTGCGGGCCGCGGCGACCTCGCCGACCATGCGGTTCAGCAGGGAGGGGCCGGGCCTGGCGGTCAGGGTGTCGATCGCGGTCGGGGTGGCGGTGAACGCGTGCGGGGTGTGGCCCGTGATCGCGGTGCGGCCGGGTGCCCCGTGGATGCCGGGGATGTCCGCCGCGAGGTCCGCCAGCAGTGGTTCCAGTCCGGTCAGCTCGTCGAGCTGCCGCCCGCACTGGTCGCAACCGGCCAGATGCTCCTCGAAATAGGTGGCGTCCGCCTCGTCGAGCACGCCGAGCACATACGCGCCAACGGCGTCGTGTCCCGCGTGGTGCGCCTGCGCTGTCATGCCGTCACTCCTCTCTCCTCAAGCGCGAGCTTCATGGAGCGCAGCGCATAGAAGACCCGGGACCGAACCGTCCCGCTGGGTATGCCGAGCGTTTCCGCCGCTTCATTGACCGTACGGCCCTTGAAGTAGGTCTCGACGAGCACCTCGCGGTGGGCGTCGCTGAGGTCGTGCATCGCGTCGGAAAGTGTCATCAGCCGTAGTGCCCGGTCGATCTCGTCCTCCGCCGGCATCAGCTCCAGAGGAGACGGATCGACCTCCTGGGGCCTGGCCTGCCTGCTCCGGTGCCCGTCGATGACGATGCGGCGGGCGACCGTGACCAGCCAGGGCCGGATGGAACCGGTGGCCCGGGACAGCTGGTCCGCATTCCGCCAGGCGCGGACCAGGGTCTCCTGCACGACGTCCTCCGCGCGATGGCGATCGCCCGCGACCAGACGCAGTACGAACGCGAGCAACGGTCCGGCGTGCTCCTGGTAGAGCGCACGCATGAGTTGCTCGTCCGGTGTACCGCGCTGCGATCTGGACGGACGCTCATCGGCCACGGCGGCGTCGTCGTGCACCAGAACCTCCAGGACAGGACCTGAGTTGGACAACATCAACTGACGACTCCCGGTCTGTGCCCCGGGGGGGTTGGGTGGCCATGTCGGCCTCTTCCTCCCTTCGTACGGACGGGAGGGGGCGGCCACTCAACGCGGCGGGAAGAAAGTTCCGATCAGTTGCTCGAGTTGCCCGGAGGAGTGGTGGGGAGGAGCGGGTGAAGGGCCCTCAGGCGGCGGTGCTCAGGCGGCGGTGCTCAGGCGGCGGTCCTCAGGTGATGGCCGAGCTGAGGACATGGGGCTGGACCTTGCCCTCCAGCATCGCGCCGAGCCCTTCCACCGCGCACACGCCCGGGTTGTCCGCGATGTTCACCGGGACGCCGGTCGCCTCCCGCAGCAGGGTGTCCAGACCGGGCAGCACCGCGCTGCCGCCCGCCAGCATGATGCCGCGGTCGGCGAGGTCGGCCACCAGGTCGGGCGGGCAGCGGCGCAGTACGGCGCTGATCGCGTCGAGGACGCCGGTCAGCGGGGTGCGGATGGCGTTGCGTACGCCCTCGACGTCCACCGTTACGGACCGGGCGAGCCCGGTGGCCACGTCGCGGCCGTGCACCTCGGTGCCGAGCGAGGCGAGCGCCGTGTCGCCGAGGATCAGGTGCAGCGGGCGGACGGCCTGGCTCGGCAGCATCAGCGCATGCTCGTTGCGCAGATGCTGGACGACGGCGTGGTCGACCGTCTCACCGCCCACCGGCACCCGCTCGGCGGCCACGATCGAGCCCAGCGACAACACCGCGACCTGGGTGGTCGCCGCGCCGCACACCACGATCATCGTCGCCTCGGGCCGCTCCACGGGCAGCCCGCAGCCCACGGCGGCGGCGATCAGCGTGTCCACCAGCTCGACCCGCTTGGCGCCGAGTCCGGCGAGCGTCTCCACGGCGGCGCGCTGGGCGAGCGGATCGGCGTCGTGCGGTACGCAGACGGCGGCGCTCGGCCGCGGCTTGCGGCGCCAGGCGCGGCGCAGCTTGGCGCCGAGGAGCAGCCGCAGCATGCGCTGGGCCATGGCGATGTCGACGACGGTGCCGCCCGCCACGGGACGCACCACACGGATGTGGGCGGGCGTACGGCCCGTCATGCGCTCGGCGAACGCCCCGACCGCGATGACCGCGCCGGTGCGGGTGTTGACGGCGGCCACGGTGGGCTCGTCGACGATCACCCCGGTGCGCTTGAGGTAGACGCGGGTCCTGGACGCTCCGAGGTCCACGGCGATGGAGCAGCGACGCAGCCGCTCGAGGCTGATGCTCATGTGGCCATCGTGTGCGGCCGGAGGCGGCCGCTGCCTCCGGAGGTGCGCCGGTCGGGCGAGGCCCCCTCCCTCTCCGGCCGCCCTTTCGCTAGTCCTTGGCGTCCGCGTAGCACTCCACCGCGGCCACCGTGAGCGGGAAGCGGACCGGGGTGGTGCCGAAGGCGATCGTGCCCGCCGCTTCGCCCGCCTCCGCGATCGCCTGCCGGACCGCCGCCACCTCGGGCTCCGGGCAGTGCACGATCACCTCGTCGTGCTGGAAGAAGACCAGCTCGGCGCTGAGCCCGGCGGCCGCCAGGGCGCGGCGCAGCGCCGCGAGCATCAGCACCGCCCAGTCGGCGGCGCTGCCCTGGACGACGAAGTTCCGGGTGAAGCGGCCACGGGCGCGGGCGCTCGGCGTGCTGCCGTAACGCGGCTCCTCGTCCAGGTCGCGCGGCAGGCCCGCCTCGTCGGCCTCGTCGGTGGCGGCGCCCCCGGCCGGTGGGCAGGTGCGGCCCAGCCAGGTCCGTACGAGACGGCCCTCCTCGCCCGCGCGGGCCGCGTCGTCCACGTACGCCACGGCCGCCGGGAAGCGGCGCCTGAGCGCGGCGAGGTGCTTGAGCCCGTCGCCGGAGGTCTGCCCGTAGACGGCGCCGAGCAGCGCGAGCTTGGCCTGGTCGCGGCGGCCCGCGAAGGCGCGGTCGGACAGCTCCGCGTACAGATCCCGGCCGGTGCCCGCGACCTCCATCAGACCGGGGTCGCGGGAGATCGCGGCGAGCACCCGGGGCTCCATCTGGTCGGCGTCGGCGACGACCAGCCGCCAGCCCGGGTCGGCGACGACCGCGCGCCGCACCACCCGGGGGATCTGGAGGGCCCCGCCGCCGTGGGTGGTCCAGCGGCCGGAGACGGTGCCGCCGGGCAGGTACTCGGGGCGGAAGCGGCCGTCGCGCACCCAGGACTGGAGCCAGGACCAGCCGTGGGCGGTGTGCAGCCGGTACAGCTTCTTGTACCGCAGCAGCGGCTCCACCGCCGGGTGGTCGATCTCCTTCAGCTCCCACGCCCGGGTGGAGGTGAGCGCGATGCCCGCGCGCCCGAACGCCCGGATGACGTCGGCGGGCAGATCGGGCCGCACCCGCACCCCCTCCCCGAAGGCGCGGGACACCTCGTCGGCCAGCTCGGCCATCCGCCGCGGCTCGAGACCGCCCGGATAGCGCTCGCCGAGCAGCTCGTCCAGCAGCTCCCGGTGGCGGTCGGCCCGCCAGGGCACCCCGGCGCTGCGCATTTCGGCGGCGACCAGGGTCCCGGCCGATTCGGCGGTGGTCAGCAGCCGCATCCGGCCCGGGTGCTCGGCCGCCTCCGTACGGGCCAGCTGCGCCTGGTACACCGCCAGCAGCGCGTCGAGCGGGTCGGTGCCGGGCGGCAGCGGCGGCGGGCCGGGCTCGAAGAGCGACGGCTGGGTCTGGGCGGCCCGCACCGGCGGGTCCTCGGGGACGGGCAGCCCGCGCAGCCGGGCCCAGGCCGCGGCGAGGGAGCGCGGGGCGCCCGAGCGTCCCTCGTGGCCGAGCAGCAGCGCCTCGGCCGCCTCCACGTCGTAGCACCGCTCGACCCGGACTCCGGCCGCCAGCAGCCGTGGGTAGACCTCGGCGGTGGACCGCCACACCCACCGGTCGGCCTCGGGGCGGGACCGCACGGCCTCCGCGATCCCGCCCCGCGCCGCCGGGACCTCGACGACCGGTCCGGCGGCCTTCCCGGAGGCGTCGAGCGGGCAGAGACGAACACCCCCGTCGCCCGTCTCTGCCGCTGCCCACCTCATGACCGTGAGTCTGGCAGGGGGGTCTGACAACGGCCCGGAGCAAGGGCGGGCACTGCGCGAGGGGTTAGGGGGTGTCCGCAAAGTCCCGTCGGGCCCGCGACGCCTGGCACGCTCCCCCAGCTACCGCGTCCGGGAGGTGCCCCCGCGAGGGCGACCCTCCGCCTTGCGATCGCACGCGCCCCCGGCTACCGCCGGGAGGTGCCCCCTGACGCCGCGGGCTGATCCGACGCGACGTTGCGGACACCCCCTGACCGGGAGCGATCCGCTGGCGGCGGGCGCGTGGAAGAAGTACGCCGCCCCGGTCTTCCAGCGCAATGACGCGGTCGGGGTGTACGGCCCGGGCCACAACTCCTTCTTCCCGTCGCCCGACGGCAAGGAGGTCTGGATGGCCTATCACGCCAACGCCAAGGCGACGGACGGCTGTAGCGGCACCCGTACCACCCGGGCGCAGAAGGTGAACTGGAACGCGGACGGCACCCCGGACTTCGGCGCCCCCGTCTCCACCTCCACCGCCCTGGCCGAGCCCTCCGGCACGCCCTGACGAACCCGACGACGAGGACGCCCCGCGGGCCAACCCGCGGGGCGTCCTCGTCGTCTTCTTCCATGACGTCCATGACGTCCATGACGTGATCCATGACGGCTTCCATGACGACTGACGCGCTCAGGTCGGGGCAGAAGACGCCGTGCTCACGTGATCACTCGACGTGCACGTGCATTTGCTCATGCATTAGCCCATGCATACGTAAAGAAATGCGGCTATCATCCCAGTCAGTTGACAGTTGCACTAATGCACGAACAGTGGAGAGCCCTGTGCGCGACCACCCGTACAACGGCATGGCGGCCGCGGACCTCCAGGGGGTCGTCTGGCAGAAGAGCAGGCACAGCAATTCCCAGGGGTCCTGTGTCGAGTTCGCCAAGCTGCCCGGTGGGCACGTGGCCGTACGGAATTCCCGCTTCCCGGACGGACCGGCACTCGTCTACACCCCGGCCGAGGTCGAGGCGATGCTGCGCGGCGCGAAGGACGGGGAATTCGATCACCTGGTGCACGACCCGGTCGGCCACGCGTGAGAGCCCGCCCCTGAGAGCCCGCGCGTGACATAGGCGCGTGAGCGACACTGGTATCGGTGGGGGTCGTTCTGATGTGAGAACGGCGATGAGCGATGAACGGCTCGGTCCGCGTCGGACATGTCCTCGGGGTGCCGCTGCGCATGCACTGGAGTGCCCCCGTACTGATCGTCCTGCTCGCCTATGGGCTCGGCCGCGAGACGCTGCCCGCCTGGACACCCGGGCGGACCGGGCTCGTGTACGCGGTCGCGAGCGTGATCGGCGCCCTTCTGCTGATGGGGAGCCTGCTGCTGCATGAGGCCGCGCACGCGGTCACCGCGCGCGGCAGGGGCGTATCGGTGGAGGACGTCACGCTGTGGGCGCTCGGCGGCGTGACCCAGATGGGGCGGCCGCGCACCGCCCGGATCGCCCTGCTCGTGGCCATCAGCGGCCCGCTCACCAGCCTGGCCATCGGCGGCATCGCCGTGGGCGCCGGGATCGGGGCCAACGCGCTGGCCGGATGGGGCGTACCGGCGGCGCTGCTGATCTGGCTGGGCTGGGCGAATCTGCTGCTGGGGGTGTTCAACCTGCTGCCCGCCGCGCCGCTGGACGGCGGCCGGGTGGTGCAGGCGGTGCTGTGGTGGCGTACGGGCGACCGGGAACGGGCCGAGCGGGCGGCCGGGCGCAGCGGCCAGATCTTCGGGGTGCTGCTCATCGCCGTCGGCTGGTTCTCGTTCGTGCGCGGGGAGGGCGGCGGGCTGTGGATCTCGCTCGTCGGGCTGTTCATCCTGGTGATCGCCAACGCGGAGCGGCAGCGCGCCGGTATCAACACGGCGCTGCGCGGGGTGCGGGCGGGCGACGCGATGTCGTCCCCGGTCGCGACGGGCGCCGACTGGCTGCCGGTGGGGCGGTTCATCGACGAGGTGGCCGCGCACTCACGCCACTCGGTGCTGCCGCTGCTGGACTTCGAGGGCCGGGTCAGCGGTGTCGTGGAGCTGCGCGCGCTGGCGGCGGTCCCGGCCGGGATGCGGGAGGAGCGGCGGGTGCGCGAGGTGGCGACGCCGCTGTCGCGGTGCACGGTCGCGACGTCGGACGAGCTGCTGAGCGAGGTGCTGGAGCGGGCCCGGCCGGGGGCCGGGGGGATGCCGGTGCTGGTGGTGGACGACGGGCGTCTGGAGGGGATCGTCACCTCCCACGATGTGTCGCGGCTCTTCCAGCTGCACTCGCTGGGCATCACGACGGCGCCGCCGGAGGCGACGCCTCACTAGGCTCAGGTGCGGGGCAGGCGGAACAGGGCCCAGACGATCTTGCCGGGCAGCGTTCCGGCCAGCGGATGCCAGCCCCAGCCGTCGGTGAACGACTCCACCAGATGCAGCCCCCGCCCGGACTCCTCGCAGGAGCCGGCCTCCCCGGCGACCGGTCCGGCCTCGCTGGGGTCGCGTACGGCGCACACCAGCCGGGAGGCGGAGTACATCAGGTGGAGCCGCACCAGGGGTGGTTCGGGTCCGTCCCCGGGCGGGCCGCCCGGCAGCGCCCCGGCGACCGCGTGCCGCAGCGCGTTGGTGACCAGTTCGGAGACGACGAGGGCCACCTCGTCGAGCAACTCGGGTATGTCCCACTGCCGCAGCGTGGCGCCGGTGAACTGCCGCGCCCCCTTGACCGCGTCGTAGCGGGCCGGAAGGGAACAGGAGACGGCGCCGGAGACGGCGGAGGGATCGATCGCGGGAAGCCCCCGCCACAACGGTTCCAGCAGGGCCGTACCTTCGCTCCCCATGCGAGCACTCCTGCATCCGTGGCCCTGACGAATCCTGGCCAGATCTCGTACGAGCTTGCACGTGCGCGTACCCCATGGTTTCGAATGCCGACGGCAGATGCAAGGGCAAATGCACGTGCACGCACGGGTATTGAGGTAGTGCATGCATCTTTGCCACACTTTCGTTCTACGCACATATGCGTAGGACTCCCGGTCGGGTAACCGCTTGGGCACAGACCGGAGCCCGGAAAGTGGCAGACTTCGGCCTGCCGGGTTGCGGGGGCCCAATCACCGGAAGAGCGCGTTCCGTACAGGGAGGGTCACGGACACATGACCGCAAGCGAGTCGAGTGGATCGGTGGTGCGCCGCATTCTCCTGGGCTCCCAACTCAGGCGGCTGCGCGAGGCCAGGGGTATCACCCGCGAGGCGGCGGGCTATTCGATCCGCGCCTCCGAATCCAAGATCAGCCGGATGGAGCTGGGCCGGGTGAGCTTCAAGGCGCGCGACATCGAGGACCTCCTCACCCTGTACGGGGTCACCGAGGAGGCGGAGCGCGCGGCACTGCTCGGCCTCGCCCGCGAGGCCAACCTCACCGGCTGGTGGCACAGTTACGGCGATGTGCTGCCGGGCTGGTTCCAGACGTACGTCGGTCTCGAGGGCGCCGCCTCGCACCTCGCCGTCTACGAGGTCCAGTTCATCCACGGCCTGCTCCAGACCGAGGGCTACGCCCACGCCGTGGTCACCCGGGGCCAGCCGCAGGCGTGCGAGTCCGAGGTGGAGCGGCGGGTCGCGCTGCGACTGGAGCGGCAGAAGCTGCTGGTCTCCGAGCGGGCCCCGGCGTTCCACGTGGTGCTGGACGAGGCCGCGCTGCGCCGCCCGTACGGCGGGTCGGAGGTGATGCGCGCCCAGCTGCGGCACCTCCTCTCCGTCTCGGAGGCGCCGAACGTGACGCTCCAGGTGATGCCGTTCGCCTTCGGCGGGCACGCGGGGGAGAGCGGGGCGTTCACCCTGCTCCGGTTCCCGGAGTCCGACCTGCCGGACATCGTCTATCTGGAACAGCTCACCAGCGCCCTCTACCTGGACAAGCCCGATGAAGTGGGGCAGTACGAGCGGGCGTTGGAGCGGCTGGGGGCGGACAGCCTGTCCCCGGAGAAGAGCCGGGACCTGCTCGGGGAGCTCCTGCGCGAGCTCTGACCGATCAGTAGGATGACGCCCTGTCAGGAATACCCCCCACGCGTTCGCGGGTGTCCGGATGCGGTCCCGCGTCCTCCAGATAGGGATGGCATGTCCTACTTCTCCGAGTTGGCCTTCCAGTACATCGGTGGTGAGTGGCGCACCGGCAGCGGTTCCTGGGACATCGTCGACTTCAACCCGTACGACGGGGAGAAGCTGGCCTCGATCACCGTGGCCACCGTCGACGAGGTCGACCTCGCCTACCGCACCGCCGAGCGGGCCCAGCCGGAGTGGGCGGCCCGCAACCCGTACGCCCGGCGGGCGGTCTTCGAGCGGGTGCTGCGCGTCATCGAGGAGCGCGAGAAGGAGCTGACCGAGACGATCATCGCGGAGTGCGGCGGCACCCACGTCAAGGCGGGCTTCGAACTGCACCTCGCCAAGGAGTTCCTGCGCGAGGCGGTCCAGCTGGCGCTGCGCCCCGAGGGCCGCATCCTGCCGTCGCCCGACGACGGCAAGGAGAACCGCCTCTACCGGGTGCCGGTCGGCGTCGTCGGCGTGATCAGCCCCTTCAACTTCCCCTTCCTGCTGTCGCTGAAGTCGGTCGCCCCGGCGCTGGCCCTCGGCAACGCCGTCGTCCTCAAGCCGCACCAGAACACCCCGATATGCGGCGGCGGTCTGGTGGCGAAGATCTTCGAGGAGGCCGGGCTTCCGGCCGGGCTGCTCAATGTGGTCGTCACCGACATCGCGGAGATCGGTGACGCCCTGATCGAGCACCCGGTCCCGAAGGTCATCTCGTTCACCGGCTCCGACCGGGTCGGCCGCCATGTGGCCACCGTCGCGGCCTCGCACTTCAAGCGCTCCATCCTGGAGCTGGGCGGCAACAGCGCCCTGATCGTGCTGGACGACGCCGACCTCGACTACGCGGTGGACGCCGCGGTGTTCAGCCGCTTCGTCCACCAGGGGCAGGTCTGCATGGCCGCCAACCGGGTGCTGGTGGACCGGTCGGTGGAGTGCGCGTTCACCGAGAAGTTCGTGGCCAAGGTGAAGACGCTGACGGTGGGCGACCCGGCCGACCCGGCCACCCACATCGGCCCGCTGATCAACGAGAGCCAGGCCGAGGCCGTCACCGCGCTCGTCGACCAGACGATCGCCGACGGCGCGACCGCGCTGGTACGGGGGCGGGCCGACGGCACCCTGGTGGAGCCGACCGTCCTCGGCGACGTCCCCGAGGGCTCGGCGATCCTCCGCCAGGAGGTCTTCGGCCCGGTCGTGGTGCTCATCCCGTTCGACGGTGACGAGGAGGCCCTGCGGATCGCCAACGACACCGACTACGGCCTCAGCGGCGCCGTGCACACCGGCGACATCGAGCGTGGGGTGCGCCTCGCCAAGCGCGTCCACACCGGCATGATCCATGTGAACGACAGCACCGTGCACGACGAGCCGATCGTGCCCTTCGGCGGCGAGAAGCACTCGGGGGTCGGGCGGCTCAACGGGGAATCGATGGTCGAGGACTTCACCACCACCAAGTGGATCTCGATCCAGCACGGCCGCAGCCAGTTCCCGTTCTGACGTGACGCCGGGAAGGCTTGCGGGCCTTCGGGTTTGCGGATTTTCGCGCTTGCGGACAGAAGCTGACCGCAAGCCTTCCTAAGGTGAGGTTCGTCGAAGGGCACCCGACCGGGCGCCCTCCTCGTGAAAGGCGGCAGCCATGCCCACCGTCGTGAACTCCGAAGCCTGCAAGGACGAGCGCTCCGCGCTGCTGGCCTATCTGGACGCGCAGCGCGGCGGCATCCGGCGCGCCGTGCACGGTCTGACCGAGGAGCAGGCCCGCAGCGCGCCGAGCGCGAGCGCGCTGTCCCTGGCCGGGCTGATCAAGCATGTGACCCAGGCCGAAGCGGACTGGACCCGCAAGGGCCAGGGCCGTGTGGACGACTGGCCGCCGAAGGACGCGCTGGCGAAGTTCGAGGCAGGCTTCACCCCCACCGCCGACGAGACGGTGCCGGTGCTGCTGGAGCGGTACGAGGCGGTGGCGCGCGCGACCGACGAGGCCGTGCTCGCGCTGTCCTCGATGGACGACACGTTCGAGTCGCCCCGCTACCCGTGGGACGAGGGCGGCACCCGGACCTGGCGCTGGCTGGTCCTCCACCTGATCGAGGAGGTCTCCCGGCACGCGGGGCACGCGGACATCATCCGCGAGACGATCGACGGGAAGGGCGCGTTCGATCTGGTCTTCGAGACCGGTGCGATGCCCGAGCCCGATTGGTCGCTCATGGAGGGCTGACACCCCTACTCTGGACCCCAGCGCAGGTCAGGCGGGGGCAGGATGGGGAGACGGGCACATGTCAGCGATCCGGCTGCTGGTGCTGGGAGCGGTGCGCCAGCACGGGCGCGCACACGGCTATCAGGTCCGTAACGACCTGGAGTTCTGGGGCGCGCACGAGTGGTCCAACGCCAAACCCGGATCGATCTACCACGCGCTCAAACAGATGGCGAAGCAGGGCCTGATGCGCGCCCACGACGTGGCCCCGAGCACCGCCGGCGGCCCGCCGCGCACCGAGTACGAGCTGACCGCGGCGGGCGAGGAGGAGTACTTCAAGCTCCTGCGGGACGCCCTGCTGCGGCACGACCAGAAGATCGACGAGCTGACGGCCGGGGTCGGGTTCATCGTGGACCTGCCCCGCGCCGAGGCCATCGCGCTGCTGAAGGAGCGGGTGGCGGCGCTGGAAGGGTGGCGGGCCGAGGTCACCCGGCACTGGTCGCCGCCGCAGGACAGCCCCGACGAGTGGGGTCATATCGGCGAGATCATGAAGTTCTGGGTCCACTCGGCCGACAGCGGGGCCGAGTGGACCCGCGGGCTGATCGAGCGGCTCGAAGGCGGGGCGTACGTCATGGCGGGCGAGGGGGAGCGCTCGGTGGACGTCCTGCCGGACGGGGCGCCGAACCCGCACGCGGAGTAGGTCCGCCAGTAATCAAGTTTGACTAGACCCGGATCGGGGAGTACCTTCCGGAGGTTCGTAGTCAAATTTGACTAATGCGGCTCATTGCGGAGCGAGAGGGGAAGACCGTGGCCGACAGCGATCCCGCGATCGTCGTCGAAGGACTGCGCAAGACCTACGGAGCACCACGAGCCGGAGCACCACGGGCCGGAGCAAAGCGGCCCGGAGGAAAACCGGCCCTGGCCGGACTCGACCTGACCGTCCCGTCCGGCACCGTGCACGCCCTGCTCGGCCCCAACGGCGCGGGCAAGACCACCTGCGTCCGCATCCTGGCCACCCTGCTGCGCCACGACGGCGGCCGCGCCGAGGTCGCCGGGTACGACGTGCTGCGCCGGCCCGACGAGGTCCGCCACCGTATCGGGCTGCTCGGCCAGCACGCCGCGGTGGACGAGGAGCTGAGCGGGCGGCAGAACCTGGAGATGTTCGGCCGCCTCCACCACCTCGGCGGGCGGCGCGCGGCGGCCCGCGCGGACGAGCTGCTGGAGCGGTTCGGCCTCGGCGACACCGGTACCAAGGCCGTCGGCCGGTACAGCGGCGGCATGCGGCGGCGGCTGGACCTGGCCGCGAGCCTCATCGTGCGGCCGCGGGTGCTCTTCCTGGACGAGCCCACCACCGGGCTCGACCCGCGCGGCCGCACCGAGGTGTGGCAGTCGGTCCGCTCCCTGGTCGGCGACGGTACGACGGTCCTGCTCACCACCCAGTACCTGGAGGAGGCCGACCAGCTCGCCGACCGCGTCTGCGTGGTCGACCACGGCCGGGCCGTCGCGGACGACACGACCGACCAGCTCAAGGCCCGCATCGGCGGGGACCGCATCGACGTCGTCCTGCGCGACGCCGGTCAACTGGCCGCGGCCGCCTCGGTGATCGGCATGGCCACCCGCGCCGCCTCGGTCGACACCGACCCCGACCGGCGGCGGATCGGCGCCCGGGTCACCGACCGGGTCGCCGCCCTCACCGAGACCGTACGGGCGCTGGACGCGGCCGGGATCGAGGCGGAGGACATCGCCCTGCGCCGCCCCACCCTCGACGAGGTGTTCCTGCACCTCACCGGCGACGAGACGCGCGACGAGACGCGCGACGAGACCCGTGACGACGCCGCAGAGGAGACCTCCGTATGACCGCCTTGACCCTCGTCGACTCCTGGACCATGACCCGCCGCGGCCTCGCCCACTGGGCCCGCCAGCCCGTTCAGGTGGTGGTGGGCCTGGTCTTCCCGGTGATGATGCTGCTGATGTTCGCGTACTTCCTCGGCGGCGGGATGACCGTCCCGGGCGGCGGCAACTACAAGCACTACCTGGTGCCGGGCATGCTCGCCCTCACCATGGTCTTCGGCCTCGAAGGCACCATGCTCGCGATCGCCCAGGACCTCAACAAGGGCGTCATCGACCGCTTCCGCTCCCTGCCGATGGCCTCCTCCGCGGTGCTGATCGGGCGCAGCGTGCTGGACATGCTCCAGTCCGCGCTCAGCCTGCTGCTCCTCATCGGGGTCGGGCTCGCGATGGGCTGGCGCTGGCACGGCGGCATCGGTGACGTGCTGTTCGCGGTCGGGCTGCTGCTCTGGCTGCGCTTCGCGATGCTGTGGATCGGCATCTATCTGGGCCTGCTCGCCGGGCGGCCCGAACTCGTGCAGGCCGTGCAGATCCTGGTCTGGCCGATCGGCTTCCTGTCCAACGTCTTCGCCGCGCCCGGGTCGATGCCCGACTGGATCGGTTCGATCGCGGCGTGGAACCCGATGTCGGCGACGGCCACCGCGGTCCGTGACCTGTTCGGGAGCCCCGGGGGCCACGGCGCGTCGTGGGCCGAGGAGCACGCCGGACTCCTCGCGGTCTGCTGGCCGTTGGCGCTCCTCGTGGTCTTCTTCCCGCTCGCCGTGGCCCGTTACCGGGGGCTCAGCCGCTGAGTGTCCGACCCGCCGTCCCCGATGCCAGCTATGTCACACCCCCACCCGACGTCGCCGGATGCGGATACGGTGCACGTATGGGGAACGACACGGCGGGCACGGGGGCGGCACGGACGAGCGGGCCCGGTTACGCCCTGCTCCTCGCCGCCGGTCCGATGGGCAAGCAGCGGCTGATGGACGCGGCCGCCGCGCTGCCACAGCTCGCGGCCGTGCCTCCGGCCGCGCTGCTGGGCACGCCGGGCGGCGCCAGCGTCGTCCAACTCGTGGACCCCGCCGATCCGCAGACCGTGCTCACGCACCTGCGGACGGCGGCCGCCCACCCGGGCCCGGTGCTCGTCTATCTCGCGGGCCAGCTCACCCTCGACCACAAGCAGCGGCTGCCGCACATCGCGCTGGCCCGTACGACGCCGAGGACCGCCCGTTACACCGCGCTGCCGTGGCACTGGCTGGCCGCCGAGCTGGCCCAGCGGCCGCCGGGCAGCACCACGGTGCTCGCCGATCTGGTGGCGGACGAGACCGCCTGGCCGCGGCTCTCCGACGGACGGCTGCCGGTCGATACGCTCGCGGGCGGGCTCACGCTGTACGGGGCGATCGCCCCCGCCCCGCCCAAGCGCCAACTCGCGGCGCCCGTCTACAGCCGCGCCCTCGCCGGGCTGCTGCGCGGTGAGCACGAGGGCAGCCCGCCGTTCGCCCTGCTGCACCAGCAGGCCGCCGCCGAGGCCGGGCTGGGCGCCGGGCCCGGATTGCTGCTGGGCGCACCGGTGGAGGGCTACGCGGCGTACGAGGCGTCGGGGACGTACGGGGCGCCCGGGGCGTACGAGCCGCACGAGCCGCACGGTGCACACGGGTCGTACGAGCCGCACGGTGCACACGGGTCGTACGAGCCGCACGGTGCACACGAGCCGCACGAGCCGCACGGTGCACACGGGTCGTACGAGGCCCAGGGGCCACACCAACACCAGCCGCCCCAGGGAGGACCGGCCGCGCCGTCCGCCTCGCCGCCGCCCGGGCCTCCGCCCACGCCTGCCGCGCCCGCCCCCGGGGGCGCCCCGGCACCGGAGCCCATACCGGCCCGGCGGCCCGAGCCCGTCCCCGATCCGCACGCCGCGATCTTCGAGGCCGCGCACGCCGGACGCCACAGCGAGGCCGCCTCGATGGCCGCCGCCTGGGAGCAGGAGGCCCTCCGGTCGGCCGGGCCGCGCTCCTCCGACGCGATCCACTGGCTGGAGGTCCGCGCCGACCTCGCGCGGATCGCCGGGGATCCGGCCCGCGCGTGTGAGCTGTGGCTGGCGGTGGCCGACGCCCGGCTGGGCAACGGCGAGCCGACCGGACACCCCGAGGTGGAGGGCGCCGTGGACCGGGCCCACCACCAGTGGCAGTTCGTCCAGGAACCGGCCCGGGCGCATGCCCTCGCGCCGATGCTGATCGATCTGCGGGGCCGGGTGCCGGGCCGCAGGCCGGGCGCCCTGGAGGCCGTGCGGCGCAGGGTCGAGCTGCTCCGCGCCACCGCTCAGGCGCGCTGATCCCCGGCGGCGGGCACCGCGCTCAGTGGTGGAAGGCCGTGGCGACCTCCGCGGGCCGCTCCATCGGCGCCGACTGCTTCCGCAGTTCGGGCAGGAGCGTCCGCAGGTCGTCCAGGAAGAGGTCGGACAGGTCCGCCGAGAAGCCGTTGCGGCACACCACCCGCAGCACCGACAGGTCCTGGCGGTTCGCCGGGAACGAGTACGCGGGCACCAGCCAGCCGTGTTCGCGCAGCCGCCGCGACACGTCGTACACGTCGAAGTTGGTGATCTCCTCCGCCGTCGTGAAGGCGAAGACCGGCAGCTCGTCGCCGCGCGTGAGCATCCTGAAGTCCCCCAGCTCCGCGATCCGTGTCGAGAGCGAGCAGGCCACGTCGCGGGAGGTCTGCTGGACGGCGCGGTAGCCGTCCCGGCCCAGCCGCAGGAAGGTGTAGTACTGGGCGGCCACCTGGGCGCCGGGCCGGGAGAAGTTGAGCGCGAAGGTCGGCATCTCGCCGCCCAGGTAGTTGACCCGGAAGACCAGCTCCTCGGGCAGGCACTCCGGCGTACGCCACAGCGCCCAGCCCACCCCCGGGTAGACCAGGCCGTACTTGTGCCCCGAGGTGTTGATGGAGGAGACGCGGGGCAGCCGGAAGTCCCACATCAGGTCGGTGTCGAGGAACGGCGCCACCATCGCGCCCGAGGCGCCGTCCACATGGACCGGTACGTCGAGCCCGGTGCGCTCCTGGAGGTCGTCCAGGGCCGCGCACACCTCGGCGACCGGCTCGTACGACCCGTCGAAGGTCGAGCCGAGCACGGTGACGACCCCGATGGTGTTCTCGTCGCACAGCTCGGCGGCGGCCTGGGGGTCGAGGTGGAACCGGTCGCCCTCCATGGGCACCTGCCGCGGCTCCACCTCCCAGTAGGCGCAGAACTTCTCCCAGCACACCTGGGTGTTGATCCCCATGACCAGATTGGGCCGGGCGGTGGCCGGATAGCGGACGGGGTTGCGCTTGGCCCAGCGCCGCTTGAAGGCCAGTCCGGCGAGCATGCACGCCTCGCTCGACCCCGTCGTGGAGCAGCCCATCACCGTATGCGGGTCGGGGGCGTGCCACAGGTCGGCCAGGATGGTCACACAGCGCCGCTCCAGTTCCGCGGTGCGCGGGTACTCATCCTTGTCGATCATGTTCTTGTCCCGGGAGTCGGACATCAGCCGCCCCGCCTGTGCCTCCATCCAGGTGGTGACGAAGGTGGCGAGATTCTGACGGGCGTTGCCGTCGAGCATCAGCTCGTCGTGCACCAGCTGGTACGCGGCGGAGGGGGCCATGGGCCCGTCCGGGAGGCAGCGGCGCGGCGGGTTCGTCGTCATGCCGCTGACCGGATCGGCCACGCCGTAGAAGGGGTTGACCGAGATGTCGGGCCGCTTTGCCGCGTCGCGTCTGCCGCCGTGAAGTGCCATGCCCATTAAATTACGGACATATGGCGCAAATGCCCGGATCCCGCGCCGCCCGGATTCCGCGCCGACAGCCCGTGGCCGTCAGCCCGCGCTGCTGAGCGACAGCTTCGCCGCGAAGCCCAGGAACGCCGCCCCCGCGCCCGCCGACAGCCCGGCCGTCAGCCGCTTGCGCCGCCGGAAGACGGCCGCGAGATACGTACCGCCGAAGATCAGCAGGGACAGGTAGGTGATGCTGAACAGCTGCGCCCACAGGCCCAGCGCCACGAAGGACAGCGCCGGATGGGCGTACTCCGGGTCGACGAACTGCACGAAGAAGGAGATGAAGAACAGGATCGCCTTCGGGTTCAGCAAGCTCACGACCAGGGCCCGGCGGTAGGGCCGCTCGACCGCCCCGACCGCCCCGACCGCCCCGACCGCCCCGACCGCCCCGGACGCCCCGACCGCCCCGGACGCCCCGACCGCCCCGGACGCCCCGGGCGCCCCGGGCGCCACGCCGCCCTCGCCGTCCGCGGCACCCGCGGCCGTCTCCGCGGCCCCGGTAGTCCGCGCGCCGCTGCCCGGCCCCTGGCGCCACAGCTTCCGCGCCCCGCGCAGCATGCCCACGGCGAGCCAGGTCAGATAGCCCGCACCGGCGAACTTCACCACGGCGAAGAGCGCCGGGCTCGCCTGGAGCAGCGACGCCACGCCGCCGGCGGACAGCGTCATCAGCACCGCGTCCCCGCACAGCACCCCGCCCGCCGCCCGGTAGGCGGTGCGGGGGCCGCGGCGGGCGGCGACCGACACCACATAGAGCGAGTTCGGGCCCGGCAGCAGGATGATCAGGGCAAGTCCCGCCAGATACGTCGAAAGATCGGTTATCCCCAGCACAATCGGCAGGATGCCAGGGAACGCGGATCGCGCCCGCATGATTTCGGCATCCGGACTTGCACCTCACGCGACGTGAGGCGCCACCGTGGAGCCCGTACGGGCCCCCGTACAACGACATGCAGGGAGAGCGGACCAGGTCATGAGCTATTCCGTGGGACAGGTCGCGGGCTTCGCCGGGGTCACGGTGCGCACGCTGCACCACTACGACGAGATCGGGCTGCTGCGCCCGAGCACCCGCAGCACGGCCGGGCACCGGCGGTACGACGACGCCGACCTCGACCGGCTCCAGAGCATCCTGTTCTACCGGGAACTCGGCTTTCCGCTCGACGAGGTGGCGGTCCTCCTCGACGACCCGGACGCGGATCCGCAGGCCCACCTGCGGCGTCAGCACTCGCTGCTGACCGACCGGATCGAGCAGCTCCAGAAGATGGCCGCCGCCGTCGAACACGCCATGGAGGCACGCAAGATGGGCATCAATCTCACCCCCGAGGAGAAGTTCGAGGTCTTCGGGGACTTCGATCCGGACCAGTACGCGGACGAGGTCGAGGAGCGCTGGGGCGACACCGAGGCGTACCGGGAGTCGCAGCGCAGGGCGGCCTCGTACACCAAGGAGGACTGGCAGCGGATCCAGGCCGAGGCCGACGGGCTCAACGACCGCTTCGTCGCGCTGATGGAGTCGGGCGCCGCGCCGGAATCCGAGGCCGCGATGGACCTCGCCGAGGAGCACCGGCAGGGGATCGTCCGGAACCACTACGACTGTTCCCACCAGCTCCACGCCTGCATCGCCGAGAACTATGTGACGGATCACCGCTTCACCGAGAACATCGACAAGGCCAAGCCGGGGCTCGCCGCGTACCTCAGGGACGCGATCCGGGCCAACGCGGAGCGCCACGGCTGAGAGGGCCTCGGGTGTGAGCGGGCGGACAGCGGGAACCACGGGCACGCACATGGCGTTGATAGCTTTGGGCGGCACACTGCGAAGCGATGACCCCGCAGCAGTCCGTACCCCGACCCTGCGGCCGGGCCTCGCACGAGCACGAGCCTGCACCCCTCGACCCAGGAGCCTGTGACCCGTGACCACCCTCGCGCTCGGCCCTCAGTGGCTGGACCCGGACTATCTGATCGAAACCTTCGGGCTGCTCGGCGTCTTGGCCATCGTCTTCGCGGAGTCCGGCCTGCTCATCGGCTTCTTCCTGCCGGGCGACTCGCTGCTGTTCACCACCGGTCTGCTGGTCACCACCGATGTGATCAAGCAGGAGCTGTGGCTGGTGTGCACGGCCGTCGCCGTCGCGGCGATCGTCGGTGACCAGGTCGGATATCTCTTCGGCCGGAAGGTCGGGCCCGCGCTGTTCAAGCGCCCGGACTCCAAGTTCTTCAAGCAGGAGAACGTGGAGAAGGCGCATGAGTTCTTCGAGAAGCACGGTCCGAAGTCGCTGATCCTGGCCCGCTTCGTGCCCATCGTGCGCACGTTCACGCCGATCATCGCGGGCGTGAGCCGGATGAACTACCGCTCGTTCATCATCTTCAACATCGTCGGCGGTGTGCTGTGGGGCACGGGTGTCACCCTGCTCGGCGCATCGCTCGGCAAGGTCGACTTCGTCCACAAGCACATCGAGCTGATCCTGGTCGGCATCGTCCTGCTGTCCGTCATCCCGATCGTGATCGAGTTCCTGCGGGCCCGGAGCCAGTCCAAGAAGGCGGCTGCCGAGGCACCGGCCGGGCCGGTGGCCGACCAGCAGGGGCCGCGCGGCCGCCACGCCAAGCGCTGACCGGGCGGCGCCCCGAGCGCCGACCGGGGCCCGGGGTTCCCGTCCGAGGCGCATCTTCACCGTCACTTCACAGGGGTCACCCCACTACACACCCGTCGCACACGCTGCCCCCACTCCCACTCGGCGGCCACCTGCCCGCACAATGGGCTGCGGTGGCCGCCGATGATGCATCGTGGCTGCTGGAAGAGTGACGGGGAGGCGGTCGAGGAGCGAGGCAGTGGGGTCGGACCGACAGTACGGGCAGCGTGGCGCGGGCACGCAGGACGCGGATACGGCGGAGAACCGCAAGCCGCAGTCCGATGAGGCGCACAGTGCCTTCACACCGCCCCAGGGCGTACCGCGGCCGCCCTCGCCCGATGGTGAGCACCCGACCTCGGAGTTCGCCATCCCCCAGGGGCTGGCCGCCGAGCTGACCGCACCCGAGACCGAGAGCTCGGCCTTCGTGCCGCCCGCCGGGGTCGTCACGTCGGCCAACCAGACCACCGGCGGCTTCCCGGCCTTCACACCGCCGAACGGCATACCCATGGTCCGGCTGACCAAGGATTCGCCCTGGCAGGACCGGATGCGCACGATGCTGCGGATGCCGATCAGCGAGCGTCCGACACCGGCCGAGCGCACCGATCCGCAGGACGACACGGGCCCCGCCGTCCCCCGTGTGCTCGATCTCACCCTCCGCATCGCCGAGCTGCTCCTCGCGGGCGGCGAGGGCGCCGAGGACGTCGAGGCGGCGATGCTCGGTGTGGCGCACGCGTACGGGCTCCACCGCTGCGAGCCGACCGTGACCTTCACCCTGCTGTCGGTCAGCTACCAGCCCTCGCTGGTCGACGACCCGGTCACCGCCAGCCGTACGGTGCGCCGCCGGGGCACCGACTACAACCGGCTGGCCGCCGTCTTCCGGCTCGTCGACGACATCACCTCGCAGGACGACTTCACCCTGGAGGAGGCGTACCGGCGGCTCGCCGAGATCCGCCGTAACCGCCACCCGTACCCTGGCTGGGCGCTCACCGTGGCCGCCGGCGGACTGGCGGGCGCGGCGAGCATGCTGGTCGGCGGTGCGTGGCCGGTGTTCTTCGCGGCGGCGATCGGCGCGATGCTGGGCGACCGGCTGGCGTGGCTGGCGTCCGGGCGCGGACTGCCGGAGTTCTACCAGTTCGTGGTCGCGGCGATGCCGCCCGCCGCGATGGGGATCGCGCTCAGCCTCATGGGCGCGGGACTCCAGTCGTCCGCGGTGATCACCGGTGGGCTGTTCGCGCTGATCCCCGGGCGGGCCCTGGTGGCGAGCGTCCAGGACGGGCTGACCGGGTATTACATCACCGCCGCGGCCCGGCTGCTGGAGGTCGGCTACCTGATCGTCGGCATCGTCTGCGGCGTGCTCACCGTGCTGTACGGCGGGCTCCAGCTGAACGCCAAGCTGAACCCGGAGGCGGCGCTGGGCCACGATGTGCGGCCGGTCACCCAGATCCTGGCGGCGATGCTGCTGGCGCTGACGTTCTGCATCCTGCTCCAGCAGGAACGTCACACCGTGCTGTTCGCCACCCTCAACGGCGGGGTCGCCTGGGTGGTCTACGGCGCGCTCGCCGACACCGCCCAGGTGCCGCCGGTCGCCGCCACGACCGTGGCCGCCGGGCTGGTCGGCCTGTTCGGGCAGTTGCTCTCCCGCTACCGCTACGCGTCGGCGCTGCCGTACGTCACGGCGGCGATCGGGCCGCTGCTGCCCGGTAGCGCGACGTACTTCGGACTGCTCGCCCTCGCCCAGGGAAATCTGGACCGCGGCATCCCCCACCTCACCCAGGCGGCGGCACTCGCCCTGGCGATTGCCATCGGGGTGAACCTGGGTGGCGAGGCGGCCCGGCTGTTCCTCAAGATCCCGGGCAGCGGGGACGACCCCTCGGGACGTCGCGCGGCCAAGCGCACCCGCGGCTTCTGACCCGCGGCTGCCCTGCTCCGACCTGCGTAAACGACGAACGGGCCGACCTTGTGGTCGGCCCGTTCGGGTGTCGGGGCTCAGTGGCCGCCGGACGCCTCCAGGCGCTTGATGGACGCCTCGACCTCGGCCTCGGCCTCGGCGCGTCCCACCCAGTTGGCCCCCTCGACCGACTTGCCGGGCTCCAGGTCCTTGTAGACCTCGAAGAAGTGCTGGATCTCCAGGCGGTCGAACTCCGACACGTGGTGAATGTCACGCAGATGCTCGACCCGCGGGTCCGACGCGGGCACGCACAGCAGCTTGTCGTCGCCGCCCGCCTCGTCGGTCATCCTGAACATGCCGATCGCACGGCACTTGATCAGGCAGCCGGGGAACGTCGGCTCGTCGAGAATGACCAGGGCATCCAGCGGGTCGCCATCCTCGCCGAGGGTGTTCTCGACAAAGCCGTAATCCGCCGGGTAGCTGGTCGAAGTGAAGAGTCGACGGTCGAGACGGATGCGCCCCGTCTCGTGGTCCACCTCGTACTTGTTCCGCGAACCCTTCGGGATCTCGATGGTGACGTCGAACTCCACGGGTGGCTCCTCCATGATCAACACATACGTCTGGTGATTAAGTGTCCCCCACGCAGGTGTGTGGTGGCGAAAGGGGCTGGTCCGTCGTGCCTGAAGCCAGATCACGGCAGTTCAGGGAGTTGCTCGCACGCGGGCGGACCCTCGTGCGGGACCAGTGGCGCCGCGTCGCCGCCGTCCGGGTCCGGCTCCGCGACCACTGGTGGAACCGCCCGGTCCGGGAACGGCCGTGGCACAGCCGGGTCCGCGACCTGTGGCGACGCACCGGGCTCCACGACCGCTGGCGGCGCACCCCGCCCCAACAGCGCGGCACCTGGCGGCTGGTGGCCGTCTCCGGCACCGTCGGCCTCGCCGTCGCGGCCGGATCGGTGCTCGCCTCCGGGCCCTGGGACACCGGCCAGCGTACGGCCGAACGCGCCCGGGCCGCCCGCGGACCGGCCGCGGGTGGCGAGCGTCACCCCGGCAAGCCCGCCCCCAGCGCCGCGCCCGTGCTGGCCGCCCTCGGCGCGCCAGGCGCCGTGCCGTCGCCGGACAGCGGCGAGGACGCGGTGCCGCCGCCCACCGGCGGCGGGCTCGCCGACACCCTGGAACCGCTGCTGGACGACCCCGCGCTGGGCAGCGACCGCTCGGCGTCCGTCGTGGACGTGACGACGGGACAGCAGGTGTTCGGGACCGGCGCGAAGAACGCCGTGGTGCCCGCGTCGACCATCAAGCTGGCGACCGGCGCCGCCGCGCTCTCCGCCCTCGGGCCCGACTACCGGATCAAGACCACCGTGGTCCAGGGCGCCGACGACGGCATCGTGCTCGTGGGCGGCGGCGACCCGACCCTCACCGCCCGCGGCGCCAAGGGCGCCGAGCGCCCCGCCTCGCTGCGCGCCCTGGCCGACGACACCGCCCGCGCCCTCAAGAAGCGCGGCACGACGTCCGTCCGGCTCGGGTACGACACCTCGCTCTACTCCGGGCCCGGGCTGCACCCCATCGGCCCCAACGAGAACATCTCGCCCGTCACCCCGCTGATGGCCGACGAGGGCCGCCTCGACGACAGCGACCACGGCCCGGCCGCGCGCTCCGAGGACCCCGCGGCCGACGCGGCGGGAACCTTCGCCTCGATGCTGCGCGACCGCGGCGTCGAGGTGACCGGGGACCCGCGGGAACGGGAGGCCGGAAAGCGCCCCCAACCGCTGGCCACCGTCCGCTCCCAGCCACTGTCCGCGCTCGTCGAGCGGATGCTGACCAACAGCGACAACGACATCGCCGAGGCCCTGGCCCGGCAGACCGCCGTCGCCGCCGGTGAGCCCGCGAGCTTCGACGGCGCGGCGAAGGCCGTGACCGCCCGGCTGAAGAAGCTCCGGCTGCCGGTCTCCGGCGCCCGGATCGCGGACGGCAGCGGGCTCGACCGCGACGACCACGTCTCCGCCGCGCTGCTCGCCCGGGTGCTGGTGCGGGCCGCGGACATCGGCCACCCCGAGCTGCGGCCGCTGCTCACCGGGCTGCCGGTGGCCGGATTCAGCGGCACCCTGCGCGCCCGCTACGACGCGGACACCGTCGGCCGTGGCGTGGTGCGCGCCAAGACGGGCACCCTGACCGGGGTCAACACCCTGGCGGGCAGCGTCGTCGACGCCGACGGGCGGCTCCTGGTGTTCGCGTTCATGACGAACGGCACCACCGACCCCCAGGGCGCCCAGCGGGCCCTGGACACCATGGCCTCGGCGCTCGCCAACTGCGGATGCCGGTGAGGCAGAGGCGAGACAGCGGAGCCGGAGGTGACGCGTCGCCCGGTCGGGCCGGGGGCGGCCGCGTGTGCGGGGAGTCGTCTCCTCCCGGATGGGGCGCGGGCCACGTACCGTGAAGCCATGACGAGCATCGGTGGTGTGGAGATGGTCGACTGGAACCTGGCCGTCGCGACCGCGACCCGGCTGGTGCGCCCGGGCCCCGAGGTGAGCCGGGACGAGGCGCGCGCCGTCGTCGCGGAGCTGCGACGGCACGCGAAATCCTCGGAGGAGCACGTCCGCGGCTTCACCCGGATGGCCGTCCCCGGCGGCCCGGCCTCCGACACCCCCGTCCTCGTCGTGGACCGCGCCGGCTGGATCCGGGCCAATGTCGCGGGCTTCCGCCAGCTCCTGTCGCCGCTGCTGGGCAAGATGCAGGACCGGCGCGGCGGGCTCCCCGGCGGGGCGGTGCTGGGCGCGGTCGGCGGCAAGGTGACCGGCGTCGAGCTGGGGATGCTGCTGTCGTTCCTGGCGTCCCGGGTGCTCGGCCAGTACGAGACGTTCGCGCCCGCCACCCGCGACCTGCCCGCCGGGGCCGCGGGCGGCGGCCGGCTGCTGCTGGTGGCCCCCAACATCGTCCACGTGGAGCGCGAGCTGGACGTGGCCCCGCACGACTTCCGGCTGTGGGTCTCGCTGCACGAGGAGACGCACCGTACGCAGTTCACCGCGGTGCCCTGGCTGCGCGACCACATCGAGTCCGAGATCCAGGCGTTCCTGGGCGAGACCGACGTGGATCCGGCCACCCTGCTGGAGCGGATCCGGGAGGCCGTCCAGTCGCTGGGCGGTGGGCGGCCGGACGGCGAGGAGGCCGCGGAGCGCGGCGCCGCGCCCAGCATCATCGAGCTGGTCCAGACCCCGGCCCAGCGCGAGATCCTGGCCCGGCTGACCGCCGTGATGTCGCTGCTGGAGGGGCACGCGGACTACGTGATGGACGGCGTCGGGCCGGACGTCGTGCCCACCGTCGCCGAGATCCGCGAGAAGTTCCAGAAGCGGCGGGCGAGCGGCGCGGGCCGCCTCGACCAGGCGCTGCGCAAGCTGCTGGGGCTCGACGCCAAGCTGCGGCAGTACCGTGACGGTGAGCGGTTCGTACGGGCCGTGGTGGACCAGGTCGGCATGGACGGTTTCAACCGGGTCTGGACGTCCCCCAACACGCTCCCGACCAAGTCGGAGATCAGCAAACCCGCCGAGTGGGTCGCGCGGGTGCACCGTAAGGCAGAGTCGTGAAACCGGCTCACTTGGGAACGGATGAATGCTCCCGTTAATCACTCGTCCGAGGGACCGTTAGCGACGGGTAGGCGTGCGATGCTCGGGGAACAGCTCGCTTCTGTCACCATCGACATACACAGCGTGACGAATCCCCCCGCGTGACGACATCTCGTTCGCCCCCCGAGGCACCCCCTCGCATGACAGATGGGAAACGGACATGGGTCCCCATCCAGCGGTCGCCGCGATACGCCTGGCGGTCCGCCGCGTCCTCCACGACGTCCTCGTCGACTCCCCGGCCGCCTCCGCCCCCGCGCAGCCCTCCCCGGCCTCCCCGGCCCAGGCGCCCGCCCCCCGCGGCTCCACCCCCCGCGAGAGCCGCCCCCTGGTGCTCGCCGCCTGCTCCGGCGGAGCCGACTCCATGGCCCTCGCCTCCGCGCTCGCCTTCGAGGCCCCCCGGCTCGGCCTGCGCGCCGGCGGCGTCACCGTCGACCACGGCCTCCAGCCGGGCTCCGACCTGCGCGCCGCCGAGGTCGCCGAGCGGATGCGGGAGCTGGGCCTGGCCCCCGTCGAGTCCATCGCCGTGTCCGTCGGCCGGGACGGCGGCCCCGAGGCCGCTGCCCGGGACGCCCGCTACGCCGCCCTCGACTCCGCCGCCGAGCGCCACGCGGCCGCCGCCGTGCTGCTCGGCCACACCCGCGACGACCAGGCCGAGACGGTTCTGCTGGGCCTCGCCCGCGGCTCCGGCACCCGCTCGCTGTCCGGCATGGCCCGCGTCTCCGGCACCGGCGGCCGCTACCGCCGCCCCTTCCTCCAGCTCGACCGGCACACCGTGCGCCAGGCCTGCCTCGTCCAGGCGCTGCCCGTCTGGGACGACCCGCACAACGTGGACCCGGCCTACACCCGCTCCCGGGTCCGCCACGAGGCGCTGCCCGTCCTGGAGAAGGCCCTCGGCAAGGGCGTCGTCGAGGCCCTCGCCCGCACCGCCCAGCTCTCCCGCGACGACGCCGACGCCCTCGACGCCTGGGCCGTCCGCGCCGAGGCCGAGGTCCTGCGCACCGCCCCGGCCCCCGCCCCCGGGGCCGGGTCCGGCGGCGCCGAGGCCGTCGAGCTGGACACCGTCGGCCTGCACGGGCTGCCGCCCGCCGTCCGCCGCCGGGTGCTGCGCCGCGCCGCCATCGCCGCGGGCGCGCCCGCCGGGTCGCTCTTCGCCCGCCACATCGAGGAAGTCGACCGGCTGATCACCGGCTGGCGGGGTCAGCGGGCCATCAACCTCCCCGGCCGCGTCGAGGTCCGCCGGGAGGGTGGCAGACTGGTGATCCGGCAGGGCTGACCCGCCCGAGCCAGATGAGCCGGTTACGTCGAACGAGAGTGGCGCGGGTGGACGACAAGGACATGGGCACCGACCTCAAGTCGGTCCTCATCACCGAGGATGAGATCAACGCGAAGCTGGCCGAGCTGGCCGCCCGCATCGACGACGAGTACGAGGGCAAGGACCTGCTGATCGTCGGCGTGCTCAAGGGCGCGGTGATGGTGATGGCGGACCTGGCACGAGCCCTCTCCACGCCCGTCACGATGGACTGGATGGCCGTGTCGTCGTACGGCGCGGGCACCCAGTCCTCGGGCGTGGTCCGGATCCTCAAGGACCTGGACACCGACATCAAGGGCAAGCACGTCCTGATCGTCGAGGACATCATCGACTCCGGCCTGACGCTGTCCTGGCTGCTGTCCAACCTGGGGTCGCGCGAGCCCGCCTCGCTGAACGTGTGCACGCTGCTGCGCAAGCCGGAGGCGGCCAAGGTCGCCATCGACGTGAAGTGGGTCGGCTTCGACATCCCGAACGAGTTCGTCGTCGGATACGGCCTCGACTACTCGGAGAAGTACCGCAACCTGCGGTTCGTCGGGACCCTGGCCCCGCACGTCTACGGCGGCTGAGAGGCACCGCCGCCCCCTGGGAACCTGGCGCGGTTTTCCGCCGTTGGAGCAGGGGAAGGCGGATGTGTTAACACTCCACGGCGGCGTCGGGTGACAATGCTGGGGTACCGTCCGAAGGTCAGTCTTTTTCGAGACTGAGGGTTACACAGCTCATACACCACTAAATACACCGCAATACACCGCACGCACAGGCGCCCCTCCAGGGCTGCCGTGCCTCACTGTGGCAGGAGGGACGGGGCGGTTTCGCCCCGTATGGATGGACGTGAAGCGCTACTTCCGTGGGCCGGTCATGTGGATCGTGCTGGCCGTCCTCGCCGTGGTCGTGTTGATGCAGGTCGTCGGCTCGTCCGGCGGCTACAAGTCGGTGGACACCAGCCAGGTCGTCAAGGCGATCAACAGGAACCAGGTCCAGTCCGCCGAGCTGACGACCGGCGACGAGCACAAGATCAAGGTCGAACTCAAGGACAATGTCGCCAAGGTCTCGGGGAGCAACAAGCTCCAGGCGACCTACATCGGTGACCAGGGCGTCGACCTCGCCAGGACCCTTCAGGCCAATGCCCAGAAGGACAACGGGATCCCCGACGGGTACAACGTCTCGACTTCGAAGCAGAACCCGTTCGTCGGGATTCTGCTCTCGCTGCTCCCGTTCGTGCTGATCGTCGTGGTCTTCCTGTTCCTGATGAACCAGATGCAGGGCGGCGGCTCCCGAGTGATGAACTTCGGGAAGTCGAAGGCCAAGCTGATCACCAAGGACACGCCGAAGACGACCTTCACCGATGTGGCGGGGTCGGACGAGGCGGTCGAGGAACTCCAGGAGATCAAGGAGTTCCTCCAGGAGCCGGCGAAATTCCAGGCCGTCGGTGCCAAGATCCCCAAGGGTGTGCTGCTGTACGGCCCGCCCGGTACGGGTAAGACCCTGCTCGCGCGCGCCGTCGCGGGTGAGGCGGGCGTCCCGTTCTACTCGATCTCCGGCTCCGACTTCGTCGAGATGTTCGTCGGTGTGGGTGCCTCCCGGGTCCGTGACCTGTTCGAGCAGGCCAAGACCAATGCCCCGGCCATCGTCTTCGTCGACGAGATCGACGCCGTCGGCCGGCACCGCGGCGCGGGCATGGGCGGCGGTCACGACGAGCGCGAGCAGACGCTGAACCAGCTGCTCGTGGAGATGGACGGCTTCGACGTGAAGGGCGGCGTCATCCTGATCGCCGCCACCAACCGGCCGGACATCCTGGACCCGGCGCTGCTGCGCCCGGGCCGTTTCGACCGGCAGATCGCCGTCGACCGCCCGGACATGCAGGGCCGTCTGGAGATCCTCAAGGTTCACCAGAAGGGCAAGCCGGTCGCACCGGACGTCGACCTGTCGGCCGTCGCCCGCCGCACCCCCGGCTTCACCGGTGCCGATCTGTCGAACGTGCTGAACGAGGCCGCCCTGCTGACGGCCCGCGGCGACAAGAAGCTGATCGACAACCACTACCTGGACGAGGCGATCGACCGCGTCGTGGCCGGCCCCCAGAAGCGGACCCGGATCATGAGCGACAAGGAGAAGAAGATCACCGCGTACCACGAGGGCGGTCACGCCCTGGTCGCGGCGGCGTCTCCGAACAGCGATCCCGTGCACAAGGTCACGATCCTCTCCAGAGGCCGGGCCCTGGGCTACACCATGGTCCTGCCGGACGAGGACAAGTACTCGACCACGCGCAACGAGATGCTGGACCAGCTCGCCTACATGATGGGCGGCCGGGCGGCCGAGGAACTGGTCTTCCACGACCCGACCACGGGCGCCTCGAACGACATCGAGAAGGCGACCGCGACGGCCCGCGCGATGGTCACGCAGTACGGCATGACCGAGCGGCTCGGCGCGATCAAGTTCGGCTCCGACAACTCCGAGCCGTTCCTGGGCCGGGAGATGGCCCACCAGCGCGACTACTCGGAAGAGGTCGCCGCCCTGGTGGACGAGGAGGTCAAGAAGCTCATCGAGGCCGCGCACAACGAGGCGTGGGAGATCCTCGTCGAGAACCGCGACGTCCTCGACAACCTGGTGCTGGCGCTGCTGGAGAAGGAGACGCTGAACAAGGAGGAGATCGCCGAGATCTTCGCCCCGGTCGTGAAGCGTCCGGCCCGCCCGGCGTGGACCGGCTCCTCGCGGCGTACGCCCTCCACCCGCCCGCCGGTGCTCTCCCCCCGGGAGCTCGCCCCGGCGAACGGTGCCCAGCCCACCTCGGCGGCCTCGCTCACCAAGGCCACCGCGCCCGAGGACGGCGTCGAGCGGCCCGAGGAGTCGGGCTCCGGCTCCGAAAGCTGATCCCGGCCTCCCGGGGCCCGAGAGGGCCCCGGGAGGACCCGGAATGAATGCCGCGTCACCCAGGTTCTAGCCTTGGGGACGCGGCATTCCGCATTTGTGCACATCAGGAACGAGGAAGCCCCATGACGGACCCGGTGACGCTGGACGGCGAGGGCACCATCGGCGTGTTCGACGAGAAGCGAGCCGAGAACGCGATCCGTGAGCTTCTGATCGCCGTCGGTGAGGACCCGGACCGTGAGGGGCTGCGGGAGACGCCGGGGCGGGTGGCCCGCGCGTACAAGGAGATCTTCGCGGGGCTGCGGCAGGAGCCCGAGGACGTCCTGACCACCACCTTCGACCTGGGCCACGACGAGATGGTGCTGGTCAAGGACATCGAGGTGATGTCCTCGTGCGAGCACCACCTGGTGCCCTTCGTGGGGGTCGCGCACGTCGGCTACATCCCGTCCCACGACGGAAAGATCACCGGGCTGTCGAAGCTGGCCCGGCTGGTGGACGTGTTCGCCCGCCGCCCCCAGGTCCAGGAGCGGCTGACCACCCAGGTCGCCGACTCGCTGATGCGGATACTGGAACCGCGCGGGGCGATCGTCGTGGTCGAGTGCGAGCACATGTGCATGACCATGCGCGGGGTGCGCAAGCCCGGCGCCAAGACCCTCACCTCGGCCGTGCGCGGCCAGCTGCGCGATCCGGCCACCCGGGCCGAGGCGATGAGCCTCATCATGGCCCGCTGAACGGCCCGCTGAGGGCCGGGACGACGCTCTCAGGCCCGGGCGGAGGCGCCCGGGCCGCGCCCGTTCTCCTCGTCGTCCTCGGGCAGTTTGCAGACCCGCTCCAGGAAGAACGCGGCGGCCACCACACCCGCGCCGGCCAGCACCGAAGCGCCCGCGTAGATGGCCTGGTCCTGGCGGGCCGGTACGTCGAGCTGCTCCAGGACCAGGAAGACGCCGACCCCGCCGTACATCCCCGCGACGAGCGCCGCCACCAGCGCGCTCGCCTGGCCGAAAACCACCGCGCGGGCGGCCACCATCGGGTCCACGCCCTTCGCGTCCGGCTCCCGCTCCCGCTGGGCGCGCAGCCGGGCGCGCAGCGAGATCGCGGTCGCGAGCAGCACGACCGCGATCAGCGCCAGCACGATCGGCGCCGCCAGCGGAACGCTTGGCAGCGACCCCAGCGTGTCCCACAGCCGGGAGCCCGCCCACGACACCACACCGGCCACGGCGAACAGCCCGACCAGCACCCCGATCCGAAGTTGCCTCACCGAGCGGTCGCCCCTCCACGCATCAACGTCTGGTCACCTGGTCAACGTCTACTCGGGCAGTCGCAGTTCCAGGTCCGTGCGGACCTGTACGCCGTCGTCGCCCACCTCGTCCAGCAGCGCCGAGACGCTGCCGCGGCCGGGGAACTCGGCCCGCGGGTCCACGTCGTTCCACGGCACCAGGACGAAGGCCCGCTGGTGGGCGCGCGGATGCGGCAGGGTGAGCCGCGGGTCGTCGGAGACCACGTCCTGGTACGCCACGATGTCCACGTCGATGGTGCGCGGACCCCAGTGCTCGTCCCGCACCCGCTCGAACGCCTCCTCGATGGCGTGGCCGCGCTCCAGCAGCGAGGACGGCGGCAGCGTGGTCTTCACCAGCACCACCGCGTTGAAGTACGTCGCCTGGGTGCCCGGCTCCACGCCCCACGGCTCGGTCTCGTACACCGGAGAAACGGCCTTGACCCGCAGGCCGGGGGTGTCCTCCAGCGCGTCCACCGCGCCCTGGAGGGTCTCCAGGCGGTTGCCCAGGTTGCTGCCGAGGGAGATCACTGCCCGTTTGGGGTTGGACAGGGTCACATCGGCGGCGTCCACCTTCTCCACCACGGAGGCGGGAACGGGCTGCACGGTCGGGTCGCTGCTGCTCATACTCGGCTCCGGGTAATGGTGATGGTGACATCGTCGAAGGGAACGGTGATCGGGGCCTGCGGCTTGTGGACGACGACCTCGACCTCGCGCACCACATCATGCTTCAGGCAGGTGTCCGCTATCCGTTCGGCAAGGGTCTCGATCAGCTCGACCGGCTCGCCCCGCACCACGTCCACGACCTCCTCGGCCACCACGCCGTAGTGGACGGTCTTGGTCAGGTCGTCGTCGGCGGCGGCGGGACGGGTGTCCAGGCCGAGCACGAGGTCCACGACGAACGTCTGGCCCTCCTCGCGCTCCTCCGGGAACACGCCGTGGTGCCCACGAGCCCTCAGGCCGCGCAGCGCGACACGATCCACCCGAATCACTCCTGCTGGTCGTCGGTTACGCGGGCACGCCCCGGCCGGTCCGGAACGCACCAGTGACCCCCTGCCGTCGGGGGGGAACCTCCTCGAATCTACCTGCGAATGTCGGCGGCACATGCCCACGGGGTCGCGGCGGATGCCTCCCACAGCCCCGCGCCACCTTCACCTACCCGCACCTCGCACGGCTCGAACGGACCCCATTCGAGCCATCACGGGGCCGGGACCAGGGACTCAGCCCGGCATCAGCCGATCGTCGTCATCGGGACCCTCCGGGCCCTCGTCGTCACGTTCCGCGAGCACCGGGGAGCCGTGGTGCGACCACACCTTCCAGCCGTCGTCGGTGCGCCGGAACACGTTCGTGGCCACCACCAGCTGGCCGACCAGCGGGCCGAGCTGCCCCTCCTCCTCGGCCGGGGCGCCGCTGAGGATGTTCTCGGTGCAGGTCACCAGCGCGGTGTCGGACATCACCGACACCTCGACGTCGGTCAGGAAGAACTGGATGTAGTCGGTGTTCGCCATGATCAGCGCGTACGAACGCAAGACCTCGCCCCGGCCGCGCAGCACCGGCCAGCCCGGGTGCACACAGGACACCTCGGTCTCGGCGGAATCCAGCCACAGCCGGTCCAGCGCCCCGTGGTCGCCCTGCTCCATGGCCTCGTACAGAGCGGTGTTCACCAGCGCCACCCGCTCGCTGTCGGTAAGGGAAGTCACAGCGCTCCCGCCGCGTTCGCCGCGTTCGTCGCGTTCTCGGGGTATGCGGCCTCGGCCGTCTCGATGGCCCGGGCCACCCGCACCGCGTCCGCGCTCGCCCGCACCTCGTGCACCCGGACCGCCCAGGCGCCCTCGCGCGCGGCGATCGCGGTCACCGCGGCGGTCGCGGCGTCCCGCTCCCTGGCGGGCGGCGGAGCGCCCCCGTCGTCGGCCAGGACCCGGCCCAGGAACCGCTTCCGGGAGGCCGCCACCAGCAGCGGGCGGCCCAGTTGGCGCAGTGCGGACAGGTGCGCGACCAGCGCCAGGTCGTGTTCGGCGTCCTTGGCGAAGCCCAGTCCCGGGTCGAGCACGATCCGCTCGGGGGCGATACCGCCCTCGACGGCCCGCTCCACGCTGGTACGCAGCTCGGCGACGACCTCGCCGACCACGTCCTCGTACACCGCCCGGTTGCTCATGTCGATCGACTGGCCGCGCCAGTGCATCACCACGAAGGGCACCTCGGCCGCGGCCACCGCCGGCACCATCGCCGGGTCGGCGCGGCCGCCGCTCACATCGTTGACCAGCAGCGCGCCCGCCTCGATCGCCCGCTCGGCGACCGTGGCGCGCATGGTGTCCACGCTGATCGAGACGCCGGCCGCGGCCAGCTCCCGCACCACCGGGATCACCCGGCGCAGCTCCTCGGCCTCGTCGACGCGCGCCGCGCCCGGCCGGGTCGACTCGCCCCCGACGTCCACCAGGTCGGCCCCGGCCGCGACCAGGTCCAGACCGTGCTTGACGGCCAGGTCGGTGTCGAACCACTGGCCGCCGTCGGAGAAGGAGTCCGGCGTGACGTTCACCACGCCCATGACCGCACACCGGTCCCATTCCGGCAGTCCGGTCACTCGGCCCCGCTCGCGCAACGTCCTCATGACCTTAAGGCTAGACGTACCGGCAGCCCGGGCGGGGGACGCGGGGGTCTAGGCGGCCTGCTCCAGTTCGCGGCGCCGGGCCGGGGCCTGGTGCGCGCAGGGCCGCGGCTCGGCGCGCCGCCCGCGGCGCAGCAGCCGGGGCAGCGCGAGGGAGACGAACCCCTCGGCCTGCATCGCGGCCAGCCCGATGCGCGGCAGGTCCCGGGTGTTGCGGAACACCACGAAGCGCGGCTCCCAGCGCGGCCGGAACTTGGCGTTGAACTTGTACAGCGACTCGATCTGGAACCAGCGGGACAGGAACACCAGCAGCCCCCGCCAGCCACGCAGCACCGGGCCCGCGCCCAGCTTCTCGCCGCGCGCCAGCGCCGAGCGGAACATCGCGAAGTTCAGCGACACGCGGGTGACGCCCAGCGCCGGGGCGGCCTGGAGCGAGGCGACGATCAGCAGCTCGTTCATGCCCGGGTCGGCGCTCCGGTCGCGCCGCATCAGGTCCAGCGACATCCCGTCCGGGCCCCAGGGCACGAAGTGCAGGACGGCCTTCAGGTCTCCGTACGGACCCTCCTCGGCGCCCTCCTCGGCGGTCTTGTGGGCGGTGGCGATCACCGACTCGCCGTCCGCCGGGTCGCCGATCCGGCCCAGCGCCATCGAGAAGCCGCGCTCGGTGTCGGTGCCCCGCCAGTCCTCTGCGGCGCGCCGGACGGCCTCCAGCTCCGCCGCGTCGAGGTCGGCGACGCGGCGCACCCTCGTCTCGTAACCGGCCCGCTCGATGCGCTTGACCATCTGGCGCACGTTGCGCATGGCGCGCCCGGAGAGGGTGAAGTCCGCGACGTCCACGATCGCCTCGTCGCCCAGTTCCAGCGCGTCAAGACCGGTCTCCCGGGTCCACACCTCGCCGCCGGTCTCGCTGCACCCCATCACCGCGGGGGTCCAGGAGTGCGCCCGCGCCTCCTCCATGAACGCGGCGATCGCGCCCGGCCACGCCTCGACGTCGCCGACCGGGTCACCGCTGGCCAGCATCACGCCGGAGACCACGCGGTAGCAGACGGCGGACTTGCCGCTGGGCGAGAAGATCACCGCCTTGTCGCGGCGGAGCGCGAAGTGGCCGAGCGAGTCGCGACGCCCGTGGGTGGTCAGCAGCTCCCGCAGCCGCTCCTCGTCGGAGGCGGTCAGCCGGGCGGCCGGGTGCTCGGGGCGGAAGGCGAGGTACGCGGTGGTGGCGACCGTCAGCAGGCCGAGCGCGCCCAGCGAGTAGCCGACCGTGTAGTCCGCGCCGTCGCGGTAGCCGACCGGCCCCTCGAAGCCGAACAGCCCCCACAGCACGTGCTCCAGCTGCGCCGCCAGCGACGGCGCGCCCTCGATGGTGTCCGGGTGCGACCGCACGATGAGCAGCCCGACCCCGACGCTCACCGCGCCCATGACCACGAAGTTGGCCAGCGCCATCCAGCGGCTGCGCGGGTCGGGCAGCGCGGCGAACTCGCGGCGGTAGTGCAGCAGCACGACCATCAGGACGAGCGAGAAGACGGTGCCCAGGACCGAGTGCCGGTACAGCAGCTGGGCCGCCGCCCCGACCGGCAGCAGTGCCACCGCCGCCACCCAGGCGCGGCGCTTACGCCGCTTCAGGCCGTGCGCCAGCATCAGCAGCAGCAGCCCGACCACGATGGACGCCGCGGCGGCCAGGGAGCTGACCGCGCCGGGCAGCAGCTCCGCCAGCGCGTGCACCTTGCTGTGCCGCAGCCGCGGAAAAACGATGTCCACGAGCCCGATCACCGTGCAGGCCGTGCCGACGGCGGTGGGGACCGTCTCCGGACGCGGCCCGCGCAGCACGCGCCGTATCCGGTTGGGAACCCCTCCGGACTTTTCGGCATCTGGACTGTCAGACATTCGCATTCCCGTCGCTTCGGTCAAAGGATCTTTGGTTCTCTGACGCAGCTTCCGCACGATTTGCGTCTATCTAGATGCAGTTCGAGGCGGCGGGGTTCCGCCCCCGGCTCCCGCCGGAAGGCGCCCCCCGCGGCACGGACGACCGCCGCCCGGCAGAAAGATAGTGATGGGTCTCACGAGCAACAACGTCGTGATCATGGCTGTCGTCGCGGCGCTGCTGCTGTTCACAGCCACGATATGGCTGTGGCCGCGGCTGGCCGGACGCGGGGTGACCGCCGTGGTCGGCCGGGTCGGCATGCTAGCGGCAACCCAGGTGGCGGTGTTCGCGGCCTTTGGATTGTTCGCCAATCAGTCTTTCGGTTTTTACGGATCATGGGCCGACCTCTTCGGGGGCGAGAACGAGATGGGGGTGGTGGTGGACCACGACACCCCCGGGGGCCGGGTGAAGGTCACCGAGAGCCGCAAGCTCAACGTCTCCGGCGGCTCGTCGCCCGCGGCCGGCGGGCGCATCGACAAGGTCACCTTCCGGGGGCCGGTCTCGCGGATCGCGAGCCCCGCGTACGTCTATCTGCCGCCGGAGTACTTCCAGCCCGGGTACGCCGAGCGCCGGTTCCCCGCGGCCCTCGTGCTGACCGGCTACCCGGGCACCACCGAGGCCCTCATCAATGGTCTGAAATACCCCCAGAAGTCCCAGAAGCTGGTCAAAGAGGGAAGGATGCAACCGACGATCCTGGTCATGATGCGGCCGACGGTGGTGCCGCCGCGGGATACGGAGTGCATGGACGTCCCCGGCGGTCCGCAGACCGAGACCTTCTTCACCAAGGACGTGCCGAAGGCCGTCTCCGAGCACTACCGGGCGGGCACACAGGCCCGCAACTGGGGTGTCATCGGCAACTCCACCGGCGGCTACTGCGCCCTGAAGATGGCGATGCGCCACCCCGACGCGTTCTCCACCGCCGTCGGGCTGTCCCCTTACTACAAGGCCCCCATCGACCCGACCACCGGCGATCTCTTCGGCGGCAGCAAGCAGCTGGAGCGCGAGAACAACCTCATGTGGCGCCTCGACCACCAGCCCGCCCCGCCGGTCTCGCTGCTGGTGAGCAGCAGCGAGCGCGGCGAGAAGAACTACGGGGCGACGATGCGGTTCGTGGCGAAGGTGCAGGACCGGAACCGCCGCGGCGAGCCGATCCGCATCTCGTCGATGATCCTCGGTACCGGGGGCCACAACTTCAACACCTGGAAGCGCGAGGTGTCCCCCGCCCTGGAATGGATGAGCACCCGCCTCCGAGCCGACTGAGCGGTCCTTCCCCCACGCCGCCCCTTCCCGCAGCGTCCGATATGCGGCTCCGCCGCGCGGCGGGGCTCCGCCCCGGGGCCCCGCACGCGCTCCGCGGACCGGGACCGCCGCTGGGCGCCCGGCGGCGCTCCGCAGCCCGCGCGCTTGGCGAGGCGCGCCGGAGCGCCCCCGTAGGCCCGGTGCCGTGCGGGGGCGGAGCCCCGCACCGGGCCGGGGCCGGGGGTGGGGGCAGGGCTCAGGTGTCGGCCACCGTCTGGAGGTTGACGTCGCCGCGGGCGATTCCGCCCGCGTCGGCGTCGATCGAGCGGCGCAGGGCCTCGTGCAGGCGCCCCGGGGTGAGGACGCCGAGGAAGCGTTCGCCGTCCAGGACGGCGATCCACCCCGCGTCGTGCTGGAGCATCGTGCTGAACGCCTGCTTGAGCGGCGCCCCCACCGGCAGCCACGCCTCCATCCGGCGGGCATGGTCCCGTACCGTCCCGTCCTGCCCGTCGGCCGCGTCCGCCGGGATCCAGCCGTGGAGATGGTCCGCGTCGTCCAGGACGACGGCCCACCGGGCGCCGTCCGAGGACAGGCGGGCGGCCGCCTTGGTGAGCGGGTCGTCGAGGTGGACGACGGGCGGCTGCCAGAGGTCGCCGGGTTCGATGGGGGTGACCGAGAGCCGCTTGAGGCCCCGGTCGGCGCCGACGAAGTCGGCGACGTACGGCGAGGCGGGCGCGCCCAGCACGGCCGCCGGGGTGTCGAACTGTTCGATGCGCCCGGATCCGTACACCGCGATGCGGTCGCCGAGCCGCACCGCCTCCTCGATGTCGTGCGTCACGAAGAGCACGGTCTTTCGCACCTGCGACTGAAGCCGCAGGAATTCCGTCTGGAGATGTTCGCGGACGACCGGGTCGACGGCCCCGAAGGGCTCGTCCATCAGCAGCACCGGAGGGTCGGCCGCCAGCGCCCGCGCCACCCCGACCCGCTGCCGCTGGCCGCCGGAGAGCTGGTCCGGATAGCGGTCGCCATATACGGAAGGGTCGAGTCCGACCAGATCGAGCAGCTCGGCGGCCCGGTCCCGCCCCTTCTTCCGCTGCCACCCCAGCAGATGCGGCACGGTCGCGGTGTTCTCCAGCACGGTCTTGTGCGGGAAGAGACCGACTTGCTGAATGACGTAGCCGATACGGCGGCGCAGCGCGACCGGATCCGTCTCGGCGATGTCCTTGTCCTCCACCAGAATCCGGCCGGAGGACGGCTCGATGAGCCGGTTGACCATTTTCATCGTGGTGGTCTTGCCACAGCCCGAGGGCCCGACGAGCGTGACCAGCTCACCCTCCGCGACCTCGAAGGACAGATCGTCCACGGCGGTCGTGCCGTCGGCGTAGCGCTTGGTGACATGCTCGAAACGGATCATGGCTCCCCATTGTTGCCGCATTCGTGGCAGACATTGTTGCTGTTGTGTGGCGATCGGACGAGATTGTCATCTCCCGGGGATAGGGTCACCCAGGAATTGGACGACCACTGCCCGGGGGAGGTGAGCGTATGGCGGACCAGAACTGTCTGATCAGTAACGAATGGATTTGCGGCGAGTATGTGCGCACGCGTGGTCAGGAGCTGACGGACGCGACGCTTCAGCATGTCGGGATCACCCTCGCGTCGGTCGCGATCGGCCTCGTGATCGCCTTTCCGCTCGCGCTGCTGGCCCGCCGCCGGCAGGGCGTGGCGGGCCCGGTGCTGGGGATGACCACGATCCTCTACACGGTGCCGTCGCTCGCGATGTTCTCGCTGCTGCTGCCGGTCTTCGGGGTGTCCCAGGCGGTCGTGGTCACGGGCCTGGTGCTCTATTCGCTGACCATCCTGGTGCGCAACATCATGGCGGGCCTGGCCTCCGTGCCGGAGGACGCCCGGGAGGCCGCGCGCGGCATGGGGTACGGGCCGCTGCGGCTGCTCCTCGGCGTCGAGTTGCCGCTCGCGCTGCCCGCCCTGATGGCCGGGCTGCGGATCACCACGGTCTCCACCGTCTCGCTCACCACGGTCGGCGCGATCATCGGCTACGGCGGGCTCGGCAACCTCATCTACGAGGGCATGCACAGCTTCTTCAAGGCGCAGGTGCTGACCGCCTCGGTGCTGTGCGTGGCGCTGGCGGTCGTGGCGGACGTCGTTCTGCTCGGCGTCCAGCGGGTGCTGACGCCCTGGGCGCGCAAGAGGAGGAGGGCCTGATGGGCGTCATCGGCGAGGCGTGGAACTGGCTGGCCACCGGGTCGCACTGGTCGGGCGGGGACGGGGTGTGGCACCGGCTCGGCCAGCACCTGTTCCTGACGTTCGTCTGTCTGGCGATCTCGTGCGCGGTCGCGCTGCCGGTCGCCGTTCTGCTCGGCCACATCGGCAAGGGCGGCGCGATCGCGGTCAACATCTCCAACGCGGGCCGGGCGGTGCCCACCTTCGCCGTGCTGGTGCTGCTGCTCCTCAGCCCGCTGGGCTCGCACGGCCAGTGGCCCACGATCATCGCGCTGGTGCTGTTCGCCGTCCCGCCGCTGCTCACCAACGCGTACGTCGGGGTGAGCGAGGCGGACCGGGAGGTCGTGGAGGCGGCCCGGGGCATGGGGATGACGGGCGGCCAGCTGATCCGCCGGGTCGAGCTGCCGCTCGCCTTCCCGCTGATCATGACGGGCGTGCGGACCGCCGCGGTGCAGGTGGTGGCCACCGCGACGCTGGCGGCGCTGCCCGGCGGCGGCGGGCTCGGCCGGATCATCACGGCGGGCTTCCGGCTCACCGACACGCCCCAGGTGGTGGCCGGGGCGGTGCTGGTCGCGGCGCTCGCGCTGCTGGTCGAGGGCGTGTTCGTGGTGCTGGGGCTGGCGCTGGACCCGATGCGGCGGAAGACGGGGCGGCGGTCGGCCGCGTTCCGCCGCCCGCCCGCCGACCAGGCGCCCAAGGCGCCCGCGCTGACGTCGTAACGCCCGCATCGCCTCGGTGCGCGGCCGTACGCATCCGTATGCATCCGAAGCCGTACATGTCCAGTCGTACATATCTATGGATGGGGAACCCATGAGCACGTTCTTGAGAGTGGCGGGGGCGGCGGCGAGCGCCGTGGTGCTGGCGGTCGGCGCGACCGCGTGCGGCGGCGAGAGCCTGGAGAAGTCCGGCGGAGGCGACGGCTCCGGCAAGCCCGGCAAGGAGGGCTCGCTGGTGATCGGGACGGCCTCCTTCGCCGAGTCGAAGATCCTCGCTGAGCTGTACGCGGGACTGCTGGAGGACGCCGGTTACTCGACCTCCCTCAAGACGGTGGACACCCGCGAACTGTATGAACCGGCCCTGGAGAAGGGTCAGATGGATGTCGTACCGGAGTACGCGGCGACGCTCGCCGAATTCCTCAACCAGAAGAAGAACGGGCCGAATGCCGAGCCCGTGGCCTCCTCCGACGCGGACGACACGGTGAAGGCGCTGAAGAAGCTCGCGGAGCCGCGCGGGCTGAAGGTGCTCGACGCCGGCAAGGCGGTCGACCAGAACGCCTTCGCGGTGAGCGAGAAGTTCGCGAAGGAGCACGACCTCAAGACGCTCTCCGATCTGGGGAAGTCCGGGCAGAAGGTCAAGCTGGCGGCGGGCGACGAATGCCCGAAGCGGCCGTTCTGCCAGCCCGGGTTGGAGAAGCGCTACGGCATCGACATCGCGGGCATCGACCCGCTGGACATCGGCAGCGTGCAGGCCAAGCAGGCGGTCAAGGACGGCAAGGACCAGATGGTCCTGACCACCACCACGGACGCCACGCTCGACCAGTTCGGGCTCGTCCTGCTCGACGACGACAAAAATCTCCAGAATGCCGACAACGTACTTCCCGTCGTGAATGCGAAGTCCGCCGGTTCACCCAAGATCGAAAACGCGCTGAACAAGCTCGGCCGCGTACTCACCACGGCCGATCTCACCGAACTCAACAAGAAAGTTGACGCCGAGCGGCTCAAGCCCGCCGATGTCGCGGCCGACTACCTCAAGGAGAAGGGTCTGGTGAAGTAGTTTGCCAACGGATTCACAACGGATGTGGCCTGCCGACCCCCCAAAGCGGCGGTACGCACGGTAAGTTTCGGCCCATGCCACGTGGACGCCACCGCCAATCCCCACCCCTGCACAGGCTACTTCCCCCTCTGTCGGTTGCAGCCGCGTCAATAACCTGCGCCGCCGGTGCCTGGCTGGTCGGCGATACGGTTGTGATCCGTGGACTCGCCGCGACCGCGGCCACCGCCGCGGTCGTCGGCTCGGTCCTGACGCGCCGTTGGGACCGCGCGGCCGGCCGCCGGGTCGCGGAGGCCGCGAGTGAGACCGCCCGCCAGGAGATGAAGTACGAGGAGCGGATCGCGGAGCTGGAGGCCGACGCGGAGAAGGCCGCCGAGCTGCGCACCGCGCTCAACACCCGGCTCCGCGCCAAGCGGGCCGAACTCGCCCGGCTGCGCAACGAGCACGCCGAGCTGCTGCGCCGCTACGCCACGGCCGAGACCGAGCGCGCCAGCGCCCTGGAGGGGCGCCGCAGGCTCGCCCTGGAGGCCGCGGTCCCGTCGAAGGAGCTGACCGCGGGGGAGCCGTCCGGCGAGACCGCCGCGGACGCCGAGTCGGCGGAGTCGGCGGAATCCCTCGGCGACGGTCTCGACCTCAGCGCGTACGCACGCGCCGACGAGGCGCTGAGCCGTCTCGTCGCCAGCGCGCGCCAGCAGCGGGAGCGAGCCGAAGCGGAATCGCGTGCCCTGGCGGCCGAGCAGGAGAAGGCCGAGGCCGAGGCCAGGGAGCGGGAGAAGGCGGAAGCGACGGACAGCACGGCCGGGAGAACGGCCGCGGACCCGGACGAGGACGGTGCAGCCGTCCCGGGGAAGCGCCCGGCGGCCGACGAGCGTGACGGCCCGGACAGCTCCCCGGTGCCGCCTCCGCACGCCCGTACGGCCGCCTCCGCCGTGGTGCCGTATGCCGCGGCCCGCCGGGCCGCCTCCCGTTCGGAGAGCGGCTTCGACTACTTCGGCACCCAGAAGAACCCGCCGAAGCAGCAGGAGCCCGAGCCGGAGGCCGAGGAGGACCTCGCCGACGTGATCGGCGCGGAGACCCTCGCCGAGACCCGCAAGGGCGCGGTGGGAGAGGTCATCGACCTGACCGCGCACGAGGAGAACGAGCCCAGCGGGATCGGGGAGCTGCGCAGCGCGATCTCGTAGAGCTCGGTGCCTACTTGTCGATGTCGCCGACGACGAAGAACAGCGATCCGAGGATCGCCACCATGTCGGCGACGAGCGTGCCCGGCAGAAGCTCCGTGAGCGCCTGGATGTTGTTGAACGAGGCCGAGCGGAGCTTCAGCCGGTACGGCGTCTTCTCGCCCTTCGAGACGAGGTAGTAGCCGTTGAGGCCGAGCGGGTTCTCGGTCCACGCGTAGGTGTGGCCCTCGGGGGCCTTGAGCACCTTCGGCAGCCGCTGGTTGATCGGCCCCGGCGGAAGCTCGGCGAGCCGGTCCAGACAGGCGTCGGCGAGCGCCAGCGCGTTGTGGGTCTGCTCCAGCAGGCATTCGAAGCGGGCCAGGCAGTCGCCCTCCTCGCGCACGACGACCTTCAGGGTGTCCTGGAGGTCTCCGTACGCCAGATACGGCTCGTCGCGCCGCAGGTCGAAGTCCACGCCCGAGGCGCGGGCGATGGGGCCGCTGACCCCGTAGGCGTGCACGGCCTCCGGGGACAGGACGCCCACCCCGCGGGTGCGCCCCCGGAAGATCTCGTTGCCGAGCACCAGCCCGTCGTACACGTCCATCCGCGACCGCACCTCGGCCACCGCCGCCCGGGCCCGGCCGAGCCAGCCCGCCGGCAGGTCCTCCTTGAGCCCGCCGACCCGGTTGAACATGTAGTGCATCCGGCCGCCGGAGATCTCTTCCATCACGTGCTGGAGGTCCTCGCGCTCCCGGAACGCGTGGAAGATCGGCGTGATGCCGCCCAGCTCCAGGGGGTACGAGCCGAGGAACATCAGGTGGTTCAGCACCCGGTTCAGCTCGGCCAGCAGCGTACGCACCCATACGGCGCGCTCCGGGACCTCCATCCCGAGCATCCGCTCGACGGCGAGGACGACGCCCAGCTCGTTGGAGAACGCGGACAGCCAGTCGTGGCGGTTGGCGAGCATGATGATCTGGCGGTAGTCGCGCGCCTCGAACAGCTTCTCGGCGCCGCGGTGCATGTACCCGATCACCGGCTCCGCGTGCTGGACGCGTTCCCCGTCGACCACCAGCCGGAGCCGCAGCACACCGTGGGTGGACGGGTGCTGCGGGCCGATGTTCAGCACCATGTCGGTGCTTTCCGCCGCGCCGCCGATGCCGACTGTCGTCTCCGTCATGGGAACAGTTTGTCTCGGCACCCGCCTCGCCCAGAAACCGGGTCCAGCCCCTGGACCAGCCCCCCGGCCCCGGGCCCCGGCCTACGGCAGGAGGGACCCGTACGGCAGGCCCACCGGCCGGGCCAGCCACCGGAAGCCGCCCAGGCCCGCCGGGTCCAGCAGCTCCGCCGCCTCGCCCGCCGCGCTCAGGGCCCGTACGTAGGCGGCCGGGTCCGTCGAGGCCAGGGCGAGCGGCGGGCGGCCCCCGTCGAGGCCCAGGTGGCGCAGCGCGTCGCGCTGGGGGATCGGACGGGCGTCCGTCCCGGCCGCGCACGCGTCCAGCGCCACGTGCGCCGTGAGATCGCAGGAGCCGTCCGGCACCGGCCGCACCTCGCGGCCGTCCCGGAAGCCGGTCAGGGTGCCGAAGGGCGGCCGGGCGGCGCGCTCGTGGCCGTAGTCCACGGCGACCGCGAGCCCGGCGCCCACGCACCGCACGGCCGCCGCCCAGGCCGCGTCGCGGGGCCGCCCGATCTCGGCCCGCAGCCCCGGCTCGGCGCCCGCCAGCGGCCACCACCGGGCCAGCCACTCCGCGTCCTCGCCGGTCACCTCGGCGCCCAGCCGTTCGGCGCCGTCGGCCGCCGAGACCTCGACCCGGCGCGGGACGCCGTCCGCGTCCGTCTCGGCGACGTCGACGGGGACGTTGTCCAGCCACTCGTTGGCGAACAGCAGCCCCGTGAACCCCTCCGGCGCCGTCTCCCGCCACTCCACGCGCGCATCGAGCCCGTCCGGCCGCGCCGCCCGCTCGACCGCGTACGGCCGCAGCCGTGCGGCCAGTCCGTGCGGCTCACCGGCGGCCGCCGCCAGCACCCCGGTCAGCAGCTCGCCGCGCCCCGCGCCCAGGTCCACCAGGGCCAGCTCCGGCGGCCGTCCCAGCGCCTCGTCCACCCGCCGCAGCAGCTCCGTGACCGCCCGCGCGTACAGCGGTGAGGCATGCACCGACGTGCGGAAGTGACCGGCCGGTCCCTCCGCCCGCCGGAAGAAGCCGTCCGTCCCGTACAGCGCCCGTTCGGCGGCTTCCCGCCACCCGCACCATTCGTGCTGTTCACTCGCCACGTCCCCACGCTAAAGCGGAGCGGCATCCACCTTGGGGAGTAGGACGGGGCCCTACGGATCGCCCCTCGGGCTGACCCGCCCGGGTGTCCGCACTGCCTACTCTGGGTGACGTGCAGCGCCTCTACGATTTCCTCCGCAGCCATCCGACAGGGGTGGACACCTTCTGGGGCGTCCTCCTCTTCGGCTGCGGTCTCCTGTGGTTCGTAGGGGCATCCCCGGGCTATGAGCCACCCCTCGCGGCCGTGCCGATCACGCTGGCGCTGTGCGCCGCCGTCGCGCTGCGCCGCCGCGCCCCCGCGGCGATGCTGTGGCTGGCCATCGCGTGCGGCCTCGCCCAGCTCGCGCTGGACGTCAGGATCAACATCGTCGACTTCGCGATGCTGGTGATCGTCTACACCGTCGCGTGCACCGGCGGACGGCGCACCTCCCGGCTGGCCCTGGGCGCCGCGATCTGCGCACCGTCGCTCGCCACCCTCCGCTGGCCCGCCGAACACGAGTCCTCGGGGGAGGCCGCCGTCTCGACGGTCTTCGTCACCATCCCCTTCGTCCTGGCCTGGGTGCTCGGCGACTCGATCCGCACCCGCCGCGCCTACTACGCCCAGCTGGAGGAGCGCGCCTCCCGGCTGGAGAAGGAGCGCGAGGCGCAGTCGAAGGTCGCGGTCGCCGCCGAACGCGCCCGGATCGCCCGCGAACTGCACGATGTCGTCGCGCACAACGTGTCGGTGATGGTCGTTCAGGCGGACGGCGCCGCGTACGTCCTCGACGCCTCCCCGGACCAGGCCCGGCAGGCGCTGGAGACGATCTCCGGCACCGGCCGCCAGGCCCTCGCCGAGATGCGGCGGCTGCTGGGCGTGCTGCGCACCGGGGAACCGGGGGAAGCCGACGACTACGTCCCGCAGCCGGACGTCGAGCAGATCGACGAACTGGTCGAGCAGGCTCGCGGATCCGGGCTCCCGGTGGACTTCAAGGTCGTCGGCAGCCCGCGCCAACTGCCCAGCGGCGTGGAGCTGACCGCGTACCGCATCGTGCAGGAAGCGCTCACCAACACCCGCAAGCACGGCGGCCCCGACGTCGGCGCCAGCGTCCGCATCACCTACTTCGACGACGGGCTCGGCCTGCTGGTCGAGGACGACGGGCGGGGCGCCCAGCGCGAGTTGTACGAGGACGGCGGTGCCGACGGCAGCGGCCACGGGCTGATCGGGATGCGCGAGCGCGTCGGCATGGTGGGTGGCACGCTCGACGCGGGCCCGCGCCCGGGCGGCGGCTTCCGCATCAGCGCGCTGCTGCCGCTGAAACCGGCGAGGTGAGCCGCGGACGGCGGCGCGTACGTATGGGGTGGGCGCCGCACGGAGCGCGCGCCGAGGAAGCCGAGGGAAGGGACCGACCGGATGTCGATCCGCGTCATGCTCGTCGATGACCAGGTGCTGCTGCGCACCGGTTTCCGCATGGTGCTCGCCGCCCAGCCCGACATGGAGGTCGTCGCCGAGGCGGGCGACGGGCTGGAGGCGCTGGAAGCGGTGCGCTCCGCCGAGGTGGACGTCGTCCTGATGGACGTCAGAATGCCGAAGCTGGACGGGGTGGAGGCGACCCGGCGCATCTGCGAACGCGCCGGGGCGCCGCGGGTCCTCATCCTGACCACCTTCGACCTGGACGAGTACGCCTTCTCCGCCCTCAAGGCGGGCGCGAGCGGCTTCATGCTCAAGGACGTGCCACCGGGCGAACTGCTCACCGCGATCCGCGCCGTCCACAGCGGTGACGCGGTCGTCGCCCCCAGCACCACCCGCCGACTCCTGAACCGCTTCGCCCTGATGCTCCCGGGCACCGCCGGCGGCGGCATCGGCGGCCGATCCGGCACGGCGGCCCGCCCGGAGCTGGAACGGCTCACCGAGCGCGAGCGCGAGGTGATGATGCTCGTCGCCCAGGGCCTGTCGAACGGCGAGATAGCGGGCCGCCTGGTGCTGTCCGAGGCGACCGTGAAGACCCACGTGGGCCGCATCCTCACCAAGCTGGAACTCCGTGACCGGGTGCAGGTGGTGGTGATGGCCTACGAAACCGGCCTGGTCCGCGCAGGCGGCCCACCCCGCTGACCCGGCCCGGGGCGGGGCGCCCAGACGCGGGGCCGGGCGGCCCACGGCCCGCGGGCGGGGCTGCGGTGAGAGGGCCCGCCCCTCCGCGACAGCGGCGGCCACGCGGGGCGCTGGGCCCACTGTCCGCAGCTCGGCTGCGGGCGGGTGGGCCGGGCGGGCCTACCCGCGCTGGGGCGCGGCCCCATGTCCGGGGAGGGCGGGCCACCCCTCGCGGGTCGGGCCGCGGCGGCAGGGCCGCGCCCGGGCTGCGGCGGCGGGGCCGGGCCGTCTGCTACGGCGGCGCGCACGCGGGGTGCTGGGGCGGAGGCCGCGTCTGGGGCGGGTGAGCCCCGCAGGTCGGGCCAGGGCGAGGGGGTCAGGTCCTCCGTGAGCGTGGTGCCCCACGGGGGGCGCGGCCCCATGTCCGGGGAGGGCGGGCCACCCCTCGCGGGTCGGGCCGCGGCGGNNGGGCCGGGCTCTCTGCTACGGCGGCGCGCACGCGGGGTGCTGGGGCGGAGCCCCCGCAGGTCGGGCCGCGGCGACGGGGTCACGTCCTCCGTGACCGCGAGCCCCACGTTCAGGGGGCGGGGCCCCGCGCGTCGGGCCGCAATGGCGCGGCCGGGCCTCTGCGACGGCGGCGGCCGTGTGGGGTGCTGGGGCGGAGCCTGCATCTGGGGCGGGCGAGGGCCGCGGCGGCAGGGTCAGGTTCCGTGAGCGTGGCGCCCACGGGAGTGCGACGCCCGGGCTGCGGCGGCGGGGCCGGGCCGTCTGCTACGGCGGCGCGCACGCGGGGTGCTGGGGCGGAGGCCGCGTCTGGGGCGGGTGAGCCCCGCAGGGTGGGCCAGGGCGACGGGGTCAGGTCCTCCGTGACCGTGGCGCCCACGGGGGTGAGCCCCCCTTCAGAGGGCGGGGCTCCGCGCGCCGGGCCGCAATGGCGCGGCCGGGCCTCTGCGACGGCGGCGCCCACGCGGGGTGCTGGGGCGGAGCCCCGCGGTCGGCGAGGGGCCGGGGGGCCGGGGGGCTCCCCCGGTTTCGGGAAGGGGCGGGGTGGGGGAAATCCCCGGCGCGCCGCCGCGCCCTACCGCAGGACGCCCTCCAGGAAGTCGCTCCCCAGGCGCGCCACCGTCGCCAACTCCAGCTGGTGCAGGACGTACCGCTCGCGCCGCCGGGTGTGCAGAAGCCCGGCCTTCTTCAGGACGGCGATGTGCCGGGAGACCTCCGGCGGCGTGATGGCGTACGCCTCGGCCAACTCGCCCGTGGTGTGCGGGCCCCGGGCCAGGGTGCGGCAGATGCGCATCCGCATCGGATGGGCGAGGGCCTCCAGGCGCTGCTGGACGAGTTGCAGGGCGGCGGGCGGGGTGAGTTCGGGCCCGGCGACGGGGTACTGGATCACCGGGTGCCAGCCCGGCGCGTGCACGAGCAGCAGATGCGGCCAGCCGAAGGTCGTCGGGATGAGGGTCAGCCCGCTCCCGTGGGCCGTCGTACGCCCCGCCGCCAGCTTGTCGACCAGGACGCGCGACCGCCCGTCCGCACCCTGCTCCAGCGACAGCGCGGCCGACGTCGCCGTCAGCGCCTCCGCGAGCCCCTTGCGCTGGAGCAGCTCGCCCTTGTGGCGGGCGTCGGCGGCCAGTTGGACCCGCACCCGCTGCCAGGTGTCCGCGAAGAACGCCTGATGGCAGTCCTCCAGCAGGCGCCGCAGCCACACCCGCAGCCCGTCGGGGTCCGCCAGCATGCGGTCCACGAACGCCAATTGCCGCGGTCCGCGGGCCCGGGCCATGTCCCGGACCCGGTCCCGCTCGTCCCGGTCGACCAGCGGGGACGGCGTCGGCCGGTCGTACGAGGCGGAGCAGCTGATCTCGAACGCGGCGGCCACGAACGCCTCGTCGTCGATCCGGTCCAGCGCGTCCAGCTCCTCCGCGAGCGTCGCGCCGGGGGCGGACGGCAGCAGCAGGTCGGAGCGGGCCGTGCCCCACAGGAAGTCCGCCTCGCACAGCCGGTCGGCGAGATCCGGCTTGAGGGAGGCGGCGGTCGCGGTGGCCCAGCCGTGCTGCCCGGGGTGGTGGCCGGGTTCGGACAGCACGTGCAGTGCGGCGCCCAGTTCCGCGAGCGGTGACGGGCTGAAGACGATGCGCTCGGGCGGCAGCCCGGTGATGTCCACGACATTGGCCATGTCCCCATGGTGCGGCAGCCCGGGCCGCGCCCCGACTTCGTTTGACGGCGATCGTCAATCGAGGTGACGGGCGGCGGCGGGCCGTCCGACGCTCCTTCCATGTCCGTCACTCAGCAGTACGCACTCGACCTGTACCGGGCCGCCCAGCGCGGTGAGCCCGCCCCGCCCGCCCCCGGCCGGGACGACTGGCGCACCCTCCGGGCGCTGCGCGAATACCGCGACTTCCAGACCGTGATCGAGGAACGCCCGGCCCGGCGCCGCGGCAGCGCCCTGCGGCGGGCCCTGCGCGCGGTGAGGGCACGGGCGGCCCGGGCCGTACGCGCCGCGCGGCCCGTACGTGCCGCAGGGGATTGGCCGACCGGTGCGGCCCGGCAACCGGCCGCCGGGCCAGGTGCCGGGCCGGGCGGGGACGCGTCCGTCCGCCCGGTCAGGGACCCGTCCTCGTGCCCGACCACCGGCTGACCCCCGCCGGGCCGCCGGGCCGCGCCCGGCCTGCGGCCGACGCGCCGAGCAGCGTGCGGCACGCGGCGCACGCCTGCGCCTGTCGGCGCCCAGCTCCGGCACGTGCGGGCCCGCCCGCCGCGTGCCCGGCGGTCAGCCGTCACCTTCGCCCGTCCTCGGCCAGCACCGCCCGCACCCGCGTCAGGAACGCGGCGACCGCCTCGGTCACCTCCTCCGCCGTCCAGTCCAGCGCGGGTGCGGCCACCGTCACCTCGGAGGCGGCCAGACCGGGCGGCCCCGGCTCCGACCAGCGCCGGAACAGCGTCGTGCGGGTCTCCTCGGCCAGCCGTATCCCCGCCTCGTCCAGCACCCGCGCCGGATACGGCAGCCACACCTGGAACTGATGGGTGTGCGGCACCTCCGGGTGCACCCGGGACCAGGCCACCCCGGCCGCCGCGAACGCCTCGCGCATCGCCCGCGCCACGACCGCGGCATGGGCCACGTACGACGGCAGCCGCGGCAGTTCGCGGTCCAGACCGGCCAGGGCGGCGAGCGCCGTGGGCCACTGCTGGAACAGCTGACCCCCGTACCGGTGGCGCCATGCCGCCGCCTCCGCGATCAGCGTCTCCGGGCCCGCCAGCGCGGCCCCCGCGATGCCGCCGAGCGACTTGTAGAAGGACACGTACACCGTGTCCGCGAGGGCGGCGATCTCCGGGAGCCCGCGCCCGAAGTACGTGGTGCTCTCCCACAGCCGGGCCCCGTCGAAGTGGACCACCGCCTCCCGCTCCCGGGCGGCCTCCACGACGGCGACCAGGTCGTCCCACTCCGGCAGCACGAAGCCCGCGTCGCGCAGCGGCAGTTCGAGGGCGAGCGTGCCGAAGGGCTCGTCCAGGTCGCGGATCTCGTCGGCGGTGGGCAGCCGTGGCTCGGTGGTCGGCCGCACCGCGCGCAGCCCGCTCACCGTCAGATACGCGTCCCGCTCGTGCACCTCCAGATGGGCCAGCGGATGGACGGCCACCACCGGGTTGCCGGTGCGCCCGGCCCAGGCGCGCAGCGCGACCTGCTGGGCCATGGTGCCGGTGGGGAAGAAGGCCGCGGCTTCCATGCCGAGCAGGTCGGCGACCCGCCGCTCCAGCCTTTCGACCACCCCGTCCCCGTACACGTCCACCCAGTCGTCGAGGGCGCCGTCGAGGTCCGCGGCGGCGGTCAGGGCCGCCAGCCGCTCGCCGATCCGCAGCTCCACCGGGCCCCGCACCAGGACCCGCTCGGAGCCGCGCCAGGCCGCGAGTCTGCGCGCCCGCGCGGCCTGTTCCGCCCCCTCCGGCTCGTCCACCACGCCCACCTCATCCGCCTGATCCGCCTCATCCGCCATGTCCACCGCGTCCCCCTTGTCCGCCATGACCCGATGATGACGCACGGGCAGGTCACCCCTGGAGTTATCCACAGGCCGCGTTGCCCAGCGGCGTTGTCCAGCCGCGTTATCCACAGGCGCAGGGCTGCGCCCCGGCCCGAGCGGAGCACTCGCGTAGCATGGCGGGGAATCGTCCGGTACCCCCTGAGGACTGGAACGGAAGGCCGCAGTCGCGTGAACGCACATCCACTTCCCGAGCCGCGGGACCGCCCGGCCCGGCTGACCGTCGGCGTCGTCGGCGCCGGTCGCGTCGGCCCGGCGCTGGCCGCCTCGCTGCGGCTGGCCGGGCACCGGCCCGTCGCCGCCTCCGGCGTCTCCGACGCCTCCGTGAGCCGGGCCGCCGCCCTGCTCCCCGAGGTTCCGATCGTCCCGCCCGCCGAGGTGCTGGCGCGGGCCGAGCTGGTGCTGCTCACCGTCCCCGACGACGCCCTGCCCGAGCTGGTGGCGGGCCTCGCCGAGACCGGTGCGGTGCGCCCCGGCCAGCTGCTGGTGCACACCTCCGGCCGCTATGGCACCGCCGTGCTGGAGCCCGCCCTGCGGGCCGGTGCGCTGCCGCTCGCGCTGCACCCCGTGATGACCTTCACCGGCACCCCGGTCGACGTCCAGCGGCTCGCGGGCTGCTCCTTCGGCGTCACCGCGCCCGAGGAGCTGCGGCTGGCCGCCGAGGCGCTGGTCATCGAGATGGGCGGCGAGCCCGAGTGGGTCGCGGAGGAGTCCCGTCCGCTGTATCACGCGGCCCTCGCCATCGGCGCCAACCACCTGGTCACCCTGGTCGCCCAGGCCATGGAGCTGCTGCGCGCGTCCGGGGTCGAGGCGCCCGACCGGATGCTCGGCCCGCTGCTCGGCGCCGCGCTCGACAACTCGCTGCGCAGCGGCGACGCCGCGCTCACCGGCCCGGTCGCGCGCGGCGACGCGGGCACGGTCGCCGCGCATGTCCAGGAGCTGAAGCGGCACGCTCCGCAGGCCGTCGCCGGATATCTCGCGATGGCCCGTGCCACGGCGGACCGGGCGCTCGCGCACGGGATGCTCAAGCCGGAGCTGGCGGAGAACCTGCTGGGCGTTCTGTCGGATGTCTCGGATGCCCGGGGCCGGGGAGGAGCGGGATCGTGAGCCCGAAGCTGTGGACCAGACCGAGCCCCGGTGAGCCGGACGTCGAGCTGTTCGCGCGCCGCGCGGACTTCGACGCGGCGCTGGCGCACTTCGCCGTGCCGGGGCGTACGGCCGTCGTCATGACCATGGGCGCGCTGCACGACGGGCACGCGTCGCTGATCCGCGCCGCGCGCGCCCGGGTCGGCGCCAAGGGCCTCGTCACCGTCACGGTCTTCGTCAACCCGCTCCAGTTCGGCGCGGGCGAGGACCTGGACCGCTATCCGCGCACGCTCGACGCCGACCTGGAGGTCGCGGCCGCCGCCGGCGCGGACATCGTCTTCGCCCCCTCCGCCGAGGAGGTGTACGGGAGCGGCGAGCCGCGGATACGGATGTCCGCCGGGGCCATGGGCGAGGGGTACGAGGGCGCCTCCCGGCCCGGCCACTTCGACGGGGTGCTCACCGTCGTCGCCAAGCTGCTCCACCTCACCCGCCCGGACTTCGCCTTCTTCGGCGAGAAGGACGCGCAGCAGCTCGTGCTGGTCCGCCGGATGGTGCACGACCTGGACTTCCCGATGGAGATCGTCGGCGTCCCCACGGTCCGGGAGGGCGACGGGCTGGCCCTCTCCAGCCGTAACCGCTACCTGTCCGCGCAGGAGCGGGACACCGCGCTGGCCCTGTCCCGGGCGCTGTTCGCGGGGCGGGACGCGGGGCTGGCGGCGGCGCGATCCGCCGGGACTGCCGCGGGCGGGGACACGGACGGCCTCGTCCGGGTCGGCTCGCCCGGCGCGGTGCGGGCCGCGGCGCGCGCGGTGCTGGCGGAGGCGGCCCGGCTCGACCCCCCGCTCGTCCTCGACTACCTGGACGTGATCGACCCGGAGAGCTTCACCGAGGCACCCGAGGAGCACACCGGCGAAGCCGTGCTGGCCGTCGCCGCGAAGGTCGGCTCCACGCGGCTGATCGACAACATCCGGCTGTGGTTCGGAGCGGGCCGGTGAGCGGGCGGACGAGCCAATCGATGAACGAGCCGACCAATGAGCCGACCAATGAGCCGACGGATGAGCCGATGAACGAGCCGCAGCACGGGTCGACGAGCAGGCCCCCGGCCCCCGCCGCCCCGGCCACCGCCCTGCGCGCCCCCGCGCCCGGCTGGGCCACCGAGGCCGACGTCGTGGTCGTCGGCTCGGGCGTCGCGGGCCTGACCGTGGCGCTGCGCTGCGCCGCCGCCGGGGCGAAGGTCACCGTCGTCACCAAGGCCCGCCTCGACGACGGATCCACGCGCTGGGCCCAGGGCGGCATAGCCGCCGCCCTCGGCAAGGGCGACACCCCCGGGCAGCATCTCGACGACACGCTCGTCGCGGGTGCCGGGCTGTGCGACGAGCAGGCCGTGCGGATGCTGGTCACCGAGGGCCCCGACGCCGTGCGCAGGCTCATCGGCACCGGCGCCCGCTTCGACGCCGACGACGACACCGGCGAGATCCTGCTGACCCGCGAGGGCGGCCACCACCGCCGCCGCATCGCCCACGCGGGCGGCGACGCGACCGGCGCGGAGATCTCCCGCGCCCTGGTCGGCGCGGTGCGCGCGGCCGGGATCGACACCGTCGAGAACGCGCTGGTGCTCGACCTCCTCAAGGACGCCTCCGGCCGTGCCGCGGGCGTCACCCTGCACGTCATGGGCGAGGGCGCGCGGGACGGCGTGGGCGCGGTGCACGCGGGCGCCGTCGTCCTCGCGACGGGCGGCATGGGCCAGGTCTTCTCCGCGACCACCAACCCCGCCGTCTCCACGGGCGACGGCGTCGCCCTCGCGCTGCGCGCCGGGGCGGAGGTGAGCGACCTGGAGTTCGTCCAGTTCCACCCCACGGTGCTGTGGCTCGGCCCGGACGCCGAGGGGCAGCAGCCGCTGGTGTCCGAGGCGGTGCGCGGCGAGGGCGCCCATCTCGTGGACGCGGACGGGGTGCGCTTCATGGTGGGGCAGCACGAGCTGGCCGAGCTGGCGCCCCGGGACATCGTCGCCAAGGGCATCATGGGGCGGATGCGGGAGCAGGGCACGGAGCACATGTACCTGGACGCCCGCCACTTCGGCGCCCGGATGTGGGAGCACCGCTTCCCGACGATCCTGGCCGCCTGCCGGGCCCACGGCATCGACCCCGTCACCCAGCCGATCCCGGTGGCCCCCGCCGCGCACTACGCCAGCGGCGGGGTGTGGACGGACCTGCGGGGGCGTACGACGGTGCCGGGGCTGTACGCGTGCGGGGAGACGGCCTGCACGGGCGTGCACGGCGCGAACCGGCTGGCGTCCAACTCGCTGCTGGAGGGCCTGGTCTTCGCCGAGCGCATCGCGGCGGACATCGCCGAGCGGCCCTCCATACCGGGTCCCCTACCGAGTCCCACGCCGGAGCCCACACCGGAGACCGCACCGCAGGGCGCGGGCGCGGCCACCGGCGCGTCGGCCCGGGGCGGGGGAGGGGCCCTGCTCGCCCCCGAGGCCCGGTACGCCGTCCAGCGCATCATGACCACCGGCGCCGGTGTCCTCCGCTCCGCGACAAGCCTCGCCCACGCCGCCCGGCAGCTGGACCGCGTCCGGGAGGACGCCGTGGAGACGCTGCACCGCGACGGCAAGACGGCCGAGCCCGGCGTCGAGACCTGGGAGGCGACGAACCTCCTCCTCGTCGCCCGGGTCCTGGTGGCCGCCGCGCTCCGGCGCGAGGAGACCCGCGGCTGCCACTGGCGGGAGGACCGCCCCGACCGGGACGACGCGGCGTGGCAGCGGCACCTCCTGGTCACGCTCGGCCCCGACGGCTCGCTCGACGTCCGTACGACGGACTCCGCGGCGTTCCCCTCACCCACCACCCGACCCGAGACGGAGTCCCACCCGTGAGCAGCACCTCCGACGACCGCCAGCAGAGTCCGCCCCAGTCCGCGGCCCTTCCGCTGCTCCAGATCGGCGTCCCGGGCGGCGGCGAGGGCGGTGGCTGCGGCAGCGCCTGCGCCTGCGGCAGCGGCGCCGACGACGGCGCGTACGGGCTCGACCCGATGGAGTGCGGCCTCGACCCCGACCTGGCCGAGCTGCTGGCCGGGGCCGGGCTCGACCCCGTCCAGGTCGAGGACATCGCGCACATGGCGATCGAGGAGGACCTCGACCAGGGCGTGGACGTGACGACGGTCGCCACCGTCCCCGAGGACGCCTTCGCCACCGGCGACTTCACCGCCCGTGAGGCGGGCACCGTGGCCGGGCTGCGGATCGCCGAGGCGATCCTGTCCGTCGTCTGCACGGACGAGTTCGAGGTCGAGCGGCACGTGGAGGACGGCGACCGGGTCGAGCCCGGCCAGAAGCTGCTGAGCGTCCGCACCCGCACCCGCGACCTGCTCACCGGCGAGCGCAGCGCGCTCAACCTGCTGTGCCGCCTCTCCGGCATCGCGACCGCGACCCGCGCCTGGGCCGACGCCCTGGAGGGCACGAAGACGAAGGTCCGCGACACCCGCAAGACGACGCCGGGGCTGCGCGCCCTGGAGAAGTACGCGGTGCGCTGCGGCGGCGGCGTCAACCACCGCATGTCGCTGTCGGACGCGGCGCTCGTCAAGGACAACCACGTGGTCGCGGCGGGCGGCGTGGCGCAGGCGTTCAGCGCCGTACGGGCCGAGTTCCCGGACCTGCCGATCGAGGTCGAGGTCGACACCCTGGACCAGATCCCGCCGATCCTGGAGGCGGGCGCGGATCTGATCCTGCTGGACAACTTCACCCCGGAGCGCACCCGCGAGGCGGTCGACCTGGTCGCGGGCCGGGCCGCGCTGGAGTCCTCGGGCCGTCTGACGCTGGCCAACGCCCGTACGTACGCGGAGACGGGCGTCGACTACCTGGCGGTCGGCGCGCTCACCCACTCGTCCCCGATCCTGGACATCGGCCTGGACCTGCGCGAGACGGGGTGAACTGGCGATGCTGCTGACCATCGGCCCGCCCGTCGCCCCGCCCACCACCCCAGAACTCGCCCTCTGCCGTGAGCCGGGTCCGAAGCGGGGTGGCCCATGCGCCCCGCCCACCACCCCAGAACTCGCCCTCTGCCGTGAGCCCGACCGGAAGCGGGGTCGCCCATGTTGCTGACCATCGACGTGGGGAATACCCACACCGTCCTCGGCCTCTTCGACGGCGACGAGATCGTCGAGCACTGGCGGATCTCCACCGACGCCCGCCGCACCGCCGACGAACTGGCCGTCCTGCTCCAGGGCCTGATGGGGATGCATCCGCTGCTCGGGGAGGAGTTGGGCGACGGCATCGAGGGCATCTCGATCTGCTCCACCGTCCCCTCCGTCCTGCACGAGCTGCGCGAGGTCACCCGCCGCTACTACGGCGATGTGCCGTCCGTCCTGGTCGAGCCGGGCGTGAAGACCGGCGTGCCGATCCTGATGGACAACCCCAAGGAGGTCGGCGCCGACCGGATCATCAACGCCCTGGCGGCCGTCGAGCTGTACGAGGGCCCGTGCGTGGTCGTCGACTTCGGCACCGCGACCACCTTCGACGCGGTCAGCTCGCGCGGCGAGTACGTGGGCGGGGTGATCGCGCCCGGCATCGAGATCTCGGTCGAGGCGCTGGGCGTGCGCGGCGCGCAGCTGCGCAAGATCGAGCTGGCCCGCCCGCGCAGCGTGATCGGCAAGAACACCGTGGAGGCCATGCAGTCCGGCATCCTGTACGGCTTCGCGGGCCAGGTCGACGGGATCGTCCGGCGCATGGCGCGTGAACTGGCCCAGGACCCCGAGGACGTGACGGTGATCGCCACCGGCGGTCTGGCCCCGATGGTGCTGGGCGAGGCCTCGGTGATCGACGAGCACGAGCCCTGGCTCACCCTGATCGGCCTGCGGCTGGTCTACGAGCGCAACGTCCAGCGCGGCTGAACTGAGCTGGACGGAGCTGAACTGAGCTGGACAGCGCTGATCCGGCTGATCGGCGCTGATCGGGCCGTTCGGCTCCCGATCGCGCCGAAAACAACGGTTCACCTGCGAACTCGGCGGTATTGGCGGCATTACGAAACGAATTCCGCGCGCTCTCATCGCGCTGTTCATTCGGCGGGGCGCCGGTGAGGGCACTCCAGCGCGTGCCGAGGCACAGTCGAGGAATGCCGTCCCGTCGAATTCGGGATCGACAAGCGGAACCCGCCCGGCCGCTGCCCGCCCCTGCCCGGAGACACCCGGTCCGAACTCCGGACGGGCGCCGGACGGGCACCGCACGTGCTCCGGGCGGACTCGGGCGGACTTCCGGTGCGGAGGCGGCCCGTGCCCCGGCTCCCACCGCCGAATGGCCGCCCCCGCAACGCGCCGCACCGCCCGCCGCTCAGCGAAATTTGTCCGCTTAGCACTTAAAGTCCTCCCATGCCCACGCCCTATGGATCCCGCGGCGGAATGGCGTTCAGTGCGGATGAGCTGCGTGTGCTCCGACGCGCCCTCGCCATCGCCCTCCAACCCGAACCCGTCACTCCCCCCGGCCCGCTCGGCCCGGACCGGGCGGAAGAGGTCCAGGACTGTTTCCGGCTCGCCGAGGCCGTGGACGAGGCGGTCCGCGAGGGCGGGCGGCTGCGAGCGTTCCTGCTCGACGAGCTGGCCCGCTACCGCGCCGCTCTCCCCGGCGCCGCCGTCGGCTATCTGGAGCAGCTCGAGGGCGCCCTGGCGGCCGGTTACGAGCCGCTCCCGGAGGACCTGGCCGCGCTGCGCGCGCTGTGCCGGGCCACCGTGTCGGACGGCGAGGCCGCGCGCCGCCGCACGCTGCTGAGCCACTGTGAGCGCCTGGCCGAGCGCGGCGTACGCGCCCGGCTCGCGACGCGCGCCGTGGCCGCCGGGCCGCCGCGCCCCCGCCCCGTGGAGGCCCGCCTGCGCGCCCTGCCGGGCGGCGTCGGAACCGGAAGAGGGGCGGCCGGGCCGGAAGGGGGCGCAGGCGGGCCGGTGCTGAAGGACGAGGAGCCGAAGCGGGAGCCGCGCAAGAAGCCCACCCCCGCGCCCGACCGCGGTGACCGCGAGGAGCCGAAGCGGCGTGAGCCGGGGCGTGGCACCCCGCGCCCGCACCGGCCGGTGCCGACGCCCGCCGAGGTCTTCCCGCCCAAGCGCCGCCGCCCCTCCCCGCCGCCGGAGGACGAGTCCCGGCTCGGCCCCGGCGCGGGGGCCGACGCGGGCGCCGCGTAATCTGGGGACATCGAGCAAAAGGAGGCCGATTGCCATGGATTACGTCTCCGCGCTGGTACCGCCCCTGGTGATGGCCGTGGCCTTCACCTTTCTGATCGTGACGATGATCAAGAGCCAGGGTGGCGCCAACAAGGCGAAGGAAGACCACCTCGTGGACGCGGCGCTCGCCCGCGCCGAGGCGGACCGCACGGCGGCGGCCGGCAACGCGCCGGGCCGCGACGCGTCCTGACGCTCCCCCGCACCAACCACCACGCCCCGGGATGTCTCCGCATCCCGGGGCGTGCGGCCTTTCGCGGCGTACATCTCCCGACATTCGGCACATCTCCCACTATTATTCACATGTGCCTCGGCCATTGGGAGAGCTGGAAGACGCGGTCATGACGCGGGTGTGGAAGTGGAACCGCCCGGTCACGGTCCGAGAAGTCCTGGAAGACCTTCAGCGAGAACGCTCGATCGCCTACACGACGGTCATGACCGTAATGGACAACCTCCATCACAAGGGCTGGCTCCGCAGGGAGGTGCAAGGCCGCGCCTATCGATATGCCGCGGTCTCCACCCGGGCCGCCTACTCGGCCGCACTGATGAACGAAGCGTGGTCAACCAGTGACAACCCGGCGGCCGCCCTCGTCGCGTTCTTCGGGATGATGTCCGAAGAGCAGCGAGATGCACTGCGGGATGCCATGCGCGTCGCACAACTCGGTGAGCCGGGAGAGAGCCCCGGTGAGTCGGGGCGATGAGCCGGGGCGATAGCGTCCGGGCATGTCCTCTGCACTATCAAAAGTAGTCACCGTCCGCCGCGCCCGGACCAGCGATGTACGAGCCGTGCGCCGGCTCATCGACTCCTACGTGAGCGATCGCATCCTGCTCGACAAAGCCACGGTGACCCTTTACGAGGACATCCAGGAGTTCTGGGTCGCGGAGCGGGACGAGGACGCCGAGCTCATTGGCTGCGGCGCACTCCACGTCATGTGGGAAGACCTCGCGGAGGTTCGTACTCTCGCGGTGGATCCCGCTCACAAGGGGAGTGGTGTAGGCCACCTGGTGCTCGACAAGCTGTTGCAGACGGCGCGCTGGCTCGGCGTCCGGCGCATTTTCTGCCTCACCTTCGAAGTCGACTTCTTCACCAAGCACGGCTTCGTGGAGATCGGCGAGACGCCGGTCGACGGGGATGTCTACAGCGAGCTGCTGCGTTCCTATGACGAGGGCGTCGCCGAGTTCCTCGGTCTCGAACGGGTGAAGCCGAACACCCTTGGCAACAGCCGGATGCTTCTGCAACTGTGATCGCGGTCCCTATGTCCGAATCGCGCCCCTATCACATAGCTCCGGAACAGTGGGTTCCATCAGCCTTCCCGCATGGTCGATCGGTCGAACCTTCCCGGAGGGTTTGTGTTTTTCCGGGAAAAGCGGTTTCCTATTCTCCCGTAGTGTAATTACCTGGGGGGTGTGACATCAGCGGCTAACGCCGCGCCCCGACCCCCCGTTTTCCCTGAAAGGAACCCCATGGCACAGAAGGTTCAGGTCCTTCTTGTCGACGACCTCGACGGCGGCGAGGCGGACGAGACCGTGACGTTCGCGCTGGACGGCAAGAGCTACGAGATCGACCTCAACACCGCCAACGCGGACAAGCTCCGGGACGCCCTGGAGCCGTTCACCAAGGGCGGCCGTCGCACCGGCGGCCGGGCTTCCGGTGGCCGTGGAAAGGCGCGTGCGGCGTCGGGCGGCAGCCAGGACACCGCGAAGATTCGCGCCTGGGCCAAGGAGAACGGCTACGAGGTCAATGACCGCGGCCGTGTTCCGGCGACCGTTCGTGAGGCGTACGAGAAGGCCAACGGCTGAGCGCGTCACCCTTCCCCGGCTCGCCGCTGCCTGGGCAGTGGTCGGGCGCGCAGCAACCGGGCTCGGTGGCACTCCGTGGCCGCCGCACCCACGAGCCGCACGAGGTCGGGGGCGCCCCCATCGCCCCCGAAGCCTGTCACCGGCAGCGTCGGCTCCACCCCGCCCCCCGGCTCGGGAGGCCGCAGCCATACGGCGGCCTCCTGCGGGCACCGTTCAGCGGACGTCCCGGACCCGGGCTCCCCGGGCGGAGGCCATGCGGCGGAGGGGCACGGAGCGGTGATCCGGCCGCCGGCGCCGAGTGCGGTCAGATCCAGCGGAACCCCGCCCCACTCCAGCCAGTCGAGCAGCCCCGGCAGCTCGTCGGCGCTGCCCGCGGCCACCAGCAGCCGCATCCAGGGGCCCTCCACCGCGACCGGACCGGTCCGCGGTACGCGCCGCAGCAGCGCGAAACCGGCGACGGCCGGCAGCTCCAGTACGTCGAATGCCACCCCCGTGAGCAGCTCGACGGGACCGCTGCCGGTCGTCGGCCAGTTCAGCCCCCGTTCGTACCACCGCGCGCACCCCGGTGCGCCCTGTGCGGATGAGCACGCGCCCTGCGCGGATGAGCACGCTCCGGGGGCCGGGCGGTCCTGTGAGCGGCCGGACGGCGCCGTGGCGGTGGGGATCATGCCCAGAGAAACTGTCTCCCTCTCCGAAGGTTACGTCCCGTGGGCGGACAACCGCATGGCGTGATCGGATGGGGGCGTGCAGGGGTGGTGAACTGGCGCAAGGTTGTTCGCCCGTAGCGGAGGGAACCGGCCCGACCGGCATGGAGTGTCCGTGCTTGCGGGTAAGACATCCCTAGTGGGAGGGGCGGTCCGCGTGTCGGGAGAAAGGGGCGTTCGCCATCGGCGTACTGACGGTGGGCGTATATGCCTGGCCTGCGGGAACATCGTCTCGCACCATCGGGTTGGAGCAGTTGTCGGCTGTTCGGGCAGGAGGCCATCTGCTGTGCGCCCTGTGAGAGTGGGGCCGATCCGGACGGTTGTCGGCAGTTGGAATGAGCTGTCCCGGGTTGCGGGACTAGCATGCGGAAGGACAGGGAGGGGATCGTCCCCGATCTTTCTGACCGCTCTGAGGAGCGATTAACGATGTTCGAGAGGTTCACCGACCGCGCGCGGCGGGTTGTCGTCCTGGCTCAGGAAGAAGCCCGGATGCTCAACCACAACTACATCGGCACCGAACACATTCTCCTGGGCCTGATCCACGAGGGTGAGGGTGTCGCCGCTAAGGCCCTGGAGAGCCTCGGGATTTCGCTCGAGGCGGTCCGCCAGCAGGTGGAGGAGATCATCGGTCAGGGCCAGCAGGCCCCGTCCGGGCACATCCCCTTCACCCCCCGTGCCAAGAAGGTCCTGGAGCTGTCGCTCCGCGAGGCCCTTCAGCTCGGCCACAACTACATCGGCACGGAGCACATCCTGCTCGGCCTCATCCGCGAGGGCGAGGGCGTCGCCGCCCAGGTCCTCGTGAAGCTGGGCGCCGATCTGAACCGGGTGCGGCAGCAGGTCATCCAGCTGCTCTCCGGCTACCAGGGCAAGGAGGCCGCCACCGCCGGCGGTCCGGCGGAGGGCACTCCCTCCACCTCGCTCGTCCTGGACCAGTTCGGCCGCAACCTCACGCAGGCCGCCCGCGAATCCAAGCTCGACCCGGTCATCGGGCGCGAGAAGGAGATCGAGCGGGTCATGCAGGTGCTTTCGCGCCGCACCAAGAACAACCCGGTCCTCATCGGCGAGCCCGGCGTCGGTAAGACGGCGGTCGTCGAGGGACTGGCCCAAGCCATCGTCAAGGGCGAGGTGCCCGAGACCCTCAAGGACAAGCACCTCTACACCCTGGACCTGGGTGCCCTGGTCGCCGGCTCCCGCTACCGCGGTGATTTCGAGGAGCGCCTGAAGAAGGTCCTCAAGGAGATCCGCACCCGCGGCGACATCATCCTGTTCATCGACGAGCTCCACACCCTGGTGGGTGCGGGTGCCGCCGAGGGCGCGATCGATGCCGCGAGCATCCTCAAGCCGATGCTGGCGCGGGGCGAGCTTCAGACCATCGGTGCGACGACGCTCGACGAGTACCGGAAGTACCTGGAGAAGGACGCGGCCCTGGAGCGCCGCTTCCAGCCCATCCAGGTCGCCGAGCCGTCGCTGCCGCACACCATCGAGATCCTTAAGGGTCTGCGGGACCGCTACGAGGCGCACCACCGCGTCTCGATCACGGACTCGGCCCTGGTCGCGGCCGCCACCCTGGCCGACCGCTACATCTCGGACCGCTTCCTGCCGGACAAGGCGATCGACCTGATCGACGAGGCCGGTTCCCGGATGCGGATCCGCCGGATGACCGCGCCGCCGGACCTGCGCGAGTTCGACGAGAAGATCGCCGACGTGCGCCGGGAGAAGGAGTCCGCGATCGACTCGCAGGACTTCGAGATGGCCGCGGGCCTGCGCGACAAGGAGAAGCAGCTCCTGGCCGCGAAGGCGAAGCGGGAGAAGGAGTGGAAGGCCGGCGACATGGACGTCGTCGCCGAGGTCGACGAGGAGCTGATCGCCGAGGTCCTGGCCACGGCCACCGGTATCCCGGTCTTCAAGCTGACCGAGGAGGAGTCCTCCCGGCTGCTGCGCATGGAGGACGAGCTGCACAAGCGCGTCATCGGCCAGAAGGACGCCATCAAGGCGCTCTCGCAGGCCATCCGGCGTACGCGTGCGGGCCTCAAGGACCCCAAGCGCCCCGGCGGCTCCTTCATCTTCGCGGGCCCGTCCGGTGTCGGTAAGACCGAGCTCAGCAAGACTCTCGCCGAGTTCCTCTTCGGCGACGAGGACGCGATGATCTCGCTCGACATGTCGGAGTTCAGCGAGAAGCACACCGTCTCGCGGCTCTTCGGCTCCCCGCCCGGATACGTGGGCTACGAGGAGGGCGGCCAGCTCACCGAGAAGGTGCGCCGCAAGCCGTTCTCCGTGGTCCTCTTCGACGAGGTCGAGAAGGCCCACCCGGACATCTTCAACTCGCTGCTCCAGATCCTGGAGGACGGTCGGCTGACCGACTCCCAGGGCCGGGTCGTGGACTTCAAGAACACGGTGATCATCATGACCACCAACCTCGGCACCCGGGACATCTCCAAGGGCTTCAACCTGGGCTTCGCCGCCCAGGGCGATGTGAAGACCGGCTACGAGCGGATGAAGGCCAAGGTCAACGAGGAGCTGAAGCAGCACTTCCGCCCCGAGTTCCTGAACCGTGTCGACGACACCGTCGTCTTCCACCAGCTCACCGAGGAAGACATCATCCAGATCGTCGACCTCATGATCACCAAGGTGGACGAGCGGCTCAAGGACCGCGACATGGGCATCGAGCTCAGCGGTGACGCCAAGAAGCTGCTCGCCAAGCGGGGCTACGACCCCGTGCTGGGTGCCCGGCCGCTGCGCCGGACCATTCAGCGGGAAATCGAGGACGTGCTGTCGGAGAAGATTCTCTTCGGCGAGCTGCGTCCGGGCCACATCGTGGTCGTGGACACCGAGGGCGAGGGTGAGGAGAAGAAGTTCACCTTCCGCGGCGAGGAGAAGTCGGCGCTGCCGGACACCCCGCCGATCGAGTCCGCCGCCGGCGGAGGCCCGAACCTGAGCAAGGACGCATAAGCGTCACCTTGTGAGCGGCTGAGGGGCCGCTGGACCGTTTCGCACGGTCCGGCGGCCCCTTTCGTCGTCCTGGCCGCCCGCGGCCCTCTGCGGGCCTTCTCGGGCCGCTACGGGCCCGTGGCGATATCCGCGGCGTGGCGGTCGGACCGCCGACCGGTGGGCCGGTGGCGGAAATGCCGCGCATTCCGTCTTGAAAGAACCGGTGCACGAAATGCGGAGGGCGGCCGGTGCCGGGCTGAGGAAAGGGCCGCGGCATTTCCCAGGGCGTTTGAGGGCGCCCAGGGCGTTTGAGGGCGACGGCCCGCCGGGAGAGGGGGGGAGAACGGGCGGCCCGTCGCAGGGTCGACCCTATGACCCGCCGCTGAGGGGTCGCTTATGGCGGGCTGAGTTCGGCGGGCGGGGCGCGAAAAGGGGAGGCGGCGGCGCGAACGGCCCGGGTAGCGTACGCCCATGGACTCGTTTCTTCAGATCTACGGCTGACACGCCGCCCTCTCCAGCGCACCGGTGAGATCGCCGCTGCGCCGGCTCGTCGTGTCCCATTCGCCGTAGACCTGAATCGAGTGATCTCTCATGTCCCGTCGCCGTGCCCATATCGCGATGGTCGGCATTCCCGCCATCAGCCATACGCTCCCCAGCCTCGAGATCATCCGGGAGCTGGTGACGCGCGGCCACCGCGTGACGTACGCCAATGACGCGTATCTGGCGGACGTCATCAAGCCGACCGGTGCCGCATTCGTGCCGTACGGCTCGACGCTGCCCGTCGCCGACAACGACTGGCCCGAGGACCCCATCGCCGCGATGACCGTCTTCCTGGACGACGCGATCCAGGCGCTGCCGCAGCTGCGTGCCGCGTACGACAACGACCCGGCCGACCTCTACCTGTACGACATCGGCGGGTACGCCGGGCGGGCGCTCGCCGAGGCGCAGGGGCGCCCGGCGGTGCAGCTCTCCCCGTCCTTCGTCGGCTGGGAGGGCTACGAAGAAGAGGTCGCGGCGCACCTCATGGCGTTGCCCGGGGCCGACGCGTACCAGGCGAAGTTCGCCGCGTGGCTGGCCGATTGCGGGGCGACGACCACCGACGTGAACGCCTTCAGCGGGCCGCCCGGGCGGGCGATCGCGCTCATCCCCCGGGCCATGCAGCCGAACGCGGACCGGGTGGACGAGGAGGTGGTGACGTTCGTCGGGCCGTGCCTCGGCGACCGCTCCGACCAGGGCCGGTGGGAACGCCCCGCCGGTGCCGAGAAGGTGCTGCTGGTCTCCCTGGGCTCGGCGTACACCCGGCAGCCCGGCTTCTACCGGGAGTGCCTGGCCGCCTTCGGCGATCTGCCCGGGTGGCATGTCGTGCTCCAGATCGGCCGTTACGTCGACCCGGAGGAGCTGGGGCACGTCCCGGCAGGCGTCGAGGTCCACCCGTGGGTGCCGCAGCTGGCGATCCTGGAGCAGGCCGACGCGTTCGTCACCCACGCGGGGATGGGCAGCAGCGGCGAGGGCCTGTACTGCGGGCTGCCGATGATCGCCGTACCGCAGGGGGCCGAGCAGCCGGTGAACGCCGACCGGCTCGTCGAACTGGGCGTGGCCCGCCGCGTCGACACGGCGGACGCGACCGCCGAGGTGCTGCGCGCCGCGCTGCTCGACCTCACCACGGATGAGGGCGTGGCCCGGCGGGCGGCCGAGCTGCGCGACCAGGTGCGGGCCGAGGGCGGCACGGTGCGGGCCGCGGACCTGATCGAGGAGATGCTGGGCTGAGACACGCCTGCGGCCCGGTCCGTAAGCCGGGCCGGGCCGCAGGCGCGGTCACGTCACGCGGTCACTTCACGATCGTGATGCGGTCCGCCTTCGGCGGGGCCAGGGGCGTGGACGCCGAGGAGTGCGCGCCCAGGTAGGCGTTGAGCGCCTCCAGGTCGGAGGCGCCGACGAGCTTGTTCTTGCCGTCCTTGAAGGCGGGGAAGCCGTCGCCGCCGCCCGCGAGGAATTCGTTCATCGCGACGCGGTAGGTCTTGGCGGGGTCGATGGGCTCACCGTTCAGCTTCACCGTGTCGGTGACGATCCGGTCCTTGCCGGACTTGGTCAGATCGAGGGTGTAGGTCAGGCCCTTCGACACCTGGAGGATCTTGGGGGATGCCTCGTTGGAGCCGCTGACCTGCTGCTGGAGCGCGGTGATGAGCTGGGCCCCGGTCAGGTCGATGACGTTCATCATGTTGGTGAAGGGCTGCACGGTGAACGCCTCGCCGTACGTCACGACCCCGTCGCCCTCGCTGCCGGACGCCTTGTAGGCGAGGTCGGAGCGGATGCCGCCGGGGTTCATGAGGGCGATCTGCGCGCCGCCCTTGTCGTCCGGGGCGAGCGCTTCGAGCTGGGCGTCGGTGATGACGTCGCCCAGCGGGGATTCGTACGTCCCGGCGCCTCGGCCGTTGATGTCGGCGGAGACATAGCCGACGGGCTTGCCCGCGACGGGGGCGGCGAGCTTGTTCCAGCGGCCGATGAGCGAGGTCATGTCGGCGGCCTTGGGCCGGTCGCGGTCGACGACGTGGTTCGCCGCGTGGGCGCCCTTCACCGTGGTGCGCACGATGTCGTTCGTGCGGCGGTCGTAGGTGAGGGTGGTGTCGGTGTAGAGGCGGCCGAAGGAGGCGGCGGAGGTGACGGTGCGCGGGGTGCCGGAGGGGTCCGCGATCGTGCACGCGTAGGCCTGGTGGGTGTGGCCGGTGACCAGGGCGTCGACCGTCGGGGTGACGTTCTCGGCGATGTCCACTATGGGGCCGGAGATGCCCTTGCCCGCGCCGCCGTTGTCGCAGTCGGCGTTGTACGCGGCGGAGGCGGGCAGCCCGCCCTCGTGGATGAGGGCGACGATCGACTTCACGCCCTTGCGCTGGAGCTCCTTGGCGTACTTGTTGATCGTCTCGACCTCGTCGTGGAACGTCAGGCCCTTGACGCCCTCCGCGGTGACGACGTCGGGGGTGCCCTCCAGGGTGACGCCGATGAAGCCGACCTTCACGCCCTTGTGGCGCCAGACGGTGTACGGCTTGAGGATCGGCTTGCCGGTCTTGTCGTCGGTGACGTTGGCGGCCAGGTAGGGGAAGTCGGCGCCCTTGAAGGTCTTGCCCTTCTCGTAGCAGCCCTCCTTGGGGTGGCAGCCGCCCTTCTGCATGCGCGTCAGTTCGGCGCGGCCCTCGTCGAACTCGTGGTTGCCGACGGAGGTGACGTCGAGGTCGAGCTTGTTGAGGGCTTCGATGGTCGGCTCGTCGTGGAAGAGGCCGGACATCAGCGGGCTCGCGCCGATCATGTCGCCGCCGGCGGCGGTGACGGAGTACTCGTGGCCCTTGCGGGCCTGGCGGAGCGCGGTGGCGAGGTATTCGGCGCCACCGGCCGGGATGGCCTTCGTGGTGCCGTCCGGCTGGGTTTCGGTGACGGTGCCTGAGGAGCCCTGCGGGGGCTCCAGGTTTCCGTGGAGGTCGTTGAAGGACAGCAGCTGTACGTCGACGGTGCGGCCGGGCCGGTGCCGCTGGGCGTCGGCCCCCTTGGCGTCGGCCCCCGCCGGGTTCGCGGCGGACAGCACCCCGGCGGCGGTGGCCAGCACCGCGACTCCGGTGGCCAACCGGCGTGCCGCTCCGCGCCGTTGAGGTCTCGCTGACATGTCGTCCCCTTGTGTGCCCCGTGGTGAGTGGTGGGCGGCAGCTTACGGTCAACGCGCGTAGCGGGGCAGGGGGATGGAGGTTACGAGCTGGTTGCCGGTGGTCAACCGGGTGACCCGGGCCGGGGGCGAGGAGTCCGGCGGCTTGCCGGGGGAGGGGGCGGACGTACGCTCGGTCCCATGGATGACGTGGTGAACGAGACGGCCGGGGCCCGCCGGATCGAGGTGCTGGAGGAGCTGGCGCCCGCAGTGGTGGAGGACGTGCTGCGGCTGATCGCCGAGTCCGCGCGCGCCGACGGGCAGCAGGCGGTGTCCGAGCAGGGGCGGTTGCAGCTGCGCGGGCGCCGGGAGGGGGTGCGCCATCTGGTGCTGCGCGAGCCCAGCGGGGAGCTGGTCGGCTACGCGCAGCTGGAGGACACCGACCCGGTGGAGGCCCCGGCCGCCGAGCTGGTGGTGCGTCCGGCGCACCGCGGCCGCGGGCACGGCCGGGCGCTGGGCGTGACGCTGCTGAAGGAGTCCGGGAAGCGGCTGCGGGTGTGGGCGCACGGCGGGCACGCCTCGGCGCGGCACCTGGCGCAGGTGCTGGGGCTGACCCTGTTCCGCGAGCTGCGGCAGATGCGGCGTCCGCTGGGCCCGCCGGACGAGCTGGGCATCCCGGAGCCCACGCTTCCGGAGGGCGTCACCGTACGGACCTTCCGGCCCGGTGAGGACGACGCGGCGTGGCTCGCCGCGAACGCCGCCGCCTTCGCCCACCACCCCGAGCAGGGCGCGCTCACCCAGCGCGACCTGGACGACCGCAAGGGCGAGGGGTGGTTCGATCCCGCCGGGTTCTTCCTGGCCGAGCGCGCGGGCGAGATCGTCGGCTTCCACTGGACGAAGGTGCACGCCGAGGAGCGGCTGGGCGAGGTGTACGTGGTGGGGGTGCGGCCGGACGCGCAGGGCGGCGGTCTCGGCCGGGCGCTGACCGCGATCGGGCTGCGGCACCTGGCGGCGCAGGGGCTGCCGACCGCGATGCTGTACGTCGACGCGGACAATGTCGCCGCCGTGTCCGTCTACGACCGGCTCGGGTTCGTCACGCACGAGACGGATCTCATGTATCGAACCGAGACCTGAGGGCAAGGAGTACGGGCGAGGGGCGGCCGACCGGGACAGACGGGGTCTTCCGGGCGGAACCGGAGGCTCCGGGAGGGGTGGTCGGGACTCCTGCGGGACGGGTCCCGATTTCCCAAACGCCATGTCTCCGTTACCGACGGTTCAATCTCGGTTGCAAGCATCACTGAATGCAGCCCGCTGTGCCCCATCCCTCGAACCGGAGGCTCCGTGCCGCTACCGCGCCGCCTTCCGCCACGCCGCGTGTCGCCGCGGCGCGGAACAATGAGGTCATGAACGAGTCCAGCGGTCAGGCACCGGTCCACGTCCCGCAGCCCCAGCCCCAGCCGTCGGTCGGGTCCATCGCGGCGCACCGTCCGCACGCGGTCGCCGCCCCGCCCGTGCGGGCGCTGGATCCCGATCTCGACGCCGATCCGGACACCTACGAGGAAGAGGGCGGCGGGGCGGACCCGGACGGCACCGAGCTGCCCCACAACCGGTTCCTGGACCGTGAGCGCAGCTGGCTGGCGTTCAACGAGCGGGTGCTGGAGCTGGCCGAGGACCCGGCGACCCCGCTGCTGGAGCGGGCGAACTTCCTCGCGATCTTCGCCAGCAACCTGGACGAGTTCTTCATGGTGCGGGTCGCCGGTCTGAAGCGGCGCATCGCGACCGGCGTGGCCACCCGCTCCGCGTCCGGGCTCCAGCCCCGGGAGGTGCTGGAGCAGATCTGGACCCGGTCCCGCGAGATCATGGCCCGGCACGCCGCCTGCTACCAGCAGGACGTGGCCCCGGCGCTCGCCGAGGAGGGCATCCACCTGATCCGCTGGGCGGACCTCACGGAGAAGGAGCAGTCCCGCCTCTTCACCCTCTTCCGCCAGCAGATCTTCCCGGTGCTGACCCCGCTCGCGGTGGACCCGGCCCATCCGTTCCCCTACATCTCGGGGCTGTCGCTGAACCTCGCCGTGGTGGTCCGCAACCCGGTCAGCGGCCACGACCACTTCGCCCGGGTGAAGGTGCCGCCGCTGCTCTCCCGCTTCCTGGAGGCCTCCCCGCACCGGTACGTGCCGCTGGAGGACGTGATCGCGGCGCATCTGGAGGAGCTGTTCCCCGGCATGGAGGTGCTCGCGCACCACATGTTCCGGGTGACCCGCAACGAGGACCTGGAGGTCGAGGAGGACGACGCGGAGAACCTGCTCCAGGCCTTGGAGAAGGAGCTGCTGCGGCGCCGCTTCGGGCCCCCGGTGCGGCTGGAGGTCGAGGAGTCGATCGACCCGTACGTCCTCGATCTGCTCGTCCGCGAGCTGAAGGTCTCCGACGCCGAGGTGTACCCGCTGCCCGGCCCGCTCGACCTCACCGCGCTGTTCGACATAGCCGCCTCGGACCGGCCCGAGCTGAAGTACCCGAAGTTCGTCGCGGGCACCCACCGCGACCTGGCCGAGGTGGAGTCCGCCTCCGCGCCCGACATCTTCGCCGCGCTGCGCGAGCGCGATGTGCTGCTGCACCACCCGTACGACTCGTTCTCGACCTCCGTCCAGGCGTTCCTCGAGCAGGCCGCCGCGGACCCGGACGTCCTCGCGATCAAGCAGACGCTCTACCGGACGTCGGGCAAGTCGCCGATCGTCGACGCGCTCATCGACGCCGCAGAGTCCGGCAAGCAGGTGCTGGTGCTGGTCGAGATCAAGGCCCGGTTCGACGAGCAGGCCAACATCAAGTGGGCGCGCAAGCTGGAGGAGGCCGGCTGCCACGTGGTCTACGGCCTGGTCGGGCTGAAGACCCACTGCAAGCTGTCCCTGGTGGTCCGCCAGGAGGGCGACACCCTGCGCCGCTACGCGCACGTCGGCACCGGCAACTACCACCCCAAGACGGCCCGGCTCTACGAGGACCTGGGGCTGCTCACCGCCGACCCCAAGGTCGGCGCGGACCTCTCCGACCTGTTCAACCGGCTCAGCGGCTACTCGCGGCGGGAGAACTACCGGCGGCTGCTCGTCGCCCCCAAGTCGCTGCGCGACGGGCTCGTCACCCGCATCAACAAGGAGATCACCCACCATCGCGCCGGGCGGCCCGCCTTCGTGCGGATCAAGGTCAACTCGATGGTGGACGAGGTCGTCATCGACGCCCTCTACCGGGCGTCGCAGGCCGGGGTGCCGGTCGACGTCTGGGTGCGCGGCATCTGCGCCCTGCGGCCGGGCGTCGAGGGGCTGTCGGAGAACATCCGGGTCCGCTCCGTCCTGGGCCGGTTCCTGGAACACTCGCGCGTCTTCGCGTTCGGGAACGGCGGCGAGCCGGAGGTGTGGCTCGGCAGCGCCGACATGATGCACCGCAATCTGGACCGCCGCATCGAGGCGCTGGTACGGGTCACCGACGCGGGCCACCGCGCCTCGCTCAACCGACTGCTGGAGACCGGCATGTCCGACTCCACCTCCTCCTGGCACCTGGGCCCGGACGGCGGCTGGACCCGGCATGCGACGGACGCGGACGGACAGCCGCTGCGGAACGTACAGGAGATGCTCATAGACGCCCGGAGGCGACGGCGTGGTTCAACGACATGACCTGCCGCTGGTCGGGATGACCGGGACCGGGGCCGGACCCGGCACCCCGCCCCGCACCGCCGCCGCAGCCGTGGGTCCCGGGGGGTACGACATGACGAAGCATGCGGCGGAGCCGCCCGTGGCGACGGCGTCCGGGCACCAGCCTGCTCGTCCCGCCACCGCGGGCGAGGTGCTGGCGGAGTATCTGCACACCCAGGCGGGGGACTTCCTGCGCAGCCTGCGGCTGCACGGCGAGAGCGGCGCCGACGTCGAGGAGGCGGCCGAGGCTGCCCGCCTGCTGCGCCGCGCCGCGCGCCGGATCAGCGGTGCGCTCTCCGTCTACCGCCCGATCACCGACACCGCCTGGTCCGACCAGCTGCGCGCCGAGCTGGCCTGGCTGTCGGGCACGCTGGCGCTGGAGCACGCGTACGCCGGGCGGCTCGCCCGGCTGCGCGACGCCCTGCACCGGCTCTCGGGCGCGGGGGGACTGCCGGACCGGACGCCGTCGGGGGACGCGGCGGCCGGGGAACCGGCGGCCACCGGCGTGGATCCGGAGGCTGTGGGGGCCTCCGGGTCCACCACCATCGCGGCCCGCACCGCGCGCGGCGGGGTCACGGCGGGGATCGACGGCGCCGCGGGCGCCGCCCCCCGCTCCTCCCGCACCGCCCGCCGCAGCGTCTCCCTGGCCACCGGAACCCCGGACCCCGCCCCCCGCGCCCCCCGCGGCGGCGGCCCGGGCCCGGGCCCGGAGGAGACGGCGGAAGCGCCCGACCGCACGGCGCCGCCCCGCCGCCCGTACGAGCACGACGAGGAGTGGAACACCGACACCCGGCCGGACGGCCCGCCCGCCCCGGCCGGTACGCACGCGGCCGGTACGCACGGGCCCGGCGCCGGTGCGCAGGGTGGCGGCACGGCCGGGGGCGCGGACGGCGAGCGAGAGGCCGAGGACGCGGCCGGGCGTGCGGCGGGGGCCGCCGACGGTACGGACGTGTCGGGCCGGACCGGCCGGGACGCGGGTGCGGTTGGCGCGGGTGTGGCTGGTGCCGAGGACGCCGCGCCGGGCCGCCAGGCCGCGCGGGCGGGGCGTGGGGCGGGGCGTACCGGGGCCGACGGGGGACGGGCGCGGGGCGCGGAACCGGCCCGGGCGCGGACGCGGGGCGGCGGCGGTGCGGAGGAGCGGCGTTCGGCGGCGCACCAGCGGGCCGGGGATCCGGAGGAGGCCCGGGGCGGGGCGCTGACCGTGGGGGCCGCGCGCGCCGGGGCGTTGCTGGAGCGTCAGCTCACCCTGGCCCGGACCCGTGCGCACACCGCCGCGCTCCAGGCGCTCGGCTCGTCCCGCTTCCACGCGGTCGCCGACACCGTCGCGCTGCTCGCCTCCGAGGTGCCGCTCGACGAGGCGGCCGCCGGGCGGCCCGCCGAGCAGGTGCTGCCGCCGCTGGCCGAGCTGGCGAACCGGCGGCTGATCGAGGCGGTGGAGGCGCTTCCGCTGGGCCGTGCGGGGCATCCGTACAACGCGGAGGCGCTGGTCCACGGGCTCGCAGCGACGCCCGCCGCCGACTCGCCGCCCGCCAGCGACCGGCAGGACGCGCCCTGGCACCAGGTGCGGCGGCTGGTGCGGATGCGGCGTTACGCACTGGAGGTGCTGGACCTGATGGCGGCGCGGCCCGCGGCGACGGACGCGGAGCCGTCGCAGGCCACCCGGCTGGAGGCGGCCGGGCAGGCGCTGGAGCGGCACCGCGACGCGGCCGAGGCGGCCGCCGCCGCGGCGGCCGCGGCCCGTACGCCGCGGATCGCCCCGGCGACGGCGTACGCGCTCGGCGTGCTGCACGCGGACCAGCGGCACGAGGTGGAGGCGGCCCGGTTCGCGTTCGGCCGGATGTGGCGGCGGGTCGTGGGCCAGGCTTCCTGACGACAGAACGCCAGGGGAGGCGGGACGGCAGGATGAGCGATCAGGGTGATGCCCGGGATCGGGACGACGTGACGACCGTGCTGGCGGCGGGCTGTGTGCTCTGGCGGCACCCCCCGCGGCACACCGCGCGGGGCGGCGGGCTGGAGATCGCGCTCGTCCACCGGCCGCGGTACGACGACTGGTCGCACCCCAAGGGCAAGCTGAAGCGCGGCGAGGACGCGCTGCACTGCGCGGTGCGCGAGGTGGTGGAGGAGACCGGGATCGGCTGCACGCCCGGCGTGGAGCTGCCCACGCTGCACTACGCCGCCAGGGGCCGCCCGAAGGAGGTCCGCTACTGGGCCGCCGAGGCGGTCCCCGACGAGCCGTTCGTGCCGAACCGGGAGGTCGACCGGCTGCTCTGGCTGCCCCCGGCCGCGGCCCGCAGCCGCCTCACCTACGACCACGACCGCACCCTCGTGGACGCGCTGCTCACCGCGCTGGACGCGTCCTGAGCGGCCCGTGCCAGCGGTGTCAGCGCCGCCGCAGGGCCTTGTCGGCGAGGGCCGGGGGCACGTAGTAGCTGTCGGCCCGGTTGAGGTCGGTGCCCGGCGGCACGATCTCGTCGATCCGGTCCAGGACGTCCGCGCTCAGCTCCACCTCGGACCCGGCGAGCAGGTCCTCCAGCTGCTCCATCGTCCGCGGCCCGATGATCACCGAGGTGATGGCGGGGTGGGCCCGTACGAACGCGATGGCCAGGTGCGGCAGCGACAGCCCGGCGTCGGAGGCCAGCTTGCTCAGCTCACCGACGGCCTCGAGCTTGCGGGCGTTCTCCGGCCGCGACGGGTCGAACTTGAACTGCTCCAGCGCCGCCCGGCCGCCGCCCGCCAGGTCGATGTCGGACGCCTTCGTGTAGCGGCCCGAGAGCCAGCCCGCCGAGAGCGGGCCCCAGCTCAGCACGCCCATCCCGTACTTCTGCGCGGTCGGCAGCACGGCCGCCTCCACGCTCCGCGCCAGGATCGAGTACGGCGGCTGCTCGGTGCGGAACCGGACGTGACCGCGCCGCTCCGACACCCACTGGGCCTCCACGATCTGCTCCGCCGGGAAGGTGGACGACCCGACGGCCAGCACCTTGCCCGCCCGGACCAGGTCGGACAGGACGGACAGCGTCTCGTCGACGTCGGTCGTCGGGTCGGGGCGGTGGATCTGGTACAGGTCGATGTAGTCCGTGCCGAGGCGGCGCAGGCTGTTCTCGATCTCGCGGGTGATCCAGCGGCGTGAGTTGCCGCTGTGGTTGTCGTCGTCGCCCATGGAGCCATGGGCCTTGGTCGCCAGGACGACGTCCTCTCGGCGGCCCTTGAGGGCCTTGCCGACGATCTCCTCCGATTCGCCCGCGGAATAGATGTCGGCCGTGTCGAGGAAGTTGATGCCCGCGTCGAGGGCGCGGTGGATGATCCGTACCGAGTCGTCGTGGTCCCGGTTGGCCACGGCGCCGAACATCATCGCGCCCAGGGCGTATTCGCTGACCGAGATGCCGGTGCCGCCGAGGATCCTGCGCTTCATGGGTATGCCTCCCGCTGGGTGCTCCGGTGGGTTCGGGATTCGGGGTTCGGAGCAACTGGACACAGCCTCCGCCGCCGACGAGTACCGGACCAGGCCCGATCCAACCTGGGTCTGCCGGAACCACCCGGATAATGGACCGATGGGCCATTCCGAACCGGAGATCAAGGCGTTCCTCAAGGCGCGCCGCGCCGCGCTCGACCCCGCCGACGTGGGGCTGCCGGAGGGCGTCGTCCGGCGCCGGGTGCGGGGCCTGCGCCGCGAGGAGGTCGCGCAGCGCGCAGGGATCAGCGTCGACTACTACACCCGCATCGAGCAGGGCCGCGCCCCCGCCGTCTCGGACTCCGTCGTGGACGGCCTGGCGCGGGCGCTGCGGCTGACCCCGTCCGAGCACACGTATCTGCGCAACATCACCCTGCCGCGGCGGCACGGCCGGGTGGACGCGGGCCCGCGCCCGCGCGTGCGGCCGGAGATCCTGCGGCTGCTGGAGGCGATGGGCGACGGCATGGTTCCGGCCTTCGTCTTCGGCCCGGGCATGGACGTCCTGGCCTGGAACCGGCTCGGCGGCCGCATCGGTGTCGACTTCGCCGCGCTGCCGGAGGACGAGCGCAACGGCGCCCTGCTGATCTTCCTCGACCCCCGGACGCGGGAGCTGCACCCGAACTGGTCCGAGGTCGCCGACGACACGGTGGCCAGTCTGCGCGCGGAGATCGGGCGGACCCCGGGCAACGCACGGCTGTGCCAGGTCATTCATGAGCTGCGGGAGCGGAGTGAGGAGTTCCGTCAGAGCTGGGAGGCGCAGGCGGTGCAGGAGCGGATGCGCGGTACGAAGTGGTACCGGCACCCGGAGGTGGGGGACCTGGTGGTGACGTTCGAGGCGCTGGTGCTGCCCGCGGACCCGGGGCAGGTGCTGTGCACGTACACGGTGGAGAAGGGGTCCGCGTCGGAGAAGGCGCTGCGGGCCCTGGCGGCGGGTCTGGACGCGGAGGCGGGTCTGGAGGCGGGGGCGGGTCTGGAGGCGGAGTCGGGTCTGGAGGCGGGGGCGCGCGTCTGAACTCCGCGCCCCGGGCCTGATCCCCGCGCCCCCGCCGTCACACCGCGGCCGCGCCGCCCCGCGCGTCCGCGGCGTCGGGGTCGCCCCCGTTCGCGTACTCCTCGCTGATCTCCTTCGGGCCGAACGGCCACACCTTCTCCGCCCGCGCCCACAGCAGGAACGCCACGCACCCCGCCGCGACCCAGGCCAGCGACCATTCGATGGGGTGCCGCCCGGGGGAGTTCTTGTCCGCGTAGCCGTAGATGACCAGCCAGCCCACCAGCGCCACCACGCTCGGCACCGGATAGAGCCACATCCGGTACGGCCGCCGCAGCGCCGGCTGGCGGCGGCGCAGCACGGTGACGGCGAGGACCTGGGCCAGCGCCTGCACGATCACCATGACCGTCGTCAGCAGCTGGATGAGCGTGGCGAGGTCGGTGTGGCGGCCGATGAGGAATCCGGCCGCGGTCACCACGCCCATCGTCGCCAGCCCCAGCACCGGGAAGCGGTGCCGCGGGTGGAGCGTGCCGTACGGGCGGAAGAAGACGCGCTCGCGGGCCGCGTCGTACGGCACCCGCGATCCGCCCAGCAGCCCGGCGAAGATGGACGCGAAGGCGGTGATGAGGATGAGGACGGTGACGACGTCCGCCGCGCCCTTCCCCCAGGTCTCCTCCAGCACCGCGGAGGCGACGGACCGGGACGCCACCGAGTTCGGGTCGAGCATCCGGTGCCAGTCGACGACGCCGAGCGTGCCGATCTGGAGCAGCAGGTAGATGCCCATGATGCCGAGGATGGAGGCGACGATCGCGCGCGGCAGGGTGCGGCCGGGGTCCTTGATCTCGGCGCCCATGTACGCGGCCGTGTTGTAGCCGAGGTAGTCGTAGATGCCGATGGTCAGCCCGGCCGCGAAGCCGGTCCAGAAGGCGCCGCTGCCCAGGTCGAAGGCGCCCGCGGGGTACGTGAACGCCTGCCCCGGGTCGAAGTGGCTGAACGCGGCGGCGATCACCAGCACCACCGAGGCGATCATCACGCACCACATCACGGCCGTGATCCGCGCGATGTGCTCGACCCCGCACCACAGCAGCCCGACGACGAGCGCGACCACGCCGAGCCCGACCAGATCCCCCTGCGTCTGGCTCATGCCGTGCCACAGATAGCCCAGGTACTGCACGAGGCCGACCACGCCCGTGGACATGATCAGCGGGATGAACAGCATCGCCGTCCAGACGAAGAGGAACGGCATGAGCTTGCCGCTGCGGTACTGGAACGCCTGGCGCAGATAGACGTAACTGCCCCCGGCCCCCGGCAGCGAGGCGCCCAGCTCCGCCCAGATCAGCCCGTCGGCGAGGGCGAGCACCGCGCCCGCGATGAAGCCGATGACGGCCTGCGGCCCGCCGAAGGCGGCGACCATGAGCGGGATGGTGACGAACGGCCCGATGCCGCACATCTGGCTCATGTTGATGGCGGTGGCCTGGAAGAGGCCGATGCGGCGGACGAAGCCGCCCTCGGTGCTGGACATGTCCACCTCCGTAGGATGGATTAAGTTAAGGAGCCTTACTTGATGCCGTCAAGGGTTGGACGGGGAGGCGTCGCGATGACCGATGTGGCCGGTGACGACGCCCGCCGCTGGAACCGGCAGCGGCTGCGCAGCAACAACGAACGCCTCCTCCTCGCCCGGCTCCGCGCCGAAGGACCCGCCTCCCGCGCCCAGCTCGCCCGCGACACCGGCCTGTCCAAGCCGACCGTCTCCACCGCGCTCGCCGCCCTGGAGGAGGCGGGGCTCGTCCGCGAGGCGGGGCGGCAGGCGCCGCCGGACCGGGGGCGGGTCGCGGTGCTGTACGAACCGGATCCCACCGCGGGTTACGTCCTCGGCCTGGACATCGGCCGTTCCTGGCTGCGGGTGGCCGCCGCCGACCTGGACGGGACCGTCGTCGCCCGGTCCGACGTCCGCAACCGCGGCCGCAGCGCCGCCGCCATGGCCGACCTCACCGTCGCCGCCGCCCGCCGGGTCGTCGCGGACGCCGGGGTCGACCCGGCGCTGGTAGCGCACACGGTCGTCGGCGCGCCCGGCGTGTACGACCCGGAGCGGCGCCGGGTGCGGTACGCGGTGAACCTCCCCGGCTGGGGGCGGGCGGGACTGCTGGACCGGATGCGCGAGGAACTGGGCACGCCGCTGTCCGTCCACAACGACGCCAACCTGGCCGCGCTCGGCGAGTACACCTTCGGCGCGGGACGGGGCAGCAGGCTCTTCGTCTTCGTCATGGTCGGCACGGGCCTCGGCATGGGCGTCGTCGCCGACGGCCGCCTCTTCACGGGCGCGCACGGCGCGGCGGGGGAGATCGGCTTCCTGCCGACGCTGCCCAGCGGGGGGCGGGACCTGGAGGACGCGGTGGCGGGCGGCGCGGTCGTCCGGGCCGCGCGCGAACGGGGCATGGCCCGTCCCGGCTCCGCCAAGGACGTCTTCGACGCGGCCCGGGACGGCGTCGAACCGGCGGTGGCGGCCGTACGGCAGGAGGCGGAGCGGCTGGCCCATGTGATCGCCGCCGTCGCCGCCGTACTCGACCCGGACCTGGTGGTCCTGGGCGGCGGCCTCGGTGGCGGGGCGGACCTGCTGCTGCGCCCGGTGACCACGACCCTCCACCGGATCGGCCCCCTGCGCCCGAGGGTCCGCGCCAGCACCCTCGGCGAGGACGCGGTCCTGATGGGCGCGGTGGCGACGGCGACGGAAGAGGCGCGCGAGCGCGTCTTCACCCGCTCCCGCGAAGCCCCCTGACCCGGGGCCCGCCCGGGTCCGTGTGATCAGGCCCCGCGCGGGGCCACCGCCTCCCAGCGCACCGTGACCTCTCCCTGCCGCCAGCGCCGGGGGCCGTCCGTCAGCGGCCAGCCCGCCGCGCGCAGCGCCTGGGCGCTGCGGATCCACCGCTGGCGGGCGCTCAGCGTCGCGTAGGGGGCGGCCGCGGCCCATGCGCGGTCGAAGTCGCGGAGGAAGGTGTGCACCGGCTCGCCCGGGACGTTGCGGTGGATGAGCGCCTTGGGGAGCCTTTCGGCCAGGTCGGAGGGGCGTTCCAGGGACCCGAGCCGGGCGGCGAAGGTGACCGTACGGGGGCCCGCCGGGCCGAGCGCGACCCAGACGTGCCGCCGCCCGATCTCGTCGCAGGTCCCCTCCACCAGCACGCCCCCGGGCGCCAGCCGGGCGCACAGCCGCCGCCAGACGTCGGCGACCTCGTCCTCGTCGTACTGCCGCAGCACATTGGCCGCCCGTATGAGCACGGGCCGCACCCCGCCCGGCAGCGGCACCTCGAACCCGCCGTGCGCGAAGGCGAGCCCGTCCCGCTCGTACGGTCGCGCGGCGGCGACCCGCGCCGGGTCGATCTCCACCCCGACCACGAGGGCCCCCGGCCGTACGGTCCGCAGCCGGTGCAGCAGTTCCACGGCGGTCCAGGGCGCGGCCCCGTACCCGAGGTCGACGGCCACCGCCGTCTCGGCGCGCCGCAGCGCGGTGCCGTGGACGGCGGCGATCCACCGGTCCATGCGCCGCAGCCGGTTGGGGTTGGTGGTCCCGCGGGTGGCCGTTCCGATGGGGCGGATCGGCGGAGGCACGCGGGCAGACATGGCGAGCAGCCTAGGGGGTGCGTGACCGCGCCCCGACCACGCAGCCACCTCCAGGGGACCTCTGGACGAATCCCGAACGTCACACTTTGGCAAAACGGAAATGGGAATGGCTGGTTCCGATGTTGTGGGCTGAGAGGGGAAGCAGGGAGAGAAAGCTCGCCCCGAAGAAGGAGGTATCGCGCGGTGAGCCAGCACGCGTCCCGGCTCGGCCTGCGTGGCCGGTCCCATACGCCCTTCGGCGGCCCGTCCCACCAGCGCCTTCGGCGCCTCGCACACCTACGGCGACCACGGCGGATCGCCATGCTCAGCGTGCACACCTCGCCCCTGCACCAGCCGGGCACCGGCGACGCGGGCGGCATGAACGTGTACATCGTCGAGCTGGCCCGCCGCCTCGCCGCCATCGACATCGAGGTGGAGATCTTCACGCGGGCCACCACCGGCACGCTCCCCCCGACCGTCGAGCTGACGCCGGGCGTGCTCGTGCGGCACGTGGACGCGGGCCCGTACGAGGGGCTGGCCAAGGAGGAGCTTCCGGCGCAGCTGTGCGCGTTCACGCACGGGGTGATGCAGGCGTGGGCCGGGCACCGGCCCGGCTACTACGACCTCGTCCACTCCCACTACTGGCTCTCCGGCCACGTCGGCTGGCTGGCCGCCGAGCGGTGGGGGGTGCCGCTCGTCCACGCCATGCACACCATGGCCAAGGTCAAGAACGCCGCCCTCGCCGCCGGTGACACCCCCGAACCGGCCGCCCGCGTCATCGGCGAGCAGCAGATCGTCAGCGCCGCCGACCGGCTGATCGCGAACACCGCCGAGGAGGCGGAGGAGCTGGTGCGCCACTACGAGGCGGACCGCGACCTGGTCGCCGTCGTCCACCCCGGGGTGAACCTGGACCGGTTCCGCCCCGCCGACGGCCGCGCCGCCGCCCGGGCCCGGCTCGGGCTGCCGCGCGACGCGCTGATCCCCCTCTTCGCGGGCCGCATACAGCCGCTGAAGGCCCCGGACATCCTGCTGCACGCGGTCGCCCGCCTCCTGGAGGAGCAGCCGTCGCTGCGCGAGCGGATCGTCGTCCCCGTGGTGGGCGGGCCGAGCGGCACCGGCCTCGCGAAGCCCGAGCGGCTGCACAAGCTCGCGGCGCGCCTGGGCATCGGCGACGTCGTCCGCTTCCAGCCACCGGTCGCGCAGGACCAGCTGGCGGACTGGTACCGGGCGGCCTCGGTGCTGGTGATGCCGTCGTACAGCGAGTCGTTCGGCCTGGTCGCGGTCGAGGCCCAGGCCTGCGGCACCCCGGTCGTCGCGGCCTCGGTGGGCGGCCTTCCGGTGGCGGTACGGGACGGGGTGAGCGGCACCCTGATCGACGGCCACGACCCCGCCGACTACGCCCGCGCCCTGCGTCCCTTCGCGGACGACCCGGGGCGCGCGACCCGCATGGGTGCGGCCGCCGCCCGCCACGCCCAGTCCTTCGGCTGGGACACGGCCGCGGCGGCGACGGCGGAGGTCTACACGGACGCGATGCGCGAGCGGCGTCTCCCGCGAGCGGCCAACGGCTGACACCTGGTTCGCCGCCGTGGCGCGCCGTGCTTCGCGGGCTGCCGTGGTCCGCGCCGCCGCGCCGCGTGGGCGGCGTCGCCTACGATCGGCCCATGGCTGACACCACCCCCCAGGCCGACTCCCACGCCGTCATCGAGCGCACGCTGAACGACGCCGAGCTGGAGTGGGAGAGCCCGGAGGACGGCACGTACGTCGTCAAGCTCCCCGGCACCCGCAAGCTGTCGACGACCTGCTCCCTGCGGGTCGGCCGCCACTCGCTCTCCATCAACGCCTTCGTCGTCCGCCACCCGGACGAGAACCACGAGGCCGTCCACCGCTGGCTGCTGGAGCGCAACACCCGCCTGTACGGGGTGAGTTACGCGATCGACCAGCTCGGCGACATCTACCTGGTGGGCCGCCTCCCCCTCGCCGCCGTCACCCCGGACGAGCTGGACCGCCTGCTGGGCACGGTGCTGGAGAACGCGGACGGCAGCTTCAACACCCTGCTGGAGATGGGCTTCGCGACCGCGATCCGCAAGGAGTACGCCTGGCGCACCTCCCGCGGCGAATCCACCCGCAACCTCGAGGCATTCACCAACCTGACCCGCGACGTCACCGCCGAGTGACCGTCCTCCGGTCCGAATGACCGGCTTCGTCCCGACCCCTTCCGCGCCGAGGGTTGCCGTGGCATGCTCACGCCCGTCGCTCATCTGAACGACGTTCACATCCATGGAAGGTGTGGGCCTCATGGACAGGGAAATCGACAGACGCACGGTCCTCGGCGCGGCGGCGGGGGTGGCCGCGGGCACCGCGGCGGGTGTGCTGGGCGCGGCACCCGCGGCCGCGGCGGGACCATCGGCGGGGCTGTGGCGCGAGTTCCGCGCCGACCCGTACCGCCACCCCCAGATCCCCTACGTCGGCCGCGCCGGATTCCGCGGCGGGCGCGCCGCGCCGCCCCGCTACCCGGTCGCCGCCGATGTGCGGCGCTACGGCGCCCGGCCCGACGGCTCGGCCGACGCCGCCCCCGCGATCAACCGCGCCATCGAGGCCGTCGGGCGGCGCGGCGGCGGCACGGTGGTGGTGCCGCCCGGGACGTACCGCGTCGACGGCATCATCCGCATCGGCCACGACAACGTCGTGCTGCGCGGCGCGGGCAGCGGGCGGACCACGCTGCACGCGACCCGCAACCTCACCGAGCTGATCGGCCCGTACGGCAGCCGGTACGGCGGCACCAAGTCGTCCTGGTCCTGGGCCGGTGGCCTCATCTGGGTGTGTCCGGACGCCCGCTGGCGCTCCCTCACCGCCGCGATCAGGGCCCAGGCGTGGCCGTTCGAGGGCTGGACCGGCAACCGGCGCGACGAGTGGCGCACGCTGACCGCCGTCGACCGCCCCGCCCGGTGCGGCGACTGGACCGTGCCCGTCGAGAGCACCGCCGCCCTCCGGCGCGGCGACCGGGTGCTGTTCCAGCTCGCGGACGACGGCACGCACTCCCTGCTCCAGCACATGGCCGGGGACGTGGCGGGCGCCGCCGGGTATCCATGGGCCGACAAGACCAAGCTGACCTCGTACGTCCCGTACGAATGGCCCTGCCGCATCACCGCCGTCGACCGGCGCCGCCGCCGGGTGACCCTGGACCGTCCGCTGCCGCTCGACGCCCGGCCCGCCTGGACGCCGCGGTTCACCACCCTCGTCCGGCCGGTGACCGGCTCGGGGGTGGAGGGCCTCACCCTGGACTTCGATGCGACGCCACAAGCTCCGCACCTGCTCGACAAGGGCTACAACGGCGTCGCGCTCCAGTGCGCGTGGGACTGCTGGGTCGACGACGTGACCGTCAACAACGTCGACAACGGCTTCCTGCTCGTCGCCGCGAAGGCGTGCACCCTGCGCCGGGTCACCGTCTCGGGCCGCGGCAGCCACCATCCGTACTGCTGCCGCGAGGGCTCGCACGACAACCTGGTCGAGGACTTCGTCCTCGCGCGGCGCACCGTGCCCGCGCCCGCCGGGACACAGCTGCACGGCATCAACGTCGAGGGCCTGTCCAGCTACAACGTCTGGTCACGCGGCCGGATGGAGATGGGCACCTTCGACACCCACCGCGGCATGCCGTTCGCCAACGTCCGCACCCAGATCACCGTGGACAACACCGGCGCGCACGGCGGCGACGCGGTCGCGGGCCCGCTGTACGGCGCCCGGTTCACCCACTGGAACGTCACCGTCACCAATCAGCGCGCGGGCTGCGTCAAGATCGACGGAATCGCCCCGTACAGCGCGACGGTCGGCATCAGCGAGGTCCGGGAGTTCGGCCAGATCGACGTACCGGACTTCAGCGGTCCGCTCCACTCCCGTATCGAGTCCTACGGCCACCCCGAGGCGGTCCACCCGCGCAACCTGTACGAGGCGCAGCGCGCGCTGCGGTGACGTACGGGCGCGGTGCGCGGACCCCGCCCCGCGCACCGCGCCCGTACGACCCCGGCGATCAGCCCGCCACCGCGCCCTCCACCTGCGCGCCCTCGACCTGCGCGCCCTCCACCTGCGCGCCCTCGACCCGCGCGCCCTCCACCTGCGCGCCCTCGACCCGCGCGCACTCCACCTGCGCGCCCTTCGTCCCCGCCGCTTCCACCGCCTCCACCGTCTCCACCGTTTCCGCCTGGTCCTCGGCCCGGAGCCGCCGCCCCAGCACCGCGTAACCGACCGCGGCCACCGTGCCCACCACCGCGCTCGCCGCCCACAGCGTGGGCGCCCCGTAGCGGTCGATCACGGCGCCGCCCGCCAGCGGCGCGGTCAGCGAGGCGAGCGACCACGCCAGCACGTTCATGCCCTGGTAGCGGCCCCGCCCGTGGACCGGTGAGAGCCGGGCGACCAGCCCCATCTGGGTCGGCGAGCTGATGATCTCGCCGAGCGTCCAGACGGCCACGGCCAGCGCGTACATCCCCACCGACCCGGCGAAGGCGGTGAGCCCGAAGCCGTACCCGGTGAGCAGCGAGGCGATGACCAGCAGCCGCGCCGGGTCCCGGTGCTCGATGAGCCGCGTGACCGGGAGCTGGAGGACCACGATCAGCACCCCGTTGGTCGCGATCGCGAGCCCGAAGTCCGCGCTGGACAGCCCGTCCGTGCCCATCGCCACCGGCAGCGCCACGTAGCCCTGCTGGAAGAGGGTCGCGAGCAGGTACGTCAGCGCGACCAGGGCCATGAACCGCCGGTCCCGCAGCACCGTCCCGAGCCCGACCGCCTCACCGCCCGCCCCGCGCCCGGTGCTCTCGCCCTCCGGGCGGGACTCCGGCAGCTTGGCGAAGACGATCAGCGCGCACAGCAGCGTCATCCCCGCGTCGGCGAGGAACAGCGTCAGATAGCCGTTCCGGGCGATCAGCCCCGCCGCCATCGCGGAGAACGCGAAGCCCAGGTTGATGGCCCAGTAGTTGAGCGAGAACGCCCGCACCCGGTCCTCGGGGGCGACGATGTCGGCCATCATCGCCTGCACCGCGGGCCGCGACGCGTTGGTCGTCATGCCCACCAGGAAGGCCACCGCCGCGATCGCCACCGGATCCTGTACGAAGCCCAGCACGGCCACCGTGACCGCCGTCGACGCCTGTGCCACCAGCAGCGTGGGCCGCCGCCCCAGCCGGTCGGTCAGCACCCCCGCGACCACCGCCGACACCGCCCCGCCCAGCCCGTGCAGCGCCCCGACGAGCCCGGCGAAGGTCGCCGAGTAACCGCGCTCTACGGTCAGGTACATGGCAAGGAAGGTGGCCACGAATCCGCCCAGCCGGTTCACCAGCGTGGACGTCCACAACCACCAGAACGCCCGGGGCAACCCCGAAACGCTCTCCTTCGCAGCCAATCTCCACCCGGCGACGGACATCGCGAACCCCCCACGGTCACGCGCCCCCATGTAAGAGGCGCTAGCGGCATCCGCAACTTACGACCGCTCACCCCTCGCTCGCCACTCAATTGACCAGGTCCGTCAAGCGACCGCCCCGAACCCGTCCAGTAGGCTCGACCGCATGGCCGACGCACCGTACAAGCTGATCCTCCTCCGCCACGGCGAGAGCGAGTGGAACGCGAAGAACCTGTTCACCGGCTGGGTGGACGTGAACCTCAACGAGAAGGGCGAGAAGGAGGCAGTCCGCGGCGGTGAGCTGCTGAGCGACGCCGGCCTGCTCCCCGACGTGGTCCACACCTCCGTCCAGAAGCGCGCGATCCGCACCGCGCAGCTCGCCCTGGAGGCCGCCGACCGCCACTGGATCCCGGTCGCCCGCAGCTGGCGCCTCAACGAGCGCCACTACGGCGCCCTCCAGGGCAAGGACAAGGCCCAGACCCTCGCCGAGTTCGGCGAGGAGCAGTTCATGCTGTGGCGCCGCTCGTACGACACCCCGCCGCCCCCGCTCGAGGACGGCGCCGAGTGGTCCCAGAGCGACGACCCGCGCTACGCCACCATCCCCCCGGAGCTGCGCCCCCGCACCGAGTGCCTCAAGGATGTCGTCGTCCGCATGCTCCCGTACTGGTACGACGCCATCGTCCCCGACCTCCTGAGCGGCCGCACCGTCCTCGTCGCCGCCCACGGCAACTCCCTGCGCGCCCTCGTCAAGCACCTCGACGGTGTCTCCGACGCCGACATCGCGGGCCTCAACATCCCCACCGGCATCCCGCTCTCCTACGAGCTCGACGCCGACTTCCGCCCCACCAACCCGGGCGGCACCTACCTCGACCCGGAGGCCGCGAAGGCCGCGATCGAGGCGGTCAAGAACCAGGGCAAGAAGAAGTAATCTTCCCCGCCAGGCCCCCTACCTGCGTCGTTCACGTGAGTAGGGGGCCTACTGCTGCACCCGGGCCGTCCCTGGGCCGTCAGGCCTGAAACGGCGGGCGTACCAGCCGGACGCGCAGCCTGAAGGCGACCAGGAACCCCACGGCGTATGCGGCGGTCTCCGGAACCTGGGAGCAGAAGGGCAGCAAAGCCACACCGCAGCCGAGCAGTGGCAGCGGCGCCGGGTTCGGGGTGATGGTGATGGTGAGACACGGACGTGCGAGCATGGTTCCTCCCGTTGAGTGCTCTACCGCAGTGCATTGATGGGATGGGCCGTTCCCCTGCACCGGGAGCGGCCCTGAAATGCATGCGCACTTTATTGAGAGAAAGCGCCTCAATGCAAATTGCCATCGTGAGGCGATATGGACTATGTGATTCCCCCTGGGGGCCTCGCGCTCGATGTGCCACACGTGCTGCGGCTGACTGCAACGCAAGCGTCCAGCGAAGGCGGCGTTAGTCGAGCGGGGGAATGCCCTGTGCCGGGCTATGCTTGACCGCGGCGCGGTCAAGCATAGCCCGGCACAGGGCATTTGATGTGCCATCAGGCGGTACTCCCTGTGTGTCGCACCCCTCATGGTCGCCCGCTGAAAGGTCCCTTGGGGCACTCGCGGGAGCCCAGCCCGTTAACTATTTCACCAATCTAATCTGCTAACTATTGGCGAATCTATTGTCTTCCGCTATGTAGTCTCGCTATCGGCGCTCACTGATCTGGCTCTATTTATTAGCCTTGCATCGACAGTGGAACCCGCTCCGTGACTCTTATTGGGGCGAGTTATTTGCGAACGCCGCAGCCAGAGCGTTACGAGTCCGCTCCTGGCTCGACGGCATCAGGTGCGCGTACACGCGGAGCGTCAGGCCAGGGTCAGAGTGGCCCAGGTACTCGGCGAGTGCCTTGATGTTCTCCCCAGCGTCCAGGAGGACGGAGGCGTAGAAGTGCCGGAGGGCATGCATACCGTTCTCGCGGGACTCGGCGTACGGCTGGCCCCGCCCCGGCACCGGGATGACTCCAGCCGCAGCGAGCGCGGGTTTCCACGCCTCCTCGTTGAGCGACGTACGCCAGACGTGCCCACCACGTGGCCCAGTGAAGATCAGCCGCTTGGTCACCGGGGGACCGTCCGCCACCTTCCACGGCAAGGTGATCTCGACCGGCGGGAACTGCTCCATGTGCTCCCGGAGCGCGTCGGCGACCGGCCCGGGCAGCGGTACGTCCCGGAGCTTGCCGCCCTTGGGCGGAGCGAACACGGCCTTGCTGCGGCTCAGCTTCAGTTGCTGGACCACGTGGAGCGTGTCCGACTCGAAGTCGATCGCGTCGACAGCCACGCCCAGGATCTCGCCCTGACGGAGCCCGCAGCCGCCGCCCAGATCGACCATGGCCTGATAGCGCTCCGGCATGGCCTCCCGGACGGCGAAGAGACGTTCCGACGTCCACGGGATCACACGCTTGGCGTCAACCGTCGGCGGCCGGACCGAGCGAGCGGCGCACGGGTTCCGGGGAAGGTGTCCGTCGTCCACGGCCGCGCTGAGAGCGGCACGCACGTTGGAGTAGATCGTCCGCGCGTACGACCCTCGGACACCGTTCTCCTGGAGCTGACGCACCCAGTCCCGTATGTGGGCTGGTTGGAAGGACCCGAGCGGGCGCGTGCCCAGGTACGGAAAGGCGTGCAGCCGAAGCTGCGACGCCATCGAGGCTTGGGTGTTCGGATCGGCTCCCTGGGTGGTCACCCAGCGTTCGGCGTACTGCTGGAACGTGATCCGGGCGGCGCGGGGGTCGATGTACTGCCCTCGCGCCATATCCGCCTCAACGTGGGCGAGCCACTGATCGGCAAGCCGCTTCTGCCGGTCGGGGAAGCTCTTGGACTTCTCCGTACCGTCCGGACCGACGTACCGAGCGCGGTATCGGAGCCCCGATCCGTAACGCTCCGTCTTGACCTTGCGTACCTTCCCGTCCGGTCCGGTCTCGGTTGTGTACCAGCGGTCTTGGATATGCCCGGCCATCAGGCGGCAGCCCCTTCCCGCAGGGATTCGACCCAGGCCCGGACGTCCACGGGGTCGAAGCGCAGGTGCCGACCGACCCGGAAGCCGCGCGGACCGGTGCGCTTGCGACGCCACTGGTAGACCGTCTCGACGCTGGGCAGGTCGAACATCGCCACCAGGTCCTCAGGAGTCAGGTACCGCGATGGCAAGGCACGCGACTCGGCGGTCACTTCTGCGACAGCGAGGCGTCGGCTAGCCATGGGTGGGCTCTCCTTCTGTTCCTGGGGCGGGGGTGATGGTGGCGGTCAGCCATTCCTCGGCGGGGGTGAGGCCGGTTCCGGCGTAGGCCCAGTGGGCGAGGACGAGGGTGGTCTCGTCCTGTTCCAGCTCGGCGGCCGCAGCCTGAGCGCGTCGCCATGCGGCGCGGGCGTCGCGGAGTGCGCCGAGGGTGGTGGAGTAGCGGCGGGATTTGGTGGAGAAGTGGCCCCGGAAGCCGAGCATGTGAGCCCAGGCACGGAGCCGGAGGTGTTCCAGGTCCTTCCGCGCACCGAGGGCCCACGCGGTGCGGATCAACCGCCGGGCGTGCTCTGTGATGTCGAGGTGGGCGACTTCGGCGATCAGCCGTATCGGCCGGTCCAGGGCCCCGGTCGCGGTCTCGGCGCCCTTGGTGGCGTACTTGGCGATGTATGCGGCCACGGCCCGGTCGGTCAGCTCCTGGTCGCCGTTGAAGTCGGCGCCCCGGATGGGCCGTACGTCGAGCTCGCCGCCGAAGGCGAAGGTGTGGGCTCGTCCGTCGATGACCGGCCCGGCAACCTGTGCCTTGGGCGTAGCCGCCTGGATGGCGTCGGTCAGCAGCTCGACCGTGGCCCAGGCCGGAGGCGGGGTGTCACCGCCGCCGGGACCGTCGATGCGGATCACGGCGTGGAAGTGGACGGCGCCGCGCTTTTGGTACTCGGCGACCTTGGCGAAGGACAGCCGAGCATGGTTGCGGAGGGCTCGTTGGCTGAGTCCGGCCCGCTTGGCGACCTCCCGCCGCAGGTAGATAGAGAACCGCCGCCAGAGCATGCCCGCGTGTGCGTTCCAGAGCACCGCGGATCCGTAGTCGTACCTGTGCGGGGCGAGCGGCGTGCCAAGGGCGTCGTCCTGCTGGTCGTGGCGGACGCCGCACCGGCACCGACGGACCGTGCCAGCCGGACCGGTAAGCCGGTTGTGGACGGGGCCGAAGCTGGGCGCGGTGAAGGTGGCGAAGACGCGCGGGTGCGTGGCGACGTCTTCCGGGGTGCCTTTGCCGCCGCGTAGTCCGGCGGTGATCAGGTGGAAGGTGTCGCGGCGGTAGGTCTCGGCGCAGGCCGCACAGCGGGTGGTGCGGCGGTTGTTGCAGCGGACCAGGAGTTGCCCGGCGGGCAGTTCGGTGGAGTCCAGGTGACGGAGGATGCGGCCGATCTCGCCGGTGTCGCGGTTGACGTGGTGTTCGGTGCGGTGGCCGTCGAGGCGGATCGGGGTGGTGCAGCCGCCGAGGCCGGAGAGCTGGCGGAGGAGTGCGGGCATGGTGCCGAGTGCCGCCAGGTTGCCGAGTTGGGGCAGCGGTGGCGGGGTGGTGCGGGTGATGATGGGTGTCACCTCTTTCGAGGGGTGGGGCTGCCGGGGCGGCGGATGCTTGGCGGTATCGAGGCCGCCCCGGCAGTCGTGTGCGTTGTGGGTCAGCGGTGGCGCTGGCTGGTGAGTAGCGAGCGCATGACGACGGCGGCCACGGCGACGGATATGGCCGTGACGACGACGGCCGCCAGGAGCGCGGTCACGACGACGCCGACCGCGAGAACGACACCGACCGTCCGGGCACTGGGCCCGAGCCACGGCGCAGCCGCAGGAGCGTGCTGGCAGGCACAGGCCGGAGCCTGGCTGTGCTGGACCGCCGGAGCAGCCGGGGGTGTCTGGACGATCGTCGGTGTGGGAGCTTCGGGGTACTTCGGTCGAAACACAGTGATCTCCTCTTACCTACTCGTCTAGTCGTGTTCGGGGTTGACTGTGTCGACGCCGGAGCGCGTACCGGACTCCACGAAGGGCGCGAGGCCGGTGTGGGCGAGCCAAAAGCCGAACAGCGCGATGACGACGGCGACCCACATGCGGACGCCCAGGAACTTGATCGCGAACCAGGCGATGACGCCGAGGACGAAGACCAGGGGCAGGCTGACGGTCACGGACGATCTCCTTTCAACGGACGGGGCAACGATGGGTACGAGCGGCCAGCTCGGCGGCGGCGCGGGTGTCGTAATCGGCGGAGAAGTCGCAGCGCGGAGCGGTGCACACGGCGGTGTGCTTCTCACGGCCCCGCTGATCGTTGGCGGTGCCGACGCGGACCGGGCCGATACGGATGACGCTGCGGAAGCGGCGAGGCGCGGGCATCAGCCGTTCTCCCCTCGGCCGGTGAAGTCGTCGCGGTGGTCGGCCAGCCAACGCCTGATCTCCGCGCATTCCTCAGAGTCGGCGGCGAGGATGACCGGTTCGGCGATGCTCACGGCCTCGATGAACCGGCCCTGACTGTTGAGTTCGGCAGCGTGCTGGAGGGCGTGCAGGGTGGAGGGGCGCACAGGTGTCGTCTCCTTGATCACTTGAGGTGGGTGGCGATGGCGTCGGCCAGCGGCGCGGGGACGCCGAGGCGGGCGCGCAGGGTGTCGGTGTCGATAGGTGAGCCGGTCCGGGTGCGGTGTTCGTCGGCGAGCTTGCGCGCATGGGTGACGAGCGCGGCCGGGACGTGCGGTGCGGGAGCCTTCGTTGGCTCGGGCTCCGGTTCGATGGGAGGAGCCGCGGTTTCCGGCCCGGCCGGAGCCGACGCGGTTGTGGCCGCTGGTGCGGTGTGGGCGAGGAGCGTTCCGCCGAGGAAGGCGACGGCTGGCCATCCGGCGACGAGGATGCGCAGCCAGGCCGGTACGTCGGTCAGGTCGAGCAGTCCGGCGGTGGCGACGTTGGCCCCGAGGGACGCGGCCAGGGCGACAACGAACCAGCACCAGCCCGACGCCTTGAACGCCCCGGACCGCAGCCGCCGCCAGGCCCCACGCCTTCCACCCGTCCTGTCCGGCCGCCGAGGCCAGGTCATGCAGGTGGGCGAAGGACAGCGCAGCGGCGATGACCGCTTGCACCAGCACCGCGTCAACCCGCGCCAGGTGAGCGCGCATGGGTAGGGACTCCTTCCAGCCCGGTCAGCCGTCCGCCGTGAGTTCGTCGGCACGGGCGCGAGCGGCGGTGGCAACCTCAGCGGCCTCGATGTCCTCGGGCTGTGCAGCGGCGATGCGCTCCAGCAGATCGGCTTTGCGGGTCATCAGCTCCGCCTGGTCCCCCGCACCGGACTTGCGGAAGTCGGCCAGGTCGGCGATGAGCGCGGAGACCTCGGAGATGGTGGGACGGGACACAGGGACTCCAATCGGGTTTCAGGCATGGCGGTGGTAGGGACATGGCGCGGTGCGGTCGCGCCGACCGTGAGGGGGTGGGTTACTCGGCGGCCGGGAGCGGCTTAACCAGGGACGTCGAAGCGCTCACCGGAACGGCCGGCACGTCCGGTCGGAACGGTTTGAGCGAGGGCAGGTCCGGCACGAGGTGAACGGTCTCGCGGCAGACTTCGGCAGCGGCACCCAGCGACAGGAACGGCGGACGGATACGGGACCAGCCGCCGGAAGTGTCTCCGGCGACCGCGAGGCCGGGCCGTTCCGGTGCGATGGCGCAGGCTGCGCCGACCGCTTCGGGGGCGATGTCGCCCAAGGCCATCTTGGCGGAGGCTTCATCGTTCACGCGGTGGCAGACCCGCCCGGTGAGCTGAGCCCGCAGCATAGTGGCGCCCTTGCCCAGCTCGGCACCGAACCGCTGCCCGCACACCTCCAGATAGATGCCTGCCGCGCGGCCGAGTTGGGCGAGCCGGATGAGCTGAGTAACCATCTCATCCCGCCGTTCCTCATCCTTCCGTGTGGCGACGAGGAACAGCTCGGCCACCTCGTCCACGAGCAGCACCACCGGCACCGGCCGTTCCTCGTACGGCAGGCCCCAGATGTCAGAGGTGATCTCTTCATCCGGCGTGCTGGGGGCGATGCCCTGCCGCTTCTTGATCAGGTCGTATCGGTCCTCCATCAGTTCCATCAGCACGGGCAGCAGCTCAGCCGCTTGCACAGGGTCGGTGGCCAGCGCCGACAGTCGCGGGGCGAATGGCGCCAGTTCCACCCCGCGCTTGCAGTCGATCCCGACCAGCGCGACCTGCTGCCGGGCCAGGCCGGATATCAGGTGGCGCAGGAACATGGACTTTCCCGACAGCGTGGCGCCCAGGGTCAGCTGATGCGGAACGGCCCGGTAGTCCCGTACGAACGGCGTGGCGTCCTCCCGCAGCGCCACCGGCACCTTGAGGAGGTCACCCGCCGCCTTCCGGGGCATCCGTACCTTCCGCAGCACGTCGAAGCCGATCAGCCGCAGTTCGACCACCCCCGGCTTGACCACGTCCACGTACACGCCGTGAACGCCCCAGGCATGCCGCAGCCGTTCAGCCGAAGCAGCCACGTCCGCAGGTTCCTGCCCCGGTGCCAGCCGCAGCCGAACCCGCAGACCGGTCGATGTCGGACGGATCAGCCCCCGACGCGGCGGGACCGGCCGCACCTCCCGATGGGTGAGCGCGTGTGTCGCCCAAGCCCGCAGCCGGGACGGCGGAACGGTCAGCCCGCACGCATCCATGACAGACCCATACGAGCCCAACAGCCGGGCCGTGGAGATGGGCATCCCGATCGTGGACCAGTACGCGGCCGGGTGCCGGGCCCGGAGGTAGGCGGCCCCGCCGACCATTCCGGCGACCGGACCACCCACCTCCATCAACGTCATGACGTCGTTCATCAGGCTCAGGCCTCCGCACCCACCGGCATGGCAGCCGGAGCGATGGCCTCAGCACGGAAGGCGATGCCGTGCCGCTGCTGCCCGTTGAACACGGTCTCCCACGGCCGGGCGATCAGCCCAAACAGCGTGACCGGCGAGCCGAGCGCCAGCCCTTCCGTCACCCCGCTCTCCGGCACGGTGACCTGAAGCAGGGAGGACTCCCCGCCGTCGATGTAGACGACGCCGAGCCGCATCAGGGTCTCGCCGCTCTGCGCGTCCTTGGCGATCTCGCCAGTCTGCCGGTCCCTGACCTTGGGCTCCGGCGCCTCAGTCAGCAGCACCGTGGCACCGGAGGTCTCGACACGGATGGAACGCAACTTGCTTCTCCTTCTCTCGCAACCTACCCACCTAGTTGTCTAGATGAGTACCAGTGGTCGAACCCGAACGAGCGGGAACGAGAACCACCATGCCACACAGCTCGCCCACTCGTCTATACGAGTATCCGCCTGCGTGCATACGAGTTGAGAGAGGCGGCCCAGCACGGGCCCGCCGCGCCCCATCCGGCCCGCCTGTCAGGTGGCGGGGAGCTGGTAGGCCAGAACGTAGGCGTCAGCGGCCATCACGGTGTCGCAGACCTCGACCGCACGCCCCTCAGCATCGAAGGCCGTACGGATCAGGTGGATGACCGGCACACCTGACGCGAGCTGGAGCGTCCGCACCTCGGCAGGCGAGGGCATCCGGGCGCGGATCTCCTCATCGAAGTGGTCCAAGCGGTGCCCCAGCTCCTCCAGCCGGGCATAGATGCCGCCAGGGCCGGGGTTGGGCTGCGCGATCGGGGTGTTCCGGGCGAGGTCGAGCGGCAGGTACGAGGTGGCGAACTCCACCGGGTGCCCATCCAGCAGATACCGGCGCCGCCGGGCCAGCACCTTGCGCGGCGAGCCCAGACGGGCCGAGATGTCCGGCGAAGGCCGCTCCTCCTTCACCTCCAGGCCGTCCACCTCCGGACGACTCCCCGCAGCCTCCGCCTCCACCGTGAAGGCCGCCTTCCCCTGCTCCCGATGCCGCCGGGCGAACCGGTCCGAGGCCAGCCGCCGCACGGGAGGCCGTGGCCGGACGAAGACCCCCTTCCCATGCTCGGAGACCACCAGCCCCTCTTGCTGGAGCAGCGACAACGAGTTGCGCACGGTCATCCGGGACACCCCGAAGTGCTCCACCAGCTCCGTTTCCGAGGGCAGCTTGTCGCCCTCCCGGAAACGCCCCTTGTCGATCGCTTCCCGCAGCGCGTCGGCGATCTGCCGGAACACCGCCCGGTCGCTCGTAGGGTCCAATACACCCAGAACAGAGGTCAGGGAAGGCATATGCACATACTCCTTTAGGTATCTAGACGAGCGGCTAAGCGGTGTTGCTACGGTGGAAAGCCTAGCCAGCCGAGAGGTGCGTGGAACGTGAGCACTGAGCGCCCGCACTCCGTGAGCGTCGCCGGAGTCATCGTTGACGACGCTGGCCGTGCGTTGCTGATCAAGCGACGGGACAACGGTAAGTGGGAACCGCCCGGCGGCGTGCTCGAACGCGAGGAAACCATCCCGGACGCC